>JBFMFE010000236.1:0-7239 GCA_040752295.1 bacterium
GAAGAAGGCGAGGACGGCGAGGGGGACGGTCATGGCGGGCGGGGTTTCGCGGGGTTCGCCGTGTCCCCTGTAATCGCCGCCGAAGGTGAGGAACATGAGGCGGAACATGTAGAAGGCGGTCATGAGGGCGGCGCAGAGGGCGAAGAGATAAGGGAGATAGTGGAGGATGTCGGGGGCGGCGCGCGCCCATTTGAGCGCGTCCGCGATGATTTCATCCTTGCTCCAGAAGCCGGCGAGCGGGAAGATGCCGGCGATGGAGAGGGAGCCGATGAGGAAGGTGACGAAGGTGACGGGCATTCTGCGGCGCAGCCCGCCCATGCGGCGCATGTCCTGTTCGTGGTGGCAGCCGATGATGACGCTTCCGGAGCAGAGGAAGAGGAGGGCTTTGAAGAAGGCGTGGGTGAAGAGGTGGAAAATGCCGGCGGTGAAGCCGCCGACGCCGAGGGCGAGCATCATGTAGCCGAGCTGGCTTATGGTGGAGTAGGCGAGGACTTTTTTGATGTCGTACATGACAAGCCCGATGGCGGCGGCGAAGAGGGCGGTGAAGCCGCCTACGAGCGCGACGGTGAGCAGCGCCGCCGGCGCGAAATCGAAGATGGGATAGGTTCTGCCGACGAGGTAAACGCCCGCGGCGACCATCGTGGCGGCGTGTATGAGGGCGCTGACGGGCGTGGGACCTTCCATGGCGTCCGGGAGCCAGATGTGGAGCGGGAACTGGGCGGACTTGCCGACCGCGCCCATGAACAGGAAAAGGGCGGCGGCGGTGATGACGGGGGCGCCGTAGAGTTCCGTGTGTTCGTGGAGCATACGGAATATAGCGTTGAAATTGAACGTGGCGCCGGACATGCCGTAGTACCCGACGGTGAGGCTGAAGAGGATGGCGATGCCGACGAACATGCCGACGTCGCCGACGCGGGTGGTGACGAAGGCTTTGACGGCGGCTTTAGCGGCGGAGGGTTTGTGGAACCAGAAGCCGATGAGGAGGTACGAGGCGAGTCCCACGAGTTCCCATCCGACGTAGAGGAGCGCGAAGTTGTCGGCGAGCACCAGAGTGAGCATCGCGCCGGCGAAGAATGCGAGGTAGGCGAAGAAGCGCGGGTAGAGGGGGTCGCCGTGCATGTATCCGGTGGAGTAGATGAAGATGAGCGAGCCGATGAGGGTGACGACGAGAAGCATGACCGCGGTGTAGTTGTCAACGAGGATGCCGACGTTGAGGGTGAAATCGCCGAGGCGAAGGAGTTCGATTCCGGCGGTGTAGGCTTCGCCGTCGCGGAATTCGAGACCGAGGAAGAAAACGCCGGTGAATATGACGGAGGAGATGAGGGCAGAGACGAGGAGCGAGCCGATGGAGAGGGCGGCGGAGAGGCGGTTTCCGAGGGTTCTGGTGAAGAGGACGATGGCGGCGAAGGCGAGGAAGGGGAAGAGGGGGATGAGGGGTGATAGTCTGAGGGCGGCGTTGAAGGCGGATTCGGCGGTCGGGTTCATTTTCGGGGTTCCCGGTTCACCATTTCATCAGGTTTATCTCGTCCATTTTGATCGTGCCGCGGCGGCGGTAGATTGCGAGGATGATGGCGAGGGCGACGGCGGCTTCGGCTGCGGCGACGGTGATGGTGAAGACGACGAAGACCTGCCCTGAAATTTGCGCCGTGTGTAGGTAGCGGGAGAAGGCGACGAGGTTGACGTTGGCGGCGTTGAGCATGAGTTCGATGCTCATGAGAATGCCGACCATGTTGCGGCGGACCAGGACGCCGTAGAGACCGACGGCGAAGAGGGCTGCCGTGAATATGAGGACGTGGTGGAGCGGGACCATTTTCAGTCTCTCCTTGCGATGATGATGGCGCCGACCATGGCGACGAGGAGGACGACGGATGCGATCTCGAACGGGAGGGCGTAGAGGCGCATGAGCCTGACGCCGATGAGCTGCACGTTGGTGAGGTCCGCCGGCGCGGAGAGCGCCGCCGGGGCGACGCCGTGGAATGCGCGCGCGACGATGGAGGCGCCGATGGCGAGGAACAGGGCGATGAGGAGGAGGGCGGGGATGCTCTGGGAATTGTGGCAGCGGAGCGCGCCCTCGGGGATGTATTTCCGGCTGAGCATGATGGCGAAGAGGATGAGGACGGTGACGGCGCCGACGTAGATGAGGACCTGGACGGCGGCGAGGAACTCGGCGTCGAGGAGGACGTAGATGGCGGCGACGGCGATGAAGGAGGCGGCGAGCGACATGGCGCAGTGGACGATGTTTGGGAGCGCCACGACGCAGACGGCGGCGGCGAGCGCGGCAGCCGCGAAGACGTAGAACCAGATCGCCGCGAAGCTCTGCGGGTCAGCCTGGGGGGTCATATCCTTTGCCCGATTCGATGAGTTCCCGCACGTCGAGGAAGAGGGCGCGGCGGTCTTCGCACGCCATTTCGTACCGGCGGGTGAGGACGATGGCGGTGGTGGGGCAGACGTCCTCGCAGAGACCGCAGAACATGCAGGCTTCCATTTCGACGGTGAACCCGTCTATGACGATGCGTTTCTTTTCGCTGTCCGGGATTTCCTCCTTGTGTGATTTGACGGTGATGAGCCTGTCGGGGCAGATTCTGACGCAGGCGAGGCAGGCGATGCAGCGGTGGGTTCCGTCTTCTTTCATGAGGAGGGCGTGCCTCGCGCGGAAGCGCGGCTTCGGCTCTATTTTCCGGGCGGGGTACTGGACGGTGATGGCGGGTCGGAAGAGGTGCCTGAGGGTTGTCCAGAGACCGATGACGAGTCCTTTGCCGGTGATGATCATGGGTGTCACCTCGCGGCGATGATGACGGCTGTGACGATGACGTTGGCGAGGGTGAGCGGGATGAGGAATTTCCACGAGAATTCCATAAGCTGGTCCACGCGGAAGCGCGGGAAGGTGGCGCGTATCCAGATAACGACGAACATGAGCGCCCAGACCTTGAGAAGGAACCAGAAGAGCGAGCCGAGGCGTCCGGCGAACTCCAGTCCGAAGGGGGCGAGCCAGCCGCCGAAGAAGAGCGTGGCGGCGATGCAGGCGAGGAGGAACATGTTCATCCACTCGGCGAGGAAGAAGAAGGCGAAGCGCATGCCGCTGTATTCGGTGTTGTAGCCGGCGACGAGTTCGGATTCGGCTTCGGGGAGGTCGAAGGGGGTGCGGTTGAGTTCGGCGAGCGCGGCGGTGAGATAGATCATGCCGGCGAGCGTCTGGTTGAACGGGGGGCGGAAGAAATACCATCCGCCGAGGAGTCCCGCTTTCTGGCTTTCGACGATGGCGTTCATGGAGAGCGAGCCTGTGAGCATGACGACGCCGAGTATGGAGAGGAGGACGGGGACTTCGTAGCTGACGATCTGCGCGGCGGCGCGCATTCCGCCGAGGAGCGAGTACTTGTTGTTGGATGACCAGCCGCTCGTGATGATGCCCAGAACGCCGACGGAGGATATGGAGAGGATGTAGAGGATGCCGATGTTGAGGTCTTTGGCGATGAGGCCGTCGCCGAAGGGTATGACGACGTAAGCCATGAGAGCCGGGACGAGGACGATGACTGGGGCGGCGCGGAAGAGGGGTTTGTCGGCGAGGGCGGGGATGACGTCTTCTTTGAGGAACAGCTTTATGCCGTCGGCGACGGTCTGTAGCGCGCCTTTCGGTCCGACGCGCATTGGACCGAGGCGCACCTGCATGTACGCCCATGTTTTGCGTTCGACGTATATGAGGATGATCGTGGTGAGGAGCACGAACGCGAAGACGAGGGTGAGGACGATTGTCATGCGCAGGAGGTTGAAGGCGGGCGCAGGGACGCCGGCGGAGAGCGCGGTTTTTTCGAGGGAGTCGAGGAGCGAGTAGGCGGCGTCGAGCATGGTTTACCTGTCCACCTCGCCGAGGACGATGTCAATGCTGCCGAGGATGGCGATGAGGTCGCCGACTTTCATGCCGGTGGAGATTTTTTTGAGCGCCTGGAGGTTGATGAAGGATGGGGCGCGGAGTTTGAAGCGGTACGGGTTGGCGCCGCCGTCGCTGACGAGGTAGACGCCGAGTTCGCCGCGCGGGGCTTCGATTCGCGCGTAGACGTCGCCGGGTGGGGGCTTGATGTTGCGCTGGACTTTCGCCTGTACGGGTCCGTCCGGCATCTGTTCGACTGCCTGGCGGACGATGCGCACGCACTGGCGCATTTCCTCGATGCGTACGGCATAGCGGTCGAAGGTGTCGCCGGCGGCGCGGGTGGGGACGTCGAACGAGAAGCGGTCGTAAACGGAGTAGGGTTCGGCGCGGCGGAGGTCGAAGGCGACGCCGGAGGCGCGGAGGTTCGGACCCGTGACGCCGAGGGCGACGGCGTCGCCGGGGTCGAGTCTGCCGATGCCGATGGTTCTGATCTTGAATATCTCGTTGCCGGTGAGGAGGGCGTCGTACTCGTCGAGGCGGTGGGGGAACTCGTCGAGGAAGGCGTTCAGGGCGGGGACGAAGCCGTCGGGCAGATCGTCCCTGACGCCTCCGAAGCGAATGTAGTTGAACGTCATGCGCGCGCCGGAGACCATTTCGAGGAGTTCGAGGACTTTTTCGCGCTCGCGGAACGCGTAGAGTATGGGCGTGAGGGCGCCGAGGTCGAGTCCGAAGGTGCCCCAGAAGACGAGGTGGCTTGCGATGCGGTTGAGTTCCATGACGATGACGCGGATGTATTCGGCGCGTTCGGGGACCTGTATGGCGGCGAGTTTCTCGATAGCCATGGAGTAGACCGCGTTGTTGTGCATGGCGGAGAGATAATCGAAGCGGTCGGTGAGGGGGTTGAACTGGAGGTATGAGCGTTCCTCGGCGAGTTTTTCGGCGCCGCGGTGGAGGTATCCGAGGTCGGGTCTGACGTCGCGTATGAACTCGCCGTCAACGCGGAGGATGAGTCTGAGCACCCCGTGCGTGCTTGGGTGCTGGGGACCCATGCTGAGGGTCAGTTCCTGTGTTTTAGCGCTTCCTTCCAATTTTCCACCTTTTTTTCCTCGATGGTGTAATCCTTGCGCAGGGGGTGTCCCTCCCATTCGTCGGGCAGAAGGATTCGGCGGAGGTCGGGGTGTCCCGTAAAGGTGATGCCGAAGAGGTCGAAGACTTCGCGTTCCTGCCAGTCGGCGGCGCTCCAGACGGAGCAGAGGGATGGGACGGCGGGGTTTTCGCGTTCGAGTTCGACCTTGATTATGAGGTTGTCCATGGTGGAGAGGGCGCAGAGGTGGCAGACGATTTCGAAGCGGTCTTTGTAGTCAACGGCGGTGAGGTTGCGGAGGTAGTTGAACGGGGTACGCGGGTGGGATTTGAGGAAGGAGCAGACGGGGATGAGCTGTTCGGGGCGGAGTTTGAGTTCGAGTTCGCCGAAGTTGAGGCGTGCGGCGAGCGGGGCGCCGAATGCGGCGCTGATTTCCTTTTCGAGGGGGTGGTCGGGATATGGTTCCGGTTGTTGAGCCGGGGGCGTTTCCGGGGGTTCGCCTCCGGAGGCTGTGATTTCGGATTTTTCGTCGTTCATCGTCTTTCGTGCGACGGCGCGCGCGCTGAAGTTTTCAGCCGGCGGCGTTTTTTTTCGCGGCGTGGGTGGCGGCGTCTATCTTTTTCTGAAGCTGGATCATGCCGTTGAGTAGGGCTTCGGGTCGCGGGGGGCAGCCGGGCACGTAGATGTCAACTGGTACGACCCTGTCAACGCCGCGGACGACGTTGTAGGTGTCGCGGTAGGCGCCGCCGGAGATGGCGCAGCTGCCCATGGCGATGACGTATCTGGGCTGGGGCATCTGGTGGTAGAGTGTGAGGAGGCGCTTAGCCATTTTGCAGGTTACGGTGCCGGCGACGATCATGACGTCCGCCTGGCGCGGCGTGGGTCGCGGGGCGAAGCCGAAGCGTTCCCAGTCGTAGAGCGACGTCTGCGCGGTCATCATTTCGATGGCGCAGCAGGCGAGTCCGAAGGTCATGAACCAGAGAGAAGAGCGGCGGGACCAGTTGTAGACCCAGTCAATGCCCGACGTGAGAGCGCCGGGGGGCAGTTTTTTATCGTCTAAACCCATTTGAGGACGCCTTTTTTCCACGCGTAGAGCAGACCGAGGAGGAGTACGAGAATGAATACGGTCATTTCGGCGACGGCGAACGCGCCGAAGCCGGCGCTGTCGAGCATTTTCATGACGACCGCCCAGGGGTAGATGAAGACAGTCTCGACGTCGAATATGACGAAGATGAGGGCGAAGATGTAGTAGCAGATGTTGAACTGCACCCACGCCGCGCCGACCGGGACTTCGCCGCACTCGTAGGTGGTTTCCTTCGCCGGGTAGGGTTTACGCGGCTGGAGGAGGCGCGAGAGCGCGAGGGTGACGAGCGCGAAGGCGAGGGCGGCGGCGAAGAAGAGGAGCACGTATCCGTAATGATGGAAGACGGGCATCGTTCACGCCGGCGTTCCCTCATTAAAAACCGCGGGCTGCTGCCGCCCGGCGGAACGCCGCCATATATTTAAGCATTCCAACGTGGTACGTCAAGTGGGGGACGGAATCGCCGGCGCCGGATGAGCGACCTATCTGATGAACTTGTGCTCGGGGTGTTCCTTTTCCCCGGGGTCAACGACGTAGCCGCCGGGTTTCCTGAGGGTTATGAGCAGGCACAGGGCGGCGCCGCCGTAGAGTATGAGGGATGCGAGCACGAGCGTTATCCACGCGGAGGCAGGCACGATCAGCGGTCTCCTTTCGAGGGGATGAGCATGAGGACGACGGAGGCGGCGACCGTGAAGGCGATAAGCCCCCAACCGCCCGCGAACTGCGCCCACGGGGGGTAACCGCCGTAGGGCGCCGCGATGGCGTCGCGCACGTTCACGGCGAGTATGTAGAACAGGACCGCCGGCGTGAGGACGAGGATGCAGAAATCCCACCAGCGACCGATTTTGAAGTCGGAGACTTCGTTGACGTGTCGGCGGAGCCTGCCGGCGCCGAAGAACCAGCCTACGGCGAGGCATTCGATCATGCCGACGAACGTGAGTCCGATGTTTGTCATGTAATTGTCAATGAGGTCGAGCCACATGAGTCCGGCTCTGGTCGCGTATATGACGCCCACGAGGAAGAGCGCGGTGGAGACGGCGAGGTTGACGGCGAGGCGCGTTTTTTTCCATTTGTCAATACCGCCCGCGACTCCCGCCTCAACGAGCGAGAAGGCGGAATCTATCCCGAGCGTGAGGAGGAGCGTGAAGAAGAGGATGCCGAAGACGGCGGCGCCGAACGGGAGGAGACCGATGAGCCTGGGGTAGGTGA
>JBFMFE010000237.1:0-4751 GCA_040752295.1 bacterium
AGCGGTCCGGCGCCCCGTAATATAATCACCGCGTGAGGATAGCAATCCTTGGCGCCGGCGCCGTGGGAAGCCTGTTCGGAGCCCTCCTCGCTGAAAGCGGCGAGGACGTGGTGCTGCTCGACAATCACCCCGAGAGAGCGGAGAGGGTCAACCGTGAGGGCTTGAGGTTCGAGGGAGCGTCGGGTGAGATGACGGTTCGCGTGAGGGCGGCGGTGGATTTCCGGGAAGGGGCGGGCGCGGACCTTTTTATGGTGTGCGTCAAGGCGTATTCCACGCCGGAGGCGGCACGGCGGCTCGCGCCGCTCGTCGGGGAGAAGTCAGTGGCGCTTTCCCTTCAGAACGGCGTCGGCAACGTGGAGCGGATTTGCGAGGTTGTTCCGCGGGAGAAGGTGATCGCCGGAACGACGTCGCAGGGGGTGAACGTGAAGGCGCCGGGGCATATTCACCACGCCGGAACCGGGGAGACCGTCATCGGGGAACTCGACAGTTCCCGCACCGAGAGGATCGAGAACGTCGCCGCGACGTTCAGCCGCGCCGGCATACCGACGCGCGCCTCGGACAACGTCAAAGCCGTTCTGTGGGGCAAGCTGCTTGTCAACGTGGGGATCAATCCCCTGACGGCATTGCTGAGGGTCCGCAACGGCGAGCTTCTGAGACGACCCGCCGCTCTCGCCCTGATGCACAGGGCGGTTCTCGAGGCGTACCGGGTGTGCTCGGCGAAGGGGATAACACTCGAGTTTCCCGATCCGATAAAGAAGGCGGAAGAGGTGGCGCGGCTCACCGGCGAGAACATATCCTCGATGCATCAGGACGTGCGCGCCGGCAAGAGGACGGAGATCGAGGCGATATGCGGGACCGTGGCAGGTGAGGCGGAGCGGCTTGGATTCGGGGCACCCGTGAACGAGCTTCTGCTCAATCTTGTAAGGGCGATGGAGGAGAGCGGCGCGGGCGGAAACGCCGGTGACGGCGGGGGCGTCCGTTGTCGCGGCGGCGAAACGGGACCGGCGCCGCCGGTGTTGTAAATTAAAGGAACATGGTCTAAAATGCACGGGTCAATCCGGCACGGGAGGGATTGGACTGTGACGGGGGGAAACTTCGGAGAAAACGACTTCGGCACGCCGTTGAGCGCGGCGATGAATATTCCGTTCAGCCTCGAGGTGGGCGACATCGTGCTTGGAAGGGTTTCGAAGATAGACGACGAGTACGTGTATGTGAGCACGGGCTTCAAGACGGAGGGACGCATCCCGAAGGGGGAATTCTCCGACGGGCGGGACGGCGCCTGCGATCTGAAGGTGGACGACGAGGTCGAGGTCATGGTGGTGGAGGTCAGGGACGAGGAGATTTTCCTTTCGTACAAAAGCGTCGTCGAGCAGAGAAGGTGGAACGAACTGGCGAAGGCGTACGAGAGCAAAACCCCGGTTTACGGCACAATCGAGAAGCAGGTGAAAGGCGGTTACAGGGTGAACGTCGGTCTGCCGAGGCACGCCTTCCTCCCCGTATCGCACCTCGGATTCAATTCCCCCTCCGACCCGCAGGCGCTCGTCGGGAAGGAACTGAAGCTGATGGTTATCGAGTTCGACCGCGAAAAGAACAACGTCGTGGTCTCACACCGGGAATTATTGAAGAAAGAGGCTCAGGACAGGGAGCTTGAGATTTTCAGTTCCATGGCGATAGGCGACGTTGTGGACGGGAAGGTCACGAGGATCACCAATTTCGGCGCTTTCGTGGACATCGGGGGAGTGGAAGGGCTGGTTCACGTATCGGAGATGGCGTGGACCCGGGTTGACCATCCGTCCGCGGCGGTGAAATGCGGCAACAACGTAAGGGTGAAAATCATAGACCTCGACATCGAGAACAAGAGGATAGCGTTGAGCATCAAGCACGTGCACGAGGACCCGTGGAAGGACGCCGAGAGACGGTTATGCGCCGGTCAGATTATCGAGGGCGTCGTGGCGAAGGTGGCGAAGTTCGGCATATTCGTGCGGATTCTGGACGTCTTCGAGGGGCTTGTGCACAACTCCGAGACGGGGTTTCAGAAGGTGAGCCGCGAGAATTTCCCGGTCGGCCGCAGGGTGAAAGTAAAGGTGCTTGACATTGACAAGGGCAGACGCAAACTTTCCCTTGGACTTCACCTCGAAAGCAGGGTCCCCTCCGATATGCAGAAGTACATTGACAGCGGGCGTTCCTCCACGACACTCGGTGACGTCCTCGGCAGCGAGCTTGATGAAGCCGGCGTGGAGGAAAGTTAGGCGCCGGAGCGTTCCTTTTCCCAGCGAGGCAGGGTGGAAACGGTGGGAGACACGTCTTGCGGCGATGTTTTCCGGGGAACGCGCGCCTGCAGCGGGTCTTCGTGATCTCCGGGTTGCCCGAATGAAAAAAATAGGATTGACCGGTTCCATCGCAAGCGGCAAGAGTCTTGTGGCTTCTGTACTCGGTGAATTGGGGGCGGTGGTGATAGACACGGACAGGGTTGCGCGGGAGGTGGTCGCGGCGCGGAGCCAGGGGTGGAATTCCATTGTGAAGGAGTGGGGCGAGGGGGTCCTGGGTGAGGACGGTGAGATTGACAGGAAGAAGCTTGCCGACGTCGTCTTCGCCGACGACGCTCAACGGGAGAAGCTCAACTCCATACTGCACCCTCTGATTTTCCGGAGGGTCGCCGAGGAGGTCAGCCGGGCGCCGGGCGACGCAAGAGTCGTGATCGTCGCACCGCTGCTTTTTGAGTCCGGGTTCGATGCGTGGATGGATTCCGTGTGGGTCGTCACGGCGCCCGAGGAGGCGCTGGCGCAGAGGATACTCGAGCGGGATTCCTGCACGAGGGAACACGCGCTTCAGCGAATCGGGTCGCAGATGTCCCAGGAGGAAAAAGCCGCGCGCGCCGACGTGGTGATAGACAACTCGGGGAAAATGGAGGAAACGCGAAAGCGCGTCATCGAGGCATGGAGGAACGATGAGGAATCTTAACGCCTCTCTCTGCCTTGCGCTGTTCTTTTTCGTGAATGTCTGGGTTCTTGTCAGCCGTCCCGTCCCGTGGGCGCTGATTTCCCTCGCGGTCAGCTCGCCGCTGCTCGTCGCGGCAGTGAGGCTGCTGCCCGGACGGGACGGCGTCTTCCGTCCCGACCCGCTCGGGGTTCCCGCCTCTTTTTTTCCGTACGTGTTGAGCCTTTTCTTCTCCGCCGGTCTTGTTGCCGCGGTATATCTCAAGACGGCGGAGGGCGATAATTTTTTCCTTTATGCCGGCGTGGGAAGGTGGACCGTCGAGGAGGCAGCGGCGGTGCTTGCGCTGTCTCTCGGGTTATCGGCGCTGGGGTTTGTAATACGGACGTCGGCGGTGTTCGGCGCCGGTCCGGCGTGGGAGATCAGGCGTTATTCCGTTTCAGCCCGTCTCATGTCGGCGAATGCGACAGAGGCGGCGCGGTTCGTGAAGTATCTGTACACTTTGCTTTTTTTCTGGGCGGTTGGGGTCGTGCCCGTCATGCTGCTCAATCCCGGTTTCTCCGCCGAGGACTGTTTCATTCTCGCGGCGCGGAGCGCGGTAAACTTCGCGGTCGTGCCGGTCGGCGCCCTTCTGGGGCTGCCGGTGTCTCCTTTCATGCTGATCGGCATGGGGGGGTATTTCTGGGCGCTCGCCAATTCGTTCGATGTCGTCTCCGCCGCCGCTTTCACGGCGACAGCCGTTCTGTCCGCCTGTGTTTACATAATAGCGGGCGGGAGGCGTCTCGCCGCGAGACCGCCCGTTTTCTCCCCGGAATGATGGCGGACCGGTCCGTGAGCTTATTTTTTGGAGTGCCTGTCTGCCGCCTGCCTGTGCGTGCCCGCACGCAGACAGGTGCCAACCTGTTTGACAGTCAGGCAGGCGACACAGGCGGACGGCGCTTCAGCGCCGCTTTGCCTTCCCCGGCGATTCATCATACCGCTTTTTTACAGAAAGCTATTGGTGATCGATGACAATCAGATGTCGCTCAGTGGTTTGGCGCTGTTGCATATAGCGGCGATTTCTACGAAGTCGCCTTTCAGACGATAGACAATTCTGTAATTTTTGTAGATTCTTTCCCGGATATTTTCATCTTCGTATTCCGGTACAACTCGCCCGGACAAGGGGAAATCGGGGATGTTTTCAACGACCGCTATAATGCGTTTTGCGAAAAGCGCCGCATAATATTCCGAATCCCTGGAAATGAAATCACAGATGTCTTGAAGATCGGTGACCGCGCCGGGTGCCCATCTTATTCTTTTGTGAGCCATTCTGACATCTGTTCCTTCACTTCCGCATGAGAAATGCCTTCTCCGTCGTCCAGTTCCTTCAGTCCGGTGTCAACTTTAATCCTGAAGTACAACTCCGCCATCACATCGTCCCATGTCACGTCTTCAGGCAGACGTTCAATAAAACGAATCATCTGTTGTTTTATCCCGGACATTCTGATCACCTCTTTCAGTGTCCATTATATCTTAATCTTCACTGCTCATCAAAGGGCATTTTCGCTGATTCTCGCATTTTTTTGGAGTGTAGCGCGGCGCTTCAGCGCCGCTTTGCCTTCCCCGGCGGTTCATCGCCGCCACCCCCCGCCGATGTGCCATCCCGTGCATTTTTTGGAGATTTTCTATTATCTCAGTGCATTCACGAACCGGGTCCGCGACATAAAAGTGGGGTTGCAATTTTTTTTGAGGCATGGTATTGTGGATATATATCTACAATGAGAGGAGGAGCCATGAAAGCGATTCAGGAACTCGAAGCGAAAAGAGAGGAGGTTCTC
>JBFMFE010000238.1:0-5158 GCA_040752295.1 bacterium
GAACTTCAGAGCTTGGTTCGCGTCCTGGAACGCCCTGCTCATCTCCTCGATGAGGTCGAACTTTTTCTGAGCTGCGTTCATGGCGAGGAGCATGAGGTTGGCGCCGACGCAGAAGTTTTTGCCGTGGTTCGCCACGACAAGCCCAGCGAAGCCGCGCTGGACGATCTCCACGCTCTTTTTCATCATTTCGATGATCTGATCGTCAACGGGGTTCATGTCCGGCTGGAGTTCGGAGTGGAATTCGAGGCAGGCGACGCCGTCGGCGACGTCCAGGACGGAGGCGCAGGTGTTGCGGGCGATGACCTTTGCGCCGTCGGTTTTCTTTATGATCGTCAGGTCAATGGCGTCCGGATCGGGCGGGGTCTCCCTGTAGGCGCCGTCGGTGAAATCCCAGTACAGCATTTTCCGCCCGTCGGTTTTGTAGAATGATTGGGCGCCCGATTCGAGCATTTTTTTGATTTTGCCGGGGATTGAGGCGCCCTCTTTTTCCATTCGCTCGACGGATTCCCGAAGCCCGATGGCGTCCCAGCACTCGAAAGGGCCGAGGTCCCAGTTGAAGCCCCATTTCATTGCGTTGTCAACGTTGACGATATCGTCGGAGATTTCGGGGATGCGGTTGACGGAGTAGAGGCAGAGGTTTTTGAGTGAATTCCAGGCGAACATGCCGGCGCGGTCGTCGGCGTAAGCGAGTTTTCTGAGGCGTTTTGCGGGGTCGCGTTCGCCCTTGCATGCTTTCAGCGAGGGTGCGTCGAGTTGTTTCTGGTTTTCGTACTCGAGAGTGGCGGGGTTTATCACGAGGAGTTCCTTTTTTCCTTCACCCTTGAGCATCTTGAAGAAGCCGGCGCCGGATTTACGGCCCCAGAGTTTTTTTTCGACCATTTTTGCGAGGAAGTCCGGGGGTTTGAAGGAGTCGCGTTCCGGGTCGTCCTTCACGCTCTCGTAAACGTTGTTGATCACGTGGAAGAGGGTGTCGAGGCCGACGATGTCGGCGGTGCCGAAGATCGCGGATTTGGCGCGTCCCATGGGGGTTCCCATGATCTGATCCACCTCGTCTATCCTGTAGTCGCCTGCCGCCACTGTGTGCATCGTGGATGCCATGCCGTAGACGCCGATGCGGTTGGCGATGAAGTTGGGCGTGTCCTTGGCGTAGACGATGCCTTTGCCGAGGGTTCCGGCGCCGAAGCGAGCCATGTACGTGACGATTTCGGGGTCGGTGTCGGGTCCGGCGACGATCTCGAGGAGCTTCATGTAGCGCGGGGGGTTGAAAAAGTGGGTTATGAGGAAGTATTTTTTCATGTCATCGTGCATCGCGGCGGTCATGTCCTTGAGAGAGAGTCCCGATGTGTTGGATGAGACGATGATCCCCGGTTTCCAATGGTCGGCGACTTTTGCGAAGAGTTTTCTTTTTATTTCGAGGTCTTCCTTGACGACCTCGATTATCCAGTCGCAGGTGGATATTTTGTGGAGGTCGTCTTCAAGGTTGCCGATGGAGACGAGGTCGGCGTTTCGGCTGGAGGAGAACGCGGCGGGCTTTGCCTTGAGTGCGCCCTTGAGGCCCGCCGTTGCGAGTTTGTTGCGGAAGGCGGGGTCGGTGTCGCTCAAGCCTTTTTTTCTGTCCTCGTCGGAGAGCGGGGGGACGACGTCGAGCATGAGGCACTCGATACCGCAGTTAGAGAGATGTGCGGCGATGGCGGCGCCCATGACGCCGGCGCCGAGGACGGCGGTTTTTCTTATGTTGAAGTCCATTGGAGCACCTCCAGCGGGTTGTTTTTCCGTTGTTTGTGAATTATATCACAATACACGCATAATCATGATACGGATTTTCCGTCTTCTGTCAAGCTTTTCCGTCGGTCCAATCGTCGGGGTGATAAACCGCGCGGAACTGCCCGTGAGAGCGGAGGGGATCTTAATGCGGAGGTTTTCAAGGGGGGATGAATGGACGGTATGGACGGCATCGTCGGACGGGATGCTTGACAAGAGTTGCGCTTATTAAGAACCATAAGGTTCCGGGGTTTGGGGGCGGCGAAAGCCGTCATGACTGCGGCGGCGCGGGCGGGAAGATTTGCGTTTACAGAGGCGATTTGATGAAAGCGGAGAAGACGACGTTGGCATGGCGAAAAGGCTGAAGGTCGTTTGAACGGATGCCGGGCGGTGGTGTAGAATTTTGCGTGAGAGATGATCGAACTGCCTTTTTTAAAAAAGCGCGGCGGGAAGAAGAAGAGGCGCGAGTTCCGCGGTGCGGGGTCGCCGACGCTTGAGTCGCGGCTTCGTGGGCGGCTTGAGGAGGCGAGGGTGGATTTCATGGCGGCGCGCGCGGAGCTGACGGCGCTGCTGCAGGCGTTCGCGGGGGAGCTCGGGTTGCATCTGAAGGAGTACGTTGTGCGGAACGTGCTGCGGGAGATCAAGAAGGACCCTGACAGGTTTCAGAACATGCCCGAGGATGAGCAGGCTATGTTTCGGGAGGAGTTGAGCGTGGTGCTCGACACGGAGGCACCGGCGGTGGTGGAGCAATTGAAGAAGAATCCGGAGTGGTACGACGAGGGGCGGGTGTTTCTGGACGAGAGGTCTGCGGCGTGGAAGGCGGTGAAGGCGCTCGACGCGCCCGTGAACCGCGTGATGAAGAAGTACTCTCTTGGGAGTGTGACGACGAGCGGGTGGACGTGGCTGTCCGAGGGAATCAACGAGATAGCGACGGTGAGATATTCGATTGTGAAGAGGAACTACGCGGAGAAGAAGAAGGTGCTGGAGTATCTTGAGAAGAGGGTGGAGGAGGAGACGAGGATCAACCAGGTGTCGCGGTGTATGGGTGAACTGTTCGCGGAATGACTGGAGTGGACCGGAGGTTTCCGGCGGGTCGGAGCGGCGTCCGGGGGTATACACTTTCGGATTTTCATAGAAGCCAACTGCGGAGTGGAGGGGGCGTGTGGAGCGTGCGTCACCGTGCCTTTATCTGGTCCAGGAGTACGGCGGCGAGGATGACGAAGCCTTTTATGATGTAAATGGTGTTCTGGTCTTTCCCCATGAGGAGGAGGCCGTTGTCGAGGACGCCGATGAGGAGTGCGCCGATGAAGGTTCGGAAGACGCTGCCGCGGCCTCCGAAGAGGCTGGTGCCGCCGACGACGACCGCGGCGATGGCGTCGAGTTCCCACATCAGTCCGTATTCGGGGTTGCCGTTTTTGAACTTGAAGGCGAGGAGGACGCCGACGGTCGAGGAGAGGAAGCCGCTTATGGTGTAGATGAGTAGGCGGACGCGTGCGACGTTGATGCCGGAGAGTTTAGCGGCTTCCTCGTTGCCGCCGACCGCGTAGACGTAGCGTCCGAAGCGGGTTTTGCTAATGACGAACCAGAAGAAGAGGAGGGAGGAGAACATGATGAGGGCGATGGGGACGGGGCCCCACCTTCCGGTGGAGGCGAGGTCGGTGTAGAGGGAGATGTCGGAGCTAATGAATATTTTGGTGTTACCGGCGAGGATGCGGGCGATTCCCCTTGCGATGGTCATCATGGCGAGGGTGGAGATGAAAGCTGGGACGTTGAAGCGGACGATGGAGAAGCCGTTGAAGGCGCCGAGAGCGGCGCCCGCGCAGAGGGCGATGACGGCGGCGAGGGGCACGGGGAAGGCTTTGTGCTCGTTGAGGAGCGCCATAGTGACGGCGGCGACGGCGACGATGGCGCCGACGGAGAGGTCAATTCCTGCGCTTATGATGACGAAGGTCATGCCGATGGCGATGAGGACAATGAAGGCGATCTGGCTGGGGATGTCGAGCATGTTTTCGATTGAGAGGAAACCTTTGACGAAGGTGGAGAAATAGAGGAAGATGGCTGCGAGGGCGACGAAGATGCCCTGGTTTTTTAAGAAGAGGATTGCTCTGGCGGTCATGGGAGCGGGGAGCGGCGCCGGGCGTAATGAGTGGAGCGGGTGGTGCGTGGGGCGTCAGGTGAGGTTCGCCGCGCGTGGGGCGTGACGTTTCGCCGCAGTGTTTTGATCGTCACCGGAGGGATTCGCTGTCAACGATGCCGACCTCGACGGGAACGTTGATGGTTTCGCCGGAGTACTGGAGTTCGCCCTTGAAGTGTCTGTCAATGGTTTGTATGGTTGCTTCGCCTATTCTGGCGGGGTACTGGATGACGTCGGCTTTCCAGGGACCGCCGGCTTTGATTTTAGCCTGGGCGGCTGGGGCGGCGTCGTAGCCGATAAGGACGATGTTTTTTTCGGAAGCTTTGATGGCGGATTCGGCGCCCTCCGCCATGTTGTCGTTGGCGGCGAAGATGCCCAGGAGATCGGGGTGCGCTTTTATTGCGGCGTTGGCGACGCGTTCGGATTCCTGTGTGTCGTCCTTGCCGTTGTAGAAGGGTTCGATGATTTCGAGGTTGAGTTCACGTGCGGTGTCCACGAATCCGGCGACGCGCGCCATGACGGATTCGGTGCCGGGAATCTGGATTACGGCGACGAGACCGGCGCCGATTTCGTCCTTCATTCTCTGCGCCGCGATTTTCCCGCCGAGGTAGTTATCGGAAGCGATGTGAGCCACGACTTTTCCTTCCTCGGCGGCGATGTCGGCGGTGAAGACGGGGACGTTCCTGTCGTTCGCCTTTTTGATGATGCTGCCGACGCCTTTAGAGTTGACGGGGCAGATGACGACGGCGTCGGCGCCCTTGACGAGGAGGGCGTCCATGTTTTTCTGTTGTTTGATCTCGTCGCTGTCGGCGGAGAGGATGGCGATGTTATAGCCGTATTTTGCGGCGGCGTCGTTGAGTCCCTTTTTGAGTGTGACGTAGAAATCGTCGTTTTCCTTGAGGAGGGACACGCCGATGGTTTTTGCGCCTTCCTTCGGGGGTTCCTTTTTCCGTGAGCAGGAGGGCAGCGCGACGGCGAGGGCGAGGAGGGTCACCGTTGCGGCGGCAAGCGTTTTTCCCTTCATTTTTTTCACCTCTTTCGGCGTAAGGGTACCGATGGGGATGATTCTATCTTCATCGCGCGTGGGGAGTCAAGGCATGGGGTGGGGTGAGGAGGGTGGGGGGGTATGGGAACAGCCTGCGGTGTGGGGCGGGTCGAAAACGGGCAGCGGTTGGGGTTAAAATAAGACGGTATGAGGATTGTGCCCGGGAGACGGTTTTTGTGGTGTTTCGCGCTTCCGTTTCTTTTTTTTGTTGTGGGGAG
>JBFMFE010000239.1:0-4417 GCA_040752295.1 bacterium
CGCCCCCCGCTCCGCCGCCGGTCCCGGCTTCGCGCAGCTCTTCATCGGCTCCGAGGGCACGCTCGGGATCATCACCGAGGCGGTGATGAAGCTCCACCCGCTCCCCGAAAGCCGCCTTTTCCGGGGAATCTTCTTCAAGAACGTCGGGGCGGGTCTGAACGCGATAAGGGCTTTCATGCAGAAGGGGATCGCCCCGGCGGCGGTGCGGCTCTACGACGAGCTGGACACGCTGCTCATCGGCGCGAAAAAGGAGGAACCGGTCGAGGCGCCCATACGCTTCGACGAGGAAAAACAGCCCCGCGTAAAAACGGTCATGCGCAGGGTCTTCGACGGTTTCCAGGACATACTTCTCATGACGCCCGGGACCGCCGGCAGGCTCGCCGAGCGCCTGAAGGGAAAATGCCTGCTCGTCCTCACGTTCGAGGGGACGGCGGCGATGACGGAGGCGGAACTCAAGACGGCGCTCGCGGAATGCCGGAAGTCCGGGGGCGAGGACGCGGGCGAGGAGCCGGGAAAACGGTGGTGGGAGAACAGGTACAACGTCTCCTACAACATGTCCCGCGTGTTCGAGCGGGGGGCGTTCGTGGACACCATCGAGGTCGCGGCGACGTGGGACAGGGTCGAGCGCCTGTATCACGCCGTGCGGAAAGCCGTCTCGCCGCACGCCTTCATCATGGCGCACTTTTCCCACGCCTACGCGCACGGATGCACCATCTACTTCAGCGTCGTCGGGAGGGGAAAATCGCACGATGACGCCGTCCGCCGCTACAAGCTCGTCTGGGACGCCGCGCTCAGAACGTGCAGGGAATTCGACGCCACGCTCACCCACCACCACGGCGTCGGCATACTCAAAGCCGAATGGCTCAAGATGGAACTGGGCGGGCTGATGGAAGTTTACCGCGGGCTGAAAAAAACGCTCGACCCCTGGAACGTACTGAACCCCGGCAAGATGGGACTGCCGGAGGGGGAAACCGACATTGCTCGACTCGCATAGGAAATCCATAGACTACTGCACGTACTGCCCCAAGCTGTGCCGGTTCTCGTGCCCGGTCGCTCACGCCGAGTCCCGTGAGACCGTCACGCCCACCGAGAAGATGAAACTCCTCCACCTGGCGAGAAGCGGCGCAGCGAGCATGGACGAGGATGCCGCCGATGTCATGTACCGCTGCGCCGCGTGCATGACGTGCCGCGCCTTCTGCAAACACCGCATCGCCCCGCCCGAGGCGATAGTCGCCGCCCGCGGCATCGCCCTCAGGAGAGGCGCCGCGCCCGACGCCGTCGTGAAGTACGTCGCCGAATTCGAAAAACACCGCAACCCCTTCGGCGAGGCGCTGAGCGCAAAAATGGAGGAGACAGGCGTCGCCCACCGCGTCGGCAGAAACGCCCGGATCGCCTACTTCCCGGGCTGCAACACGCTGTACTATTTTCCCGGCGTCGTGCGGGCGGTGGAGAAGACCATGATCGCCGCCGGAGTGGACTTCGCCGTCCACGGCGGCGCCGGCGCGCCCATGTGCTGCGGCATCCCGGCGTACTACGCGGGCGCCCGCGAATCTTTCGCGGAGATCGCCGAAAAGAACGCCGCCGCGCTGAAAAAATACGACACCGTCATCGTCACCTGCCCGGAATGCCTCGTCGCGCTCAAGCAGAAATACGCGGAGATCAGGGCGAGAGTCGTCCCCGAAGTCGTTCACTTCACTGCGTTCGCGCTCGACCTGCTCGAAAAGGGAAAGGTCTGGCTCAAGCCGCCGCTGAGGGAAAAGGTCTTTTACCATGACCCGTGCCACCTCGCGAAGCACCTCGGCGTCGTCGCTCAGCCGCGCGCGCTCCTCGACAGGCTCGTCTCCCCGGAGTCCATCGTCGAATTCAGCTGGAACCGCGACAAGGGACTCTGCTGCGGCGGCGGGGGGCTTCTCCCCGTCGCCGCGCCCGAAACCGCCGCGCGGATAGCGAAACGGCGGCTCGCCGAACTCAGGGAGACCGACGCCGCAACGCTCGTCACCGCCTGCCCGCAGTGCGAGCACACCTTCGCATCCGCCGACCCGGAGTTAATCGTCCGCGACGTCGCGGCGCTCCTCGCCGACCAGCTCGACGAGACCCACGCCGTCTGACGTCATAAGCGTTAATTTAAGCAGGATTCTTATTAAAAAAAAGAGAATGTTGAATGTAGAATAACCAATGCGGAATGAAGAATGAAAACAAAATAACGGCAGACGACGGAAAAATCAGGGGTGGTCGTATCAATTCATTCGATATTCTACATTGCTTTTTTTACCCGGACATGAAGTGTCTTATGTTAACGCCCACGCCGTCTGACGTCCCTTCCGGCGCCCTCCGCGTCCGATGAAATACCGCATAAACAGCGACCTGGACGAGGCGAGCGCCGGGGCGGAGGTCCTCATCGTCGGCGGCGGCATAATCGGCGCCGCGGTCTTCAGGGAACTCTGCCTCGACGGGCTGAACGCCGTGCTGGTGGAAAAGGACGATTTCTGCGGGGGCGTCAGCGCGGGGTCCACCGAGATGGCGCACGGCGGTTTCCGCTATCTGTTGACATTAAGCGACTGGAGCCTCGTGAGGGAGTCGCTCGCGGAAAGGGAAATCCTTCACCGCATCGCCCCGCACCTCGTGAGAAGACTCAACTTCTACATGCCCCTGTACCGCGGCGACGGGATGTACTTCGACCCCTCCCCGGGATGGATGAATCTTCCCGAGGCGAGATGGAAGATCGGCGGCGCGCGGGGCTTCGGAACGGCGATGGTCGCGGCGGGGATGTCGCTGTACCGCCTGCTCGCCGCCGGTGAGGCGAAGCGGTCGAAGGCAGGCGCTTCCCGCGACGACCTCGCCTGGAGGAAGATGCCGCCCGGCGAGGCGCTCGGTCTGGGGCTGAACCTCAACCCGGAGGGAATGGCGGCGTGCTTCAGATACACGGACAGCAAGATCGAGGACGTCGAGAGGCTCGTTGTGGAGAACATACTCTCCGGGCTGGAGCACGCGAGGGAGCGGGGGCTTGCCTGCGCAGCCTCGAACGCGACCGCTTTCGCCGCCCTCGACCGCGGCGCGGCGTTCGTGAGAGACGAGGCGAAAGAGTACAGGTTCAAGCCGAAGGTCGTCGTCGCCGCCGCGGGCGCGGAAATAAACGGCGTCAGCGGACTGGCGGGACGCCCCGCGGAAGACATACACCTCGTCTCCGGAACCCATCTCATCGCGCCGAGGAAAATCTGGAGCGGCGCCGACCCCTCCGCCGCCGTCGCCTGGTGGACCGGCGGAAAAGTGATGTTCTGCATATCGAAGGGCGCCGACCGCCTCCTCGCGGGAACCAGCGAGAGGTACATCCCGCCCGGCGAAGCGGGGCTGCGCGACCTCAACCACCGGGAGGACGTCGAGGAGATGCTTCGGCGCGTGAGGCGCGTGCTGCCCGGCTTCGAATTCGACGCCTCGCGCCATCCGTACTACACGCGCGCCAGACCCCTGCGTCCCGAGCGCGGACAGCTCGCGCGGGGCGAAAGCCCGACGAGGTTCTCGCGGCGCGACTACGTCCGCGCGACCGGCGGCGTTATCGCGGTGACGGGAAAGATCGGTCCGTCGCGGCGGCTCGCCGAAAGGGCGGCGGAGATGGTCTTCCGCGCGCTGGGAAGACCGAAACCGACGTCGCGCACGGCGCGCGAAAAACTGTACGGCGGCGCGCTCGGCGACGCAACGGCGGAGGAATACGCGGCGTCTTTCGCGGAGAAAACAGCCGCCGGGCGGGGAGACACCGGTCCGGCGGCGGGACGCGCGCTCGCCTGCTGCGCCCGCCGCTACGGCTCACGCGCCCCCGACGTCGTCGAGGGCGCGTCGTCCGAAGAACTCATGCCGATAGACCCGGAATGCCCGGACTCGCAGCCGCTCCGCGCGCTGCTCTATTCGTTCAGCGTCGAGGGCGCCCGCAGCCTCGTTCACGCCTTCAAGAGGACCGGCGTGGACAGGCACATCGGCGAGGGCGTCGCCGCCGCCGGGCGCGCCGCGGACTACCTCGCTGCGAAGCTCCGCTGGGACGAAGCCAAGAAAAGACGGGAGACCGAACTGTACCGGGAATTCATCGCCGTGAGAAAAAGGCTCGCCCCCCGGACATGATCGCCGGCGCCCGTTGTTCTGTGACATAGATTCCCGACAAAGGCACATGGCAGCGTCTCCCCGTCCGCGTACCCGTCCGCCGTGACGAACGCGGCGCGGGCAGGCGTGCGGCGCGGGCAGATTCGCCGCGTATTATTCGTTTTCCATGAAACCATGGGGTTTGGTTTTTGACAAAAAACTTTGAACACCGATTTTCGCGGAAGGTTTCACCGTCATAATCAGGTCTAGTTTTTGGCGTGGTTTGGCTGTGGCGGTCATGGTGTGAAAACGATCCGCAGGGGTTTTCCGCCGAGCCAGGGCGGGGTGA
>JBFMFE010000240.1:0-17129 GCA_040752295.1 bacterium
TTAGACGCTTAGCAGGCGCCTGCCTTAAGCCTCTCGGCCACCTCTCCCTCGTACTGCGCCGCCCGGTCCGTTTCTTCACCACAACTTTAGCGCTTTCTCCCCATTTTATCAACCCCGTCAAAACCCAGTTTTATGTCGCGGACCCAAACGTCCCGAAAAACAACTTCTCTCCCGCCACGCGCCCCGTCGCGCCGAAAGCTTCACGGTACGGCATCACCGCGCCGCCGTCCCGTCCCGCGGTCGCCGCGCCGAACCCCACCCTCCCGCGCAAAAGCTTTTTCCAGCACCCTCACTATCCGCCGCGCCGCCCCGCCGTCCCACAACTCGGGCACGCGTCCATTCCTCGCGCGTCCCCCAAGCGCCTCCAAATCAGGGGACACAATACTTATTTCCCCTTTTTCAAAGGTTTTCTGCCCGCTTTCCGTGGGGTGAGCGCCCGTCCGAGCATGGTTTCGATTCGCGAGACGAAGGCGGCGTCGCCCAGAGGGCGCCCCGTTCGCTCGCACCGCTGGAGCGATTCGCGCACCGCTTTCGGCACGGGGCGGGAGAGGTATTTCCCCCAGTCGGCGCCGAGCAGTTCCAGCAGGGGGGCCGCTTTCACAAGCGTGTCGGCGTGCCCGGCTGCGAGCAGAGCAAGTTTCAGATCGCTCTCCGCATGGCACATCCACTCCTCAGGCGATCCGGGATCGGTTCTCTTGCTCCGCGGATTCATGGACCACCTTCCCGTTTATCATCGCTTCTCTATATATCAGTCCGGGCTGTTCTTTCAGTCTCTCCCACTCCGTCTCCGGGACAACGATGATGTCCATAGGCATGGATATTCCCCTCAGAAAGCGCCTTATCCGCACGCTCTCTTTCCTTGCGCTCCGGATTTCGTTACGACCAACGATAAGGATATCAAGGTCGCTGTCGCGGTCAATCCTTCCGTTAATATATGAGCCGAAAAGAATGATTTTTAGGGGACGTCCGTTCTCGACAATCCTGCGAATAACTTCTTCTACCTTTTCAGGGGTTATTTCCCAATCCTTGTGAATTGCCGTGTTCATCTTACGATTTCCCTTCACGGTGATGCGGCATAAGCAAGCGCGGTGCGTACTTTTTCATCTTCATGTCATCCCTTCAACCAACCGTTTTTCGCTTAAAAGTTCCATAATAAACCTCCCATCTTGGCAATGTTCAGTTATCATATAACAAAGATTTTTCACGTCAACAATGTTCTCGTTTCCTTTTCGAGCGTTTAACCTGGTTTATGCCCCATCGGTGAGTGTCCTCCATAAATGAGTAAGAGGCAGGACGGGAACGGTATACTGCTCAGCCGGATACCTGATAGATGACGGGTTTGTAGCGAGGTTTGGGAATAGCCTTGCCTGCGGCGCGGGCGGCTTCTATCCACGCCTTCTTCGCTTTCTTCAGTTCGGCGAGCGCCGCTTCGGGAGTTTTTCCGAACGCGGAGCAGGACTCAAGATCGGGAATGTCGGCGATGTAACCGCGGTCATCTTCGCTGTAAAAAATGTTGATATGGTAATCGGTCATCCTTCATCACCTTCCATCTTTGGTGAAGATTGGGATCAGACCCTGAATATTTAATGTTTGTCTTTGCCATACTGCCTCGTCTCCTTCAACTTTTTGTTCCATCATCATCTGTGGACACATATTGTCAATTCGGAGATGCGGCAGGGCTTTAACGTTTTTTTCGACCGAACCTTTTGAAGATATCGTCCACGTGGCGCAGGTAGCGGGCGAGGTCGAAGCATTCCTTTATTTCCTTTTCGGAGAGGATGCCGCGGATTTCCCTGTCGGCGAGGAGGAGGTCGAGGAAGTGAGCGTGTGCGTTCCATGCGTTCATGGCGTTGCGCTGGACGAGGCGGTAGGCTTTGTCGCGCGGGACGTTTTTTTCCGTGAGCGCGAGGAGGACGCGCTGGGAGAAGACGAGGCCGCGTGTGAGTTCGAGGTTTGACCTCATCTTTTCGGGATAGACGATGAGATTCTCGATGAGCGAGGAGGTTTTTGCGAGCATGTAATGGAGGGTGATGCAGGAGTCGGGGAAGATGACGCGTTCGGCGGAGGAGTGCGAGATGTCGCGCTCGTGCCAGAGTGCGACGTTTTCGAGTGAGACGAGTGCGTTGGCGCGGAGGATGCGCGCAAGCCCGCAGATGCGTTCGCAGAGGATGGGGTTGCGCTTGTGTGGCATGGCGGAGGAGCCTTTCTGTCCGGGCGAGAAGGGTTCTTCGGCCTCGAGGACTTCGGTGCGCTGGAGGTGGCGGATTTCGAGGGCGATTTTTTCGAGCGTGGCGGCGGCGAGGGCGAGGGTGGACAGGAACGCGGCGTGGCGGTCGCGCTGTACCACCTGCGTTGAGATGGAGGCGGGAGCGATACCGAGTGACTCGCAGGCGAGCCGTTCGACCTCCGGGGGGACGTTGGAGTAAGTGCCGACGGGACCGGAGATTTTGCCGACGGCGATTTCATCGCGTGCGCGGCGCAGTCTCGCCTCGTCGCGGGAGACGTCGTCGTACCACAGGAGGAGTTTAAGCCCGAAGGTTGTTGGTTCGGCGTGGGCGCCGTGTGTGCGTCCGATCATGACGGAGTTTTTGTGTTTTTTTGCCTTTGCGTAGAGGATTTTTCCGAGGGCGGAGGTCCGCTTGAGAAGTATGTCCGCCGATTCGACGAGCAGGAGCGCGGTTGCGGTGTCGAGGACGTCCGAGGAGGTCAGCCCCACGTGGATGTATCTCGCGTCTCCGGCGCCGACGCATTCGGCGACGCTCGTCAGGAAGGCGATGACGTCGTGGTCCACTTCGTTTTCGATTTCGGCGATGCGTTTGAGGGAGAAGCCGGCTTTGGCGCGAATGTTTTCGAGGCTTTTGCGGGGGATTTTACCCAGTTTCGCCCATGCCTCGCATACGGCAAGCTCAACGTCGAGCCATTTGCGGAATTTGTTTTCTTCCGTCCATACCCTGCCCATTTCCGGGAGGGTGTATCTTTCGATCACGCGTTTTTACCCGCTTTCGGGGATATTTTCCTGTAGCGCGCGGCGAGGTCATTTTTTCTCTTTTCGCGGAAGTTCCGGAGCTTTTCGGCGAGTCGCGGGGACTGGAGGGCGAGAATCTGAACGGCGAGAAGCGCGGCGTTTCTCGAGGCGTCAATTCCGACGGCGGCGACCGGGACGTCGGGCGGCATCTGGACGATGGACAGCAGGGCGTCAATGCCCATGAGGGAGGCGCTGATGGGAACGCCTATGACCGGGAGGCGCGTTTTTGAGGCTGCCACGCCCGGCAGGTGCGCGGATTTGCCCGCCGCGGCGATTATCACACTGCCTCCCCGGGTTGTGAATTCCCGGATCAGCTCATCGAGGTACTCCGGCGTGCGGTGCGCCGAGGCGACGCGCAGGACGTGCGGGACCCTGAAGGCGTCCAGAATCTCCACCGCCGGATCGAGTTTGGCGAGGTCGGATTCGCTGCCCGCGACGATGAGCACGTCGGGGGCAGGCGCCTGTCTCGTCGTTTTTTTCGATTTTTTCACCGTCGGTTCATTCCGTTTTCAGGGGAGGTCACTTTTCCTTCAGTATTCCAATGCGTGATTTTTCGATTTTGTTTTCCTTGAACGAGCGGTTTTTGCGCACGTCCACCCTCACGGAGGTTTCCCCCCTGAGGACCCAGGGGGTTGCCTTCTTTGTTTTTTGCGGCTCGTCCTTTTTCTCGCCGGTTTCGGCGTCGTGTTCCGCCGCGCCGGGCGACGACACGACCGCAACGAGTTCGTTGTTTTTTTCCATCGAGACGAAATCCTCGACCATTTCCTCGAAGGTTTCGGCGCCGGAAGTTTCCTCGCCGCCGTCCTCAATTTCCTCTTCCTGGGCGTGTGGCGATTCTTCTTCGGGCTGGAGATCGAAAAGGATGATGGGGGCGGGTCTGCGCGCTCTCATGCCGGAAAAGATGTCTATGACAGCCGTTCCCTCGCCGATGTCGTCGGGGATTGGGACGTGAATCGTTTCCCTGACGGATTTTTCCCTGTTTGGGCGGAGGGTGACCTCGATCGCCACGACGTCGCCGGGATGGACTTTGGGTATTTCGGCGGTTTTTTCGCGGTCTTCGGCGGGTTTTTCTTCGTCGGGCGTCTGTCCTTCCGGAGTTTCACCGGTTTCGGGGACGGCGAAGGGGACGCGGTCTTCCGGCTCGGTGAGGTCTTTTTTTCCGTCGGTGAACGACGACGCGGAAAGCGCCGCCGAACCCGCCGGCTGCGCCTGTTCGTCCGCCCCGGCAAGCGAGTCGGTCGCGGTTTCGCCTGTGAGGACCTGCGCTTTTTCGATGGACGCCACGGACGCCGAGGAGTTGATTTCCACGGACACGTCCAGGCCTGACAGCTGCGTCGCGTGGAGGTTGTTGTTGATGACGAAGTTCACGGCGTGGAAGATTTCGGAGAGGGATTCGGCGGCGACGTCGTACCTGTTGTAGAACGTGTTTTCGCGCCGGATGGCGGGGTTGTATCCGTCGGCGCGGAGGGAGAACGACACTTTGGAGGTGCCTTCTCCGATGCGGTCAATCGCGTTGTCCATCGCCCTGAGAAGGACGGACAGTATCAACCCCGGCAGCAGCTCGCGGTCGTCCACCATCTGAACGGCGAAGTCCCGCCGCGTGTTCTGGTCGGCGTCTTTCACCGTAACGGAGATGGGGATCAGTTCGGGGAACCGGTCGAGCACGCCTGAGACGGCGGACCCGCGGTCTTCGAGGACGGTTCCCCTGAGCGTGCCGGTCGAAGCGATTTTGAAGGGGACGTCGCCGAGGACGATTCCGTGGACGTGGGCGTCGCCGAGGAGGTATTTCACCCGTCCTTTTCTGAAGAGCGGGTGACCGAATGCGATAAACTTACTTCCATCCACAGCGGTGAGGGTTCCGATCGCTGCGATGTCAATGTCGCCTCGTGCGAGCTGGACGGAAATGGAGCTTCCCGGCTTGAGGTCGGCGCCGCTGCCTATGACGGGGGCGCCCGCGGCGCCGCCGGCGTTAAGCCTGTTTGCGGGAGTCAACTCAAGCCCGCTGTTGCGGAAATAAGGCTTGAGGAAGCCGTACGCGCGCTCGTCGAGTCCATTGATCATCACCGGCGTCAGTGCGAGCCGCGCCCTGAGCGTGCTGCCGGTCGCGGCGCCGGAGCACTCGGGTGGGCAGTACTGAATCTCGTCCACCACCCTTGCGCCGACGGTGATTTCATCCTTCAATTTTCTTTTTCCCACGGGCGCGCCGTATTTCATGACTTTCAGCATGGATTCCACGGGGGTGACGCCCCCGATGAGGCAGCCGTTTTCCTCCGGGAAATTCATGGATATGGCGCCGATGAGTCTGCCCCCGAGGTAGACCGGCGTGCCGCTCATGCCGAGGGAAATTCCGCCGTTGGACTCGATGTTTTCCCCGTTGACCTGTATGAGGATGAGGTCTTCGCCCGAGGGACCGGAACGCGGGAGGACGCCGAGGACTTTGAAGTAGAACCTTTCGACGGAGGCGCCGGAGAAGACGGTGAGTCCGTAGCCGCGCATACCGGGTGCGATTTTCGAGACGGGGAGGTAGTCGAGCGGGGCGGAGGCGCCCGCCGCGGCGAGGAAGACGACCAGCGCTGCGGCGCACCGGAAGGCGGGTTTTGCAATGCGTGTCGGCGCTCTTTTCACGTGTTTATTATAGGGGATCGTTTTTGAAAAGGGAAAGATTTGCGGGAGGGAGATAAAGGGCATGGGGCGCGGGCGCGTCCGCCGGGTCCGTGCTATTCGAGTTTGAGGGTTCCCAGTCCGCTCTTTTTCGTGCGGCGCCACACCGCCACGGCGAGGTGGTTTTCGCCGTTCGTGTCGAGTATTCCCGGGGGAAGGTAGAATTTTTTCTGGGGTCCCGTTTTTTCCCAGTACCTTCCGATCAGGGCGCCGTTGAGGTAAACGTTCGCCTTCTCGTGGGCGTGCGTGAAGGTCAGGGAGACCGGTCTCATGGGGTCGTCGAGGGCGAGAGGGAAGGTCGTCTGGTAGATTCCGATGCCGTGTTGTTTTCCCCATTCGTGCGGGAGCGTGATTTGTTCAGCTGAGTCCATTGCGGGGAAGGCGCGGCGCGGCAGCGAGGGGCACATGCCCTGTTCGCCTTCGATGAGTCCGCCGCGTGCTTTCCACTGCACGCTCGCGCCGTGGGTGAGGATTTCTATTATGCCTCTGGGGTTCGTGAGGTCGCAGTTGAAGTCCTTGTTGTGCCCGAGGCTTTCGACGAGGACCGTGATGACGTTTGCGCCTTTTTCCTGTATGCCCGGCGTGACGGGGAAGTATTTGAGGGCGCCGAAGTCGGGTCCGTTGCCGAGCTTGTTTCTGTAGCCGTCCCCGGAGCCTATGAGTGCGCCGTTGACGAAGATGGAGTAGCAGTGTCTTGCGTCTATTCGCACGCTTGTGATCACGTTGCGGTAGGCGCCCCTGAACCATACGAAGCCGTGATGGAAGCCCAGCGAGTCAATGTCCATAGGCGCGCCGAAGCGGATTTTTTTCCAGCGGGAGTCGTCGTAGTCCCTCGTCAGGAGGTCGTTTATGAGGGAGAATCGCCAGTGCGCGAGTTCGGGAAGCCGTATCTGCGCCGGGGTTTCGGGGTCGTGCCCGCCGGTGTAGGCTCCGAACTCGCGGATGAGGGAGTTATCGTTCGAAAAGACGATGATTTTCGCCTCGAGGGGGTCGAGTGTGACGGGTTCGGGGCGGAGGGAAAGTTTGACGGAGCGGGAGGTTCTGGAGTGGTTTCTGAGGAAGACGTAGCGGCGGTTTTCGGACTTTCTCGCCCGGCAGAAGACGTCGCGGTCGCCGGTTCTGACGGAGGGGTCGTGCGTGGTCGCGAGGAAGTCGCCGCCGAGTTCGCGTATGACGCCCGCGAGCCACTGGACGGCGTAGAAGCGTTCGCTTCGCAGCCCCTCTTCCGTGACGGGCGCTGCCATGTCGTAGGACGTGTAGACGTCGGGGCTGCCCATGTAGCCCTGTGTGGCGCCGCCGGCGAACATGAAATAGTTGATGAGCGTCGCGCGCTGCGCGAGCGCGCTTTTTGTGGCGACGTCGAGCTGGTCGGTTCCGAGCGTTTTGCGGACGTGGTCGTAGCCGTGTCCGCCCCAGGTGTCGAACCATCCGCCCTGGAACTCGGCGATGAAGACGGGGTCGTTCTTTCCGTAGGCGTCGTGGTGGTGTTCCATGATGTCTATGCCGAGGAAGGTGTTGCGCCTGTTGCGCCAGTCGGACCTGAAGGTGTTGATCGCGTAGTCGTCAATCGCCATGATGTCAACGTCGCGCTGGCGCTCGGAGTGGCTCATGATGTCGTTGTGGAAGATGGGGACTTTGACGCCCGATTCGCGGGCGATCCTGTAAAGCTCGGCGATGTAGCGGTTCGGTTTGTGCCTGCGCCCCGCCTCCCTCGAAACGAGTGGCACGCCTTTGTGCATTATCCATTTCGCGGCGTCGGCGGACATGAGGTCGAAGAGCAGGAGGGCGTTGCGCTTCATGAAGAACTCCGTGCCCATTTTCAGCAGTCCGCGTATGGGCACGAGGTTGTATTCGTTTTCGACCTGGAAGAGGATGAGATTGTTTCTTGCGGCGATGCGCGGGACGATTTCCTCGTACCACTGCCGGACGTATTTCATGTATGCCGGGGAATAGACGAACCTGCCCGGCTTTCTGCATCTGGGGATGACGTCTTTTTTGAAGATGAGCCAGGCGGGCAGGCCGCCGGCGTCTATCTCGGAACAGACGTAGGGTCCGGGTCTGGCGATGAGGTAAAGTCCGGTCTCCTCGATGATGTCCATGAGTGCGACGACGTCGCGTGCGCCCTCGAAGTCGTATTCTCCCTCGCGCGGCGAGTGGTAGTTCCAGGGGAAGTAGACGTCCACGGCGTTCAGCCCCGCCTCTTTGAGCTTTGCGAGGCGGTCGCGCCAGAGCCGGTGTGACGGAAGACGGTAATAGTGGATCGCTCCGCTGAGGATGAATTCCCGTCTGCCGTTGATGATGAGACTGTACCGGTCGAATTCGACCTTCATGGTTTTCCTCCGCCGCGGACCGGAAGATAGTTTACACCCGGAGGCGCGGCGCGGGCAAACGACGTGTCCGATTCGGCGAACCGGGGCTGCCGCCTTCCCCGGGTTGTTCGCGCTTTACGAACAACCCGGGCGCTTTTCAAACCGCCGATTGAGGACTATAGTGTTGTGCGGACATTTCATACGCGGGGGCGAATATGAACGGGGAACACGGAGGGGAACTCACCGTTGCCGAAAAGATAAAGAGGGTGAGGGAGGAGAAGGGATTGAGCCTCCAGCAGGTGGCGGAGCGTTCGGGTTTCTCGTCGGCGCTGCTGTCGCAGATAGAGAACCATCTCGTGTCGCCGCCGCTGGGGACGCTGATCAGGATTTCGAGGGCGCTTGGGGTGGAGATCGGGTGTTTTTTCGGCGAGGAGCGCGATGCGGCGTACACGATCGTTCGCAGGGGCGAGAGGCGGACGGTGACGCGCGTGGCGTCGAAGAGCGGCGTGAAGTACGGGTACTCCTACGAGTCGCTCGCCTTTGACAAGAAGGGACGGCACATGGAGCCGTTCCTCGTGACGCTCGAGCCGGCGACGCGGAAGGACCGGAACGCGTACAGTCACGAGGGCGAGGAGTTCATTTTTGTTCTGGAGGGGAAGATGGAAGTGACTCTCGGCGGGCACACCGACGTGCTCGAGCCGGGGGACAGCATTTACTTTGATTCCACGATCCCGCACCGCGTGGAGTGCGTCGGGGATGAAGCCCGGATCGTGGCGGTTATCTACGCGGGCGAAGCGGCGGAAGATAGAAAGGGCGGGCGGGGCGGGAGTCGTTCCGATAGTGCGGACGATACGGTCTGAAGCGGCGGAGTGACGGATGGCAACCGCGCTCGACGGGATACGCGTTCTCGATCTGTCCCGTCTGTTTCCCGGTCCTCTGTGCACCATGTTTCTCGCCGATCTCGGCGCGGACGTGTTGAAGGTGGAGGACCCCGTTCAGGGCGATTACATGCGCTGGCTCCCGCCGTACGCCGGAAGATACGGTGCGCAGTTCATGGCGCTGAACCGCAACAAGAGGAGCATGAAACTCAATCTCAAGGCGGAGAAGGGGAGGGATATATTCCTCAGGCTCGTGGAGGGGTTCGACGTGGTGGTCGAGAGTTTCCGTCCCGGGGTGATGGACAGGCTGGGGGTGGGATACGAGGAGGCGCGCGCGCGGAACCCGCGGATCATATACTGCGCGGTGACGGGTTACGGTCAGGACGGACCGTATCGCGACAAGCCGGGACACGACATCAACTACGCCGGTTATGCTGGGGCGGTGGGACTGACCGGACCGCCGGGCGGCGCGCCGGTCGTGCCCGGCGTGCAGGTCGCGGACGTCGGCGGCGGCGCGCTGATGGCGGCAATCGGAATCCTCGCCGCGCTCATCGCCCGGGAGCGCACGGGCACGGGGCAGTTCGTGGACGTTTCGATGATGGACGGCGTGGTGGCGTGGCTCGCGCTCTACGCCGCGGCGATGTTCGCGGGCGAACCCGCGCCCGACCGGGGGACGCACACGCTGACCGGCGGCTCCCCGGTGTACCAGGTGTACGAAACGAAAGACCGGAAATACGTCACCACGGGCAACCTCGAGCCGAAGTTCTGGAAAGAGCTGTGCCGCCTCGTGGGCAGGGAGGACCTCGCGGACAGCCAGTTCGAGGAGGGCGCCGGCAGGGAAAGGGTTTTCGCTATCATGAGGGAAATTTTCCGGACAAGGACCCGTGACGAGTGGATGGATTTTTTCGAGGGAAAGGACGTCTGCGTCGGACCCGTGAACACGCTCGAGGAGGCTCTCGCCGACCCCCAGATCGTTTCGAGGGGCATGGTCGTCGAGCTTGATCATCCGGGGGGCGGGAAGATGAAGCACGTGCGGAACCCGGTTAAGCTTTCCGGGACGCCGCCCGTGGTCCGCGCGGCGGCGCCCGGCTTCGGTGAACACACGGCGGAGGTTCTGGGCGAGATCGGCATCGGGGGAGATGAGGTGGAGGCGTTGAGGAAGGAGAACGTCGTATGAGGGGTGCGCGCGCGAAGGGAGCGGCGTGGAGGAGGGGATTGCCGCTTTTACTCGCCGGCGTGTCCGCTTTTGCCCTTTCCTGCGGCGCTCCGGTCTCGGCGGGACAGGCGTACACGATAAAGATCGGGTCGCTCGTGACGCCCTGGAGCGTGTGGGGGAAGGTGGTGGCGCAGGTCCAGAAGGAGGCGCAGAAGAGGACCGGCGGGCGCGTGAAGATAGAGCATCTTCACTCGGGAATGCTCGGCGGGGAGAAGAGCATGCTCGAGATGGTGATGCTGGGCGGCATTCACGCGGCGGGGCTGCCGTCGTCGTCGCTTGCGGCGCTCGCGCCGGAGGTAAACGTGCTCGAACTGCCGTTTCTGTTCGACGATTACGATGAGGCGTACTATCTGATTGACAACGTCATCGCCCCGCATCTCAGGCGGAAGCTGCTGGAGAAAGGGCTTGTTTCGTCGGCGTTCATGGAGAACGGATTCATGGAATTCGTCGCGCCGAGGTTCATACGGAGTCCGGTGGACCTGAGGGGACTGAAGATCGGTTCGTGGGAGAGTCCGCTGCACATCGCGTTCTGGAAGGCGCTCGGCGCGAAGCCCATTCCGCTGCCGACGACCGAGGTGCTGAACGCGCACGCGAGGGGTATAGTGGACAGCGGGGCGAATTCGATCAATGCCCTGATAGCGTGGGACAACCTTTTCGGGAGCGCGTTGAAGAGGGACAGGCTCTACGTCACCGAGGTGCGGTACTCGTATCAAGCCGGGGTGTTGGTGGCGAACGCCGGGACGTGGAAAGCCCTTCCCGAAGAATTAAGGAAAACCGTGGATGAGCTGCTGTCGGAGATGACCCCCGTGCTTCGGCGGCGGCTCCGCCTCGCGGAGCCGGAATCGAGGCGCGAACTCATCGCAAGGGGTTATAACGTGACGAGTATGTCCGAGGGCGACAGGAAGGCGTTCATCGAGAAAACCGCCCGCGTGTACGGCGAATTCGAGAAAAAGGTCGGAAAGGAATTCCTCGAGACCGTGCTGGCTGAACGTGAGAAGTATCGCGCAAGGATGAAAGAAAAGGATGGAAAGCAGGATTGAGCCATGCGTGTTCGCCGTGCGGTTCTACCGCCGATATCTTCCTTCGCATACGGGGGCGGGCAGGGTTGTGCGCACACCCATAAGCGTTAACTTAACAGAACATCGAATATCGAACAAGGAACCGCGGAACGTCGAAGGAGAACGGAGACGAAGGAGGACTTCATAATTCGAAATTCGTTATTCGACATTCGTTTTTGCAATATATCGGTATGGCTCTTAAAGTTAACGCTTATATGCGCATACACCTGTTCCTTTAAACACTGAGGCATGGAGATGATCCGGAATGGCGTTTGACGCGATAATCATGGCGGGCGGAGAAGTTCCCGATGACCTGCGTGAATACACCGAGTCGCGTTTCAAGGGACTGCTCAGGCTCGGCGGGCGGTACATGGTGGAATACGTGGTTGACGCCGTCGGCGGAGTTGCCGGCGTCGGGAGGCGCGTCTGCATCGGTCCGCCGGACGAACTCGGTGAGGCGTTGAGGGGGAAGGTTGAGAAGGTCCTGCCGCCGGAAAGTTCCATGATGCTTAATTTGAAGAAGGGGGTGGGCGAGCTTTCGGGGGCGGAGTGGATTCTCGTTGCGACGTGCGACGTTCCCCTCGTGACCGCGGCGATCATAGAGGATTTTCTCGCCGCCTGCCGGAGAAGGGAAGCGGACATGTATTATCCGGTCGTCGAGAAGAGGGTCGTTGAGGGGAAGTATCCGGGCGTCGAGAGGACGTACGGGAGGCTGAGGGACGGCGTGTTTACGGGCGGCAACCTTTTTCTGGTGAATCCGAAGGTATTCACGGCGCACTGGCACCTGATAGAGAGGGCGATGGCGCTGAGGAAATCGCCGTTCAGGCTGCTCGGGATGCTGGGCTTTTTCTTTATCGTGAAATTCGTTTTCCGCCGGCTTTCGCTGGCTGATATCGAGCGGAAAGTGGAGAAGATAATGGGGATGAGGGGGGTTCCGGTGATAGTGGAGCATCCGGAGATAGGCGTGGACGTTGACAAGGAGAGCGACTACCTGCTCGTCAGGCGGATTTTAGAGGCGTGAGCGGGGACGCGGAGGCAAACTGCGGCGCAGCCGCAGGCAAACTACTGCCGCGTCAACCATAAAGCGACGTATTCGAGCCTGTTATATATTATATATGTAGGGCGGGGTCGCCGTACCCCGCCGAACAGAACAGTAGGGCGTGATAAATCGAATGTCGAATATCGAACAAGAAACCGCGGAATATCGAAGGAAAATGCAGGGAAACTTCATCATTCGACATTCCTTGTTCGTTATTCGATATTCGTTTTTCAGTGCGACATATGACAGTTGACATGACACTACTGCGTCCCCGGAAAAAAGAATTCCCTCGCGGAGGTCTGGAGCGGGTGTTTGTGTATGTTGAGGTACGCTTTTTCGTCGCCGGGTTTGTAGTAGGGGGGGAAATAGACGTAGACGAGGATTTTGTGAGTGCCGGCTTTGGCGTCTAATATGTTTGCGACGGTGAACCCCATGTTTCCGATCTGACCCGGTTCTTCTTCCGGGGGGTCCGGCGAGTTGACGTCGTCAACGAGGTAGTTGTTGAGCCGGAGCGGGAACTGGTCCGGTGGGGGTTTCACGAGGTACATCATCCAGGCGCCCTGTTTTTCGCCGGCGAGGAGCATCCATTCGAATTCCTCGTTGTGGATTTTCTTTTCCTCGGCGGAGGGGACGCCGTCAACGAGGATACCTTTCGTGTGGTGTGGGTTGTAGTATTTCATTCCGACGGCGTTTTTGTTGAAGTCGAGTGTGCTTCTGAAGTACGCGGTGCGGACGACGCCTTTAATGGTGGTGAGGTCAATGGGGATGTCAATGTAGACCGGCGTGACGTAGCCGTTGAAGTAGGAGGTGACGTTGTAGGATTGCGGTGGGGTGGTGATGCCGAGGGCGAGGTAGACGGAGTTTCTGGAGCGGGTTATTCTGCGGACCGGACCGTCGAGGGAGGCGAGTTCCTCGATGCGGAAACTGTCCTCGTTTCTCGAGAAGCGGAGGGTGCCGCCGAGGGCTTCGACCCTCGATCTGAACTTCACTCTGTCGAGGACGTCGGCGCCGTTGCCGCCCGCCTCCGTCCGGATGGCGAAGTAGTCAACGATGTTGGGGAACTTCCGCGCCTTTTCGAGCGAACTTTGCCCCACTTTGTAGTACTCGCCCGCGGTCCAGCCGGGGGTTCCGACCACCTGTACGTAGTCGGTGTCGGAGGCGGGAAGGTTTTCCGGGTCGGCGGAATGAACGAGGTAGGCGTAGGATTTCGCGCCGGTGAGGGGATCGGCGACTTCGATCTCCGCGCCCCTGTCGAACCGGTACGGGAAGTTTTCCACGGCGGCTTTTTCGCCGGTGTCCTTGCACATGAAGACTATCTCGTCGAGTTCCGCCAGTCTGCCCTGGTTGGGTTTTCTGTTCCGCTGTCCCCTTGTGAAGACGAAGACTTCGCCGTTTCCGTTTTTGTCAATCGTCACTTCATCAATCTGGAACGGGATGGGTCCGGCGGCGCCGTTCTTGAAGGCGAAAGCCCGGAATCCCGTGATTCGCAGTCCGTGGAGGAAGGGGACTTTGGAGGCTTTTACTATGACCGGGTCCGCCTGGCGTATTTCCGCCGTGCGGCACGGCGCCGGGACAGAGAGAGCGGCTGCGGCAACGGCGAGCGCGCGGGTCGCAGCGGCGAGGCTTCGTTTCACGCGCACCATTATAGCAGCGCCTGTCCCACTGAAAAATGATATTTTTGAAATAGTGGGACGGGGTTCCAGATAGTGGGACAGGCTTCCAGCCTGTCAAGTTTTGTAAAAATGGAGGCTTTTTTCTGACAGGCAAGATGCCTGTCCCACTGAAAAATGATATTTTTGAAAATGGTATTTTTGAAATAGTGGGACGGGGTTCCAGATAGTGGGACAGGCTTCCAGCCTGTCAAAACGAAAAGTTGCGCTGTAGATTTCGGCGGGGTGTGAAAATCCGGCGCGGCGTGCTAAAATGGCACGGTAAAGTCTCACCGGAGGGGTCGCCATGGAGAAGATTGATTGCCTGAAGAGTTCGAGGGTCTTCAAGGGGCTTGACGAAGAGACGCTGCGGAAGATAGGCGGAAGCTGCGAGTTCGCGCGGTTCGGGAAGGGGGAGGTGGTCTTCGAGGAGGGTTCGATGGAGAATCTCGATCTTTACGTCGTGGCGGAGGGGGAGGTGATGATCACGACCGAGCTTGTCGATCCCGCGAACGAGGGGCTGCGCGAGATTTTCTTTCTCACTCTCCTTGAGAGGGGGGACACGTTCGGCGAGATCGCGATTTTAGACAGGGGTCCGAGGACCGCGACGGTGAAGACGAACGCGGAGACGACCCTTCTGCGTGTGCCGGGGGAATTTCTGGTCCGGTTCGCCGAAGAGAACGTTGAGGCGGGCTACCGCATCATGAGGAACGTCGCCCAGGTGGTGTGCCGGCGGCTGAGGGAGATGGATTTCGTCATAAAGCACGGGGCATTGCTGTGACCGCGCGTCGCGGCGCTCGTCCCGCCGCCCGCCCTCGCCGCGACCCGACGCGGTCTGGTCGCGTTCGCCGGCGGCGCGCCGTGAATTTTCCGTGTTTCCGTGGTAAAAAGGGGGCATTTCCTGGATTTTCTTGATGTCCAACATAAAATGCCCTCCTTAGTAACGGCATGATCAACGCGGAAAGGATGAAGGAGACATTCATCGAGCTTGTGAAGCTCGACAGCCCGTCCGGAGGGGAACGCGAGGTGCAGGAATACCTTGCGGGCGTTCTGAAGCCGTACGCGGAGTGGATAGAGGAAGATTCCGCTGCGGGACGCACGGGGGGGAACTGCGGGAACCTGTTCGCATACGTAAAGGGGAACCGCGAGGGCGCGCCGACGATACTGCTGAACGCCCACACGGACAACGTTGAGCCGTGCCGGGGCGTCAGACCGGTCGTCGAGGGCGGCGTGGTCCGCAGCGACGGTTCAACGGTTCTGGGGGCGGACGACAAAGCCGGGGTGAGCATCGTGGTGGAGATAGTCCGGGCGCTCGAGGAGCGCGGCGTTCCGCACGGGGGGTTGCTCCTTCTGTTCACGGTGAGCGAGGAGAAGGGGCTAATGGGTTCGCGGCGCCTGGAAGAGAGGCTGCTGCGCGCCGATTTCGGGTATTCGGTGGACGGTTCGGGCGCGCCGGGGACGATAGTCGCCCGTTCGCCGACGCACGACACGATCAGGGCGGAGGTGCGGGGGAGAGCCGCGCACGCGGGGATCGAGCCTGAGAAGGGGATCAACGCGGTGCAGGCGGCGGCGGCGGCGGTGGCGGCGATGAGGCTCGGAAGGATTGACGCGGAGACGACCGCGAACGTGGGGGTGATCAGGGGGGGATACGCAACGAACATCGTGCCGCCGTCCGCTCACATCGAAGGGGAAGCGCGGAGTCACGACCTCCGCAAGCTCGAAGCCCAGATAGGGCACATGAGGCGCTGCATCGAGGAGGAGTGCGCAAGGGCGGGGGCGGAGGCGGAGGTGAAGGTCGAGCGTGAGTACGACGCCCTGCTTCTCAGTGAGACGGAGCCTGCGATAGAGCGATTCGTGAACGCCGCGCGGGGGCTTGGCGTCGAGCCGCGCGTGATCGTGAGCGGCGGAGGCTACGACGCCAACAACATCGCCGCGCGGGGAGTTCCCACGGCGCCCGTTTCGTGCGGCGTGGCGGCGCCCCACACGACGGAGGAGAGACTTGACCTCGCGGAATTCGAACTGTGCGCGCGGATACTGTTCGAGGCGGTGAGGGGATGAGCGGCGAGGTCCGTCTCCAATATGCGCGAAGCGCCCTGGAGTGCCTGCCTGTGCGTGAACGCACGCAGACAGGCGGTGATTTATCACCGCTTTGCCTTTGCCGGCGATTAATCGCCGGCATTGAAAGCGGCGATGACTCGCCGCAGTCCAAGGCCTGCCTGCCGCCTGCCCGTGCGGGTGGGCATCGCCTGCGCCTGTCCGCCGCCTGCCTGTGCGTGCCCGCACGCAGACAGGTGCCGGCGGCACAGGCAGGCGCAGACGGGGCAGACAGGGCGCGGCGCCGCGGGTTCGGCGCACGTGTGGGAGAGGAGAGATGACGGGGACGGCGCTCAGCGGCAGGGCGGCGGTTGTGACCGGGGCGGGGCGCGGGATCGGGCGCGAGATCGCCCTGCGGTTCGCCCGCGAGGGGGCAAGGCTTGCGGTTTGTTCCCGCCACGCGGAGACCATAGAGCCGGTCGCCGAGGAGATACGGGCGGGGGGGGGGACGGCGCTCGCCCGGGTCGTGGACATATCGGTTCAGGATCAGGTGGAGAAGTTTGTGGAGGACACCTTCGGCGAGTTCGGAAGGGTGGACGTGCTCGTGAACAACGCGGGTATAAACAGGGACAATTTTTTTCTCAGGATGAAGCCCGAGGAATGGGACGCCGTGATGGCGGTGAACCTGCGGGGCACGTTTCTGGTGAGCAGGTTTTTCTCGCGCAGGATGATAAAGCAGAAAAGCGGCAGGGTCATAAACATAACGTCGGTGGCTGGAGAGGCGGGAAGCCCCGGTCAGGCGAACTACAGCGCCGCGAAAGCCGGGATAACGGCTCTCACGAAGACAATGGCGAAGGAGCTTGCCCGGCACGGAATATGTGTGAACGCGATTTCGCCCGGGTATGTTGAGACCGAAATGGTGCGGAGGATGGAGGGGAAGGTTCTCGAGGGGCTTGCGGACGCGATACCGCTTGGGAGGCTGGGGAGCGTGTGCGACGTCGCCGGCGCGGCTGTTTTTCTCGCATCCGACGATTCGTCCTATATCACCGGGCAGGTCATCCGCGTTGACGGCGGGCTGTACATTTGATCTGATCCTGAATTATTCAGGCTGTTTGAGAAATGTGAACTTTCGTACATTCTTCGTCACGATGGATTGCGACGTCATCCGCCTTGGACTGCGGCGAGTCATCGCCGCCTTCACTCCCGCGCGGAGCGCGGGAAACAAGGCGGTGTTTGCACTCCAGCCCGCTCACCTTCTCG
>JBFMFE010000241.1:0-19200 GCA_040752295.1 bacterium
ATATTCTGAAGGAGGACGCCATGAAGAGGAATCTCACGGATGCAATGGCGCTGGTCGCGCTCACTGCCGCGGTTCTGCTCGCGGCATCGTCCGCCGCCGAGGGCGCCGTCCGCCTGAAGGACATCGCGCGCATACGGGGCGTCCGCGAAAACCAGCTCGTGGGTTACGGACTGGTAGTCGGACTCAACGGCACGGGCGACGGCGTGGACATGACCTACCAGGCGATAGTCAACATGCTCGACAGGATGGGAATCGTCGTTGACCTCGGCGCGGTGAACGTGGACAACGTCGCGGCGGTGATGGTGACGGCGAACCTGCCCGGCTTCGTCAAGACCGGCGACAGGATTGACGTCGTGGTGTCCTCCATCGGCGACGCCGACAGCCTCCAGGGGGGCAACCTCCTGATGACGCCCCTCAAGGCAGCCAACGGTGAGGTCTACGCGGTGGCGCAGGGACCGGTCTCCATCGGCGGATTTATGGCTCGCGCCGGCGGCGGCGCCCAGGCGCAGAAGGCGTTCCCCACGACAGGGCGCATCCCCGGCGGGGCGATTGTGGAACGCGAAGTCCCCTCCGAGTTCGTGGACAGAAACAGGATTTACGTCAACCTGAACAACCCCGACTTCACCACCGCGGCGCGCGTCGCCGAAGCGCTCGACAAGAAGTTCGGCGCCGGCGCCTCGATGGCGCAGGACCCCTCGACCATACGCGTGACCGTGCCGGAACCCTACAGCGACAACGTTGTCTCCTTTATCGCCGAGGTGGAGGCGGTGAAGATCGTGCAGGACGAAGTGGCGCGCGTGGTGATCAACGAGCGCACCGGAACCATCGTTATGGGCGGGGACGTGAGCATCTCGCCGGTCGCTATAGCTCACGGCTCGCTGACGGTGACCGTCGAGCCGGGCTACGAAATGCTCGAGCCGGCGCCGTTCACCCCCGGCGAACCCGGGGCGGTCCCGGCGCCGAAACTCACGGCGGAGGAAGAAAAGGTGACCTTCACCCGCGTGACCACGGAGGACGTGGTCAAGGCGCTGAACGCGATGGGCGTCACGCCCTCGGACATCATCGCCATATTCCAGGCGCTGAAAGCCTCGGGCGCGCTTCAGGCGGAACTCGTGATCATGTAGGGGGCTTGCTGAATGGAAGCTTTTTTATCGCCGCTGACGGACTACCGGACGCTGCGCGCGCAGGCGCAGGAAGGCGCCCTGGACAGGCTGAAGCGGTTGTCCGGGCACGTGCCTCCGGCGGTGGACGACGAGCTTAAGTACTACTGCGAGGAACTCGAATCGCTCTTCATCTACCTGCTCCTCAAGGAGATGCGCAAGACCGTGCCGGAGACGAAGCTCTTTCACGGGGGCAGGGCGGAGGAAATATTCCGCGACCTCCACGACGAGGAGCTTGCGCGGCAGCTCGCGCACGCGCGGGGCGGCGGCATCGGGATAGCCGATATGCTCTACCGCCAGCTCTCGCGCCCGGCGTCCGCTGCGCCGGCGCCTGATACCGCCGGTTAGGAGCGAGTGAGGGGAAAAAAGCAAATATCGAATATCGAACAAGGAACAGAGTAATGTCGAAGGAAATCAAGAACTTTGATCTCGAAGAAAGATTGATTGATTTTGCCGTTCATGTCATTCGTGTAGCGGAATCCATGCCAAAATCAAGACTTGGAAACCATATCGCAGGCCAGCTTATTCGCTGCGGAACAGCCCCTGCGCCGAATTATGGTGAAGCGCAAAGCGCCGAGTCCCGTTCGGATTTTATTCATAAAATGAAAATTTCTCTCAAGGAGCTTCGTGAAACACGTATATGGTTGTTGCTGATCGCAAGGGCTGATATTATCAAGTATAAGTTGATCGAGTTTTTAATTGATGAGAACAATCAACTCATTTCGATTTTTGTTGCAAGCGTTAAAACAGCCCGACGAAATCAGAGGAAAACTTCATGATTCGAAATTCCTTGTTCGATATTCGATATTCGTTTATGAGGGGAAACAGAATGGCTTCTAAAGCTAACGCTTATACCGCAGAGGCTGAAGTCCGGCGGCATTTCCGCCGATAATGATAAAGAAGGACGCCGATGGCGAACGAGGGAAAAACTACAGCGCCCTGGGAAGACCTCCGCGGCGTCCTGAAAACGCAGAGGCAGGCGTACGAGCATCTGCGCGACGCACTGAAGGAAAAGGAACGGCTCATAATCAAGGGAGACGTGAAAAAACTCGAAGCGCTTGTCGCGGCGGAAAACCGGCGCGTGGACGAACTCGAGGAGATCGAACGCAAACGCATCGCCGCCGTGGAACGCTGCGCCGGGAGCGGCGAACAGCCGACGCTGACCGAACTGCTGAAAATGTCGCCTGAAGACCTCCGCCCGGCTATCGAAAACGAAGCGCTCGGTCTGATGACCGCTCTCAATCAGGCGGCGGCGCTCAACCGCAGCAACGCCGAGCTTATACGTGAATCCGTTCAGTACTCGAACTACTCCATAAACGTCATGACCAGCGGAGCGGCGAGGGAAACAGTCTACGAAGGCACGGGAAGGATGAAGTCCGCCGAGGACAGCCTGAGCGGCTTCCTGAACAGGCAGGTGTAAATACACTTTAAGGAGCAGCGCGATGAGGTCCACTTTCTTCGGAATCGAAACCATGCGCAGGGCGATACTCTCCCAGAGGCGCGTTATGGACACCATCGGTCACAACATCGCCAACGCCGCCACGCCGGGTTACTCGCGCCAGCGGGTCAACCTCGCCACCACCAGCCCCTACGCCTACCCCGGACTGAACAGCCTCTTCGGACCGGGTCAGATCGGCACCGGCGTCATTGTCGAATCCATCGAGCGCATACGCGACCAGTTCGTTGACAAGCAGATACGGGTCGGCACGGCGCAGCAGGGCGAGCTTGAAATCGAAAAAAACACCCTCCGGCAGGTGGAAAACGTCTTCCTCGAACCCTCCTCTACCGAGGGTCTCAACGGCGCCCTGTCGAAATTCTTCGAGGCGTGGCAGGAACTCTCCAAGCGCCCGGACAACATCGCCGTGCGCAACAACGTCATCAACACCGGCCAGGGGCTTGTCAACGTCATCCATAACATAGACCAGACACTCCGGAGCATACGCGAAGACCTCAACGGTCAGCTCCGCGAGGACGTCACCGAAATCAACCGCCTCGCCGACGAAATCGCGCGCCTCAACGTGGACATTTCGCGCATATTCACACACGGCGACGTACCCAATGACCTCATGGACAAGCGCGACCTCCTCCTCGACGAACTCTCCAAATACGTTGATATATCCGTCGAGGAGACCGAAGTCCGCGGACTGCACGTCCGCATCGGCAGCCGCACACTCGTTCAGGACGACAACGTCTTCAGCGTCACCGACGAAATGGCGTGGGACCACCCCTCGCAGATCACCCAGACGCCCTACTTCCGCGACGTCTCGCAAAGCGATTTCTACATGCTTGCGAACTTCTCCCGGGGCGAACTCAAGGGCATCGTGGACTCGCGCGACGTGATCATCCCCGAAGTCCAGGCGAAATTCACCGAACTGGTGCGCTCCATCGCCGATGAGGTCAACAACCTCCACGTCAAGGGCTTCGGTATGAAAGAGGCGGACCTGACGCCCATCACGACCGTCCTCACCGGCGCCGGTCAGCAGATAGTCTCCGCCGCACCGCCTAACAACCGCGTAAGGCTCGCGGACACGAACGGCATAAGCGTGGGCGACGTGCTGCGAATCGAGGACTCCGCCGCCGCCGGCGCCGAAGCCGTCACCGTGACGGTCACGGCGATCAGCGGCGACGAGATCACCTTCGAGCCGCTGGGCTTCGACCCCCTCCAGAAACCCGACGAGTCCGCCGGCTACGCCGCGCTGACGAACTACACCATCGCCGAGGGCGCGGTCGTCAGAAAGATTGACCCCATGAAGTACCTCTTCTTCGAGATGGAAACCATCGCGCCCCCCCAGTTCGCAAGCGACGCCAAACCGTCGTACTTCTCCAGAATGACAAGCTCCGTCCTCCTGCCGGACGAGATAACGCTCAACTCAACCATCGCCGACCTCGAAAACCTCTACGGCGTGGACATCACGACGCTCGCCGGCACAACCCTCCAGCTCGACGACTACGCCACCGTCACCTTCGACGATAACACGACGCTCCAGCGCGTCTTTTCCCTCATCAACGCCGCGCGCATCGGCGCGAACGACGGCGAAGCTCTCCAGATAAAGCTCGACGAGCACAACCGCAGGGTCATCCTCAGCGGCGTCACCCGCGAGGCGCTCGACCAGCTCGGAGGCGCGGGCGGAAGCGTCAACTCACTCTTCCGCGTACTCGGCTTCGAGGGGCACGGCATTGACGGCGTGAGCCTCCCCGTGGGCACCACCCTCGACTCCACACTCGCCTCCCTCGGCGTCGGCACCGGCTTCTTCATGATTGACAACGTTGAACTCTACATAAACGACCCCGCGTCGCCCCCGCCGACGGGCTTCTCCATCTCCGTCAACCAGACGTTAAGAAATTTCATCTCGCAGGTCAACACCATACTCAACGCCGCCGGAAGCACCTCCGCGGGCACCCAGCTCATGTTCGACCCCGCCTCCAACCGCCTCAAAATCGTCTCCAGCCACCAGTTCTCAACGCGGACCGACATATACACCGACCCCGCAGGCGCTAACCCCCAGCCGTTCAACCCACCGCTCGGCAGCAGCAACTTCCTTTCGGTCTTCGGGCTTCAGCGCTACGCCGACAGGGCGCAGGACTCGACGGCGCAGAACATCGCCTCCGTCACTTCCTCCGACGCCGGCTCGAGGCTGCGCATCAACGCGGACCTGATCGCCGACGTGGCGAAGATCGCCGCCTCGGGCACGTACTTCGGCATACCCGGCGACAACGCCGCAGCCGTCGCCATCGCGGAACTGAAGAACGTCAACGTTCTGAGCGACATCGCGAGCGGAAACACGGCGAACCCGACCGAGACGCTCGACGAATTCTACAACAACCTCATAGCCAAGGCGGGCACCGATTCGCAGCGCGCTGTCGTTGACTCCGAGGTGGTGGAGCGCTTCCTCGAATTCTACGAGGAGCGCCGCCAGGAAATCTCCGGCGTCTCCATTGATGAGGAACTCACAAGAATGATAGAGTCCCAGCGCGCCTTCCAGGCGGCGTCGCGCATGATAAACACCATAGACGAGATGCTCGACCGCGTAATCAACCGGATGGGACTCGCCGGAAGGGCATAATCAACCGGACGCGCCCGGCGCGCCGGACGTGAAAGGAAGCGTTCAAAATGCTTGTATCAAGAGTCACCCAGAAGATGATGACGGACACATTCATCGCCGACATCCAGCGCAGCCTCAGGTCCCTCAACGAGCTTCAGCGCCAGATTTCCACGGGAAAACGCGTGCGTTTCCCCTCGGACGACCCCATAGACGCCGACCGGATTCTCGATTACCGCCAGACCGTCGCCCAGGTGCAGCAGTACTCCCGGAACGTGGACGACATGGACAGCCTCGCCTCAAACGTGGACGGCGTCCTGGACACCATCACGAGCCTGCTTTTCAGGGCGCGCGACCTCGCCGTCCGCGCCTCCTCCGACGCCCCCATGGCGCAGCGCGACCGCGACGCCATCGCCGAGGAACTCGACCAGATTCTCCACGAACTCGTCTTCCAGGCAAACCAGAAGTTCGACGGAAAATTCATCTTCTCAGGCAACAAGACCGAAAACACGCCCTTCTCGATTACGAACGAGATCGAGTTCGTCGTGGACGGCTCGAGCGCGATCGTCAACATGCCCGAATACGCCGACAAAACCGGCACGAGAAGGATGGAGCTGATCAACAACTCAGAGGTCGCCGTCACCGCCGTTTACGTCAACGGCGTCGCCGACCCCGCGCCGTTCTTCGACGTTGACAACAACACTATAACGCTCTCCGCGGTCCCGCCCGCCGGCTCATCGGTGAGAGTCGTCTTCAACAGGGACGTCCTCGTCTCCTATCACGGAGACACCGGCACGCGCGAAGTGGAAATATCGGAGGGCGCGAAATTGGGCGTCATGTATCCCGGCGCCTCGCCGAACAGGGACGAAAGAACCGTTTTCAGCGGAATCAACGGCGACCCGAAAGGCATCGCAGGCGTCGAGGTCTTCCAGACGCTTATAGACCTGCGCGACAACATTTTCAAGTACGAGGACGTCTCCGCCGACGCGCAGTTGAATATCAGAACCGGCATCTCGGACATTGACGAGTTCCTGTCGAAGATCAACGACGTGCGCTCCGACCTCGGCGGCAGGATGAACCGCCTCGAACTTGCGAAAAACCGGCTCGAGAACATCAACATCAACACACAGGAACTGCTCTCGAACAAGGAAAACGTGGACATGGCTGAAGCCATCAGCGAAATGGTGCTCCAGCAGAACGTTTACCAGTCGGCGCTCGGCGCGGGAGCGCGCATTATCCAGATGTCCCTACTCGATTTCCTGCGTTGATCCCCCGTGAGTTACTAATGAGAGCATTTTATGTTGGACATCCAGAAAATCCAGGAAATGCGCCCTTTTTACCACGGAAGCACGGAAACACGGAAAATTCACGGCGCGCCTCCGGCGCGTATAATACCTTTTTCTCCGTGCTTCCGTGTTTCCGTGGCTATATTGTTTTTTATCGTTTTTTCGCGCTTCCGTGTTTCCGTGGTCAATCATTCTTCTATTTTTCCGCGCTTCCGTGGCTACATGTGGTAATCAGTGAAAATTGTCCAATGTTTTCCGCTCCCATTAATAATTCTCCACGGGAACGGCTGAACTATTTTCTTATCTCGAAACTGTCTATGAGGCTGCCATTGATGTCAACGGCTTCGAACCGCAGTTTCTTCCCGGCGATTTCCACCCTGCAGAACTGATGAACGGACTTGTACACCGTGACGTGCTCGAAATCCTTCTGGAAGGTGTCCAGCCCCGCCCCGCCGCCGCCCGTGATGACGTGATACACCCCGTCCTTCAACCCCCTCTCGTAGTCGTGTGTGTGACCTGAAAAAACGACGTCCACCTTGTTTTTCCCGTAAAGCGGCATTATGAACCGCCTCATCAGCGGTTCCCCCTCGTATCCCGGCTTGTCCCATCCCTCGCTGTACTCGGGGTGATGCTTGAAGACGAACCTCCACGCGGCGTTACGCGCGTTCTCGGAGCCGAGGTCCTTGACGAGCCACCTGTACTGCTCGCTCCCCGGCGTGTAGTCACGGTTGGAATCGAACACCGTGAAGTGGGCGTTGCCGTAGTCGAACGAGTACCACGCCTCGTTCCCGGGCTGGGAGACGAACTTATAGTACCACTCCGCGTTTCTCTCGTGGTTTCCGATCGCGATGTAGGTCGGTACGTTGCGCGCGAACGACCTGATGGGAATGAAATATTCCCTCCCCCACTGCTCGTACTTGTTCCCGTCGGTTACAACGTCGCCAACGTTTACGGCGATGTCGGGATTCGCCCCGGCGATCGCCATCGCCACCTGCGTGTGCGTCATGAAGTCCGTGCGGTTGTCCCCCCACACGGCGAAGCTGAACGGCGTCTCCCGCTTTATCGCCGTGCGGAACGTCCCTATCCCCGACACGTCCCCCGTCGTCACCTTGTAGTGATACAACGTCTCCCTCTTCAGCCCCCTCAGCGTGACCTCGTGGATGGTTTTGTCTTCGTTGTCCACCTCTTTCATGCCGTAATCCATGGTCTCGCCGTACTCCACGATGGACCCGCCGGGCTTGTTCGTCTCCCACATTATCGTGATCCCGTCGGGCAGAACGTTCTGAAGGTACGGTCCCTTCATGATCCTGTAAACGTACTTCTTCTTCTGGGCTGAGACCTGAGTTGAAAAGACAACTGCCGCGAGCGCGCAGGCTGTTGCCACACTTGCAAACTTTCCCGGTTTCATCAAGATTCCCTCCGTTTCAGACCGGTTTTGCCGGAAAATGCGCCGTAAACGGGCGCATTGAGAATAAAAAAAGGGCTTTGCGCAGGATTCCCCCGCACCCGCTGTCCAGCCGCATGGATTGTATTCCGCTCCCCCCTATTGTCAAGGTTTTACGCGCTTTCGGAAAACTTTTTTGCGCGCTTTTCACGGATTTCGTTAAACTTATAATGGCGATTCGGAAAAGCGTGTAAAGGCTCAAAAAAAGACCTTTAACCGCCGAAAAAAGCGAGAAATGATTCGATGGGAAACGAAACCGCAAACGGACGCGACGGGTCCGGCGGGCTGATCGAGCAGCTTGCGCCCCTCGCAAAACTGCTGCCGCGCGGCGAGTTCTCCGCCGGCTGGCGTGTGGCGTGGGTAAGACCCGTACCCGGTCGCGCGGCGGACGTTTCGATTTCGGACGGGGCAGGGGACGTTGTTGTGCGCCTGTCGCCGAGGTCGGACGCGAAGGCGCTTTCGCGGAAAGTCTCGCCGGAATTGGCCGCGCCGTCACGCTCGGCATAAACGTCGGCGTTCACACCCCTCGCCACAAGGCGGACACTGAAAGAACTGCCGCGGGCGCGGTGCCCCGGCGTGTCGCAGACCTACGTCCTCGCCTACGGCGTCTCGGAGTTAAAACCCATGGTTTCCGACGGGAGCGCCTGACTTTACGGCGTTGCCCCTTCAACCGGCTGATTTGATTCCGGCGATAGAAACACTTCCCCGGCGGCGCGAATTTTTTTAGCGCAGGTCTAAAGTTTTGACGGCTTCATGCCGTAGATATAAGTGACTGACATGGTTGCTGCCAGCCACAGCAACTCCTCCTGAAAGAGCCACCAGAAACGGTGGCTTTTTTTTCGCCTCCACCCTGCCGCCGCCCGCATGATCGGAATTTTGGCTTGTCTGCTGGTTTTTTTTGTGCAGCCGTCACTCAGTCCCGTTAAAAAACACAGTGGCAGCTCAACCCTCTCCGCCTTTCGGGGCGGACGAAAAAATCTCATCTAAATAAGCGTATTCCCTTCGCAGGGACATGTCCCTCAGTTCCACGAGCCTGTCCCTGTGGCTCTTGAACGAGCGGTACGCCGTTTTGACCATCCTTATCGCTTCGTTGACGCCGTGGACGAATGGGCTGCGGGAGAAGACGGGGATGGAGGGGCAGGTCTCGATGAGGAAGTCGGTCAGCCCTCCCTTTTCGATGATCTTTCTGGCGTACTCGCCCAGTGCGATGATCATATCAACCTGGGATTTTCGTTCATCGCGCGTGGAGCACGCGCAGAACGCTGCGCGGTATGCGTCGTCGTTCAGGTGCTCGTGACATGAGCAATGGCGGCAGAGATGGTCCACCATCCTGCCGTCGAGTTCGTTCGTGAGGTCGTACAGTTTCACCGCCATTATGAGGTAGTCGGCGAGGTTATTCATTTTTTCGACGTGTTCGACCTGTGGGCGGAACAGCCCCCCGAAGGGACCGAGGTATCTGTGCAGCCTGCCGGAGACGTAAACGTTGACGATTCTGCGGAAGAATTCGTTCCTTTCCACGTAGCCGTCCCGCGCGTCGCAGGGAGGGTACATGAACTCGGAAAAGTACTTTTTAACGCGCTCGCCGCCGGCGGCGTCCTCGTACCGCTTCATTATCTGCCCGTGCTGGTAATCAATCAGCCATCTGCGGACGTCGTCGGGGTCGATTTTCGTTCGCGCGTCGCAGGGGGGTTTGTCCTGTTTCGGGGCGGTTTTGGCGGCGGATGGGCGCTGCGTCCGGCGGGTTTGAAACCCGCCCCTGTCCGGCGGCGGGGGGATTTCAGCGCCTGTGGAATGCCTGCGCCGGGCGCGTTTTGCGTATTTTCCTCTCTTTTTCAAGTCGCCTCCGCGGTTTTTCATGTCCCGCCGCGACCCGGCGCGCCCGAAGAGGCGGTTTTTCTCAATCTGGCTTCCACAAACTCGACGAAGGCTTCTTTTGTGGTTTTCCGAAATGAAAAACCCAGTTCCCTTTTGATCTTTTCGGTGCTGACCACCCAGGGGTAGCGTATGAAGTGAACCATCGGCGCGGGTGCGTCGCTGAGACGCACGAGCCACAGCAGGTTGACGGCGGGATAGACCATCCAGTGGGGGAGTCGGATGGGCTTTCTGCCGGCGAGGGCGTTTATTTCGTCAACGGTGAGCGGCTGGTCGCCCGCGACGTTGTAGGCGCCGCTTACGCCTTTTTTGAGCACCGCGTGGAAGGCGCGCGCGGCGTCGTCCTCGTGGATGAACTGCATCCGGGGGTTCGCGCCCGCGACCGCGAAGGCGAGGCGTCTGGAGACGAAGCGCCCGATGTAGTTTTCGATGCCCGCGCCCATGATAGTGGAGGGGCGGACGAGGCACATCGTCACGTCGGGGTCGGCGGCGGCGTATTCGGCGCAGAGGCGTTCAACCTCGACCTTCTCGCGCGCGTACTGGAAGTCGGGGTTGCCGCGGAGGGGCTGGTCTTCGGTGATGAAGTCGGGGTTGTCCGGGTGTGCGCCGTATGCGGTGGCGCTGCCGGCGACGACGATCCTCTTCACCCCCGCGGCGCGGCAGGCGCCGAGGACGTTTTTCGTGCCGCCGATGTTGATACGCGTCATCGCCGCCCGGTCGTGTAGCGGGTTCACGGCGAAGGCGAGGTGGACGAGCGCCGCGACCGAATTTTCGCGGAGTATTTCCTCGAGCGGCTCGTTTATGTCCCTGTGGTAAAAAGCGAGTTTCCCCGGTTTTTCCGCCGGCGGCTTCACGTCGAAGCCGACGACTTTTTCCACGTCGGGGTCGGCGTCGAGGAGGGCAGTGAGGCGCGAGCCGACGTAGCCCGCGACGCCGGTGACCGCAACGCATTTCACGGGGTGATTTTAGCACATCCCTCGTTCGGGAGGAGCTTTTTTGTGGGGAAATTATGATGGGTCAAGCGCCGAATTTTCCCCGTTCGACGGCGATCTCGGTGATGAGTTCGCGGAACGAGCGTTTCGGCTCCCGGGCGTCGGGTCTTTCAATCATCGCGATGGCGTCCGAAGGGCAGGCGGAGGCGCACAGTCCGCAGCCGATGCACCTGTGTGCGCCCGCGTGACGGGCGACGTCGTCCACGAGCGAGAGCGCGGAGACGTGGCATCTCTCGACGCATGTTCCGCATCCGTCGCAAAGCTCCTCGTCAATGGAGGCGATGTAGCGGGACGTGGCGACGGCGGTCGGTATGTTCAGCTTCGTGATTGAGCCAAGTATGCCGCAGCAGCACCCGCAGCAGTTGCATATGAAATTGATGCGGTCCCGGCAGTTGTCCGAGCAGTGGACGAGTCCGGCTTCCTCGGAGCGCGCGAGAGCGTCCATCATCTGCTGTTTCGAGGCTCTTTCGGCGAAGCCGCGCTCGACCGTGAAATCGGCGAAAGGACCCAGGATCATGCAGACGTCCTTGGGGGCGCCGCACGATTTGCCGAGCAATTCAGCCTCGTGGCGGCAGAAGCAGTTGGTAAGGGCGAGCGAGGAGGCGTTTTCGATGAGTTCGGATGCCTTCTCGTACGTGAAGACCTGCGTCCCGGCGGGTATCTGTTTCTCCACGGGAATGACCCGCGCCCAGGAGGTTTTCAGGTCGAACGTGGCTTTCCCCCAGCCTGTGACGTAGTACTCGTCGAACAGTTTCGCGAGTCTCGATTTTTCGGGACCGTACTCGCCCTTCATGAACTGAAGCTCGAATATGCCGGGGACCATGGGGAGGAGGCTGTAGCGCCTGACTCCGTCCCGGACGTTGGAGAAGACGAGACCCTTCGAGGACATCCGGTCGAGGACGGGGACGAGTTTTTCCTTCTCCATGCCTGTTTTTTCGCAGATTGAGGCGATGCTCTCGGGGAACGGGGGAAGGTCGAGGGCGATCCGCGCTTCTTCCTCCGTAAAGAGAGTGGCGAGGATGTCGTAGGCTTCATCCGCCGCCGGCGCGCCGAGGGGGAACCTGTCGAGCCTTTCCCTGAGTTTTTCGTAGATTTCACTTTTCATATCAGCGTGTCCTTTCCGTTTTTTCCGTCGCCACGGTGTATATTATAGTGATATTCCGCGCGGCGCGGCCGGTTCCCGCGGAAATTCGGGCGTCTCCGGACGCGAGTTCCGATTGTGAAAGGTCTTCAGAATCTGTATATTACAAGCCGGAGAAAATGGACGGGGCGAAGGTCATAGTGAACCCGAACTCTGCGAACGGGCGCACGGGTCGTTCGTGGGGTTTAATCGAGGGTGAGATCGGGAGGCGGCTGGGGGATTTCGAGGCGGAGTTCACCGGGGGACCCGGCGAGGCGTCCGGGATGGCGCGGCGCGCTCTGAAGGCTGGATTCGGGCTTGTCGTCGCCGTGGGCGGGGACGGGACGATAGGGGAGGTCGTGAACGGGTTTTTCGAGGACGGGCGGCTGGTCCGCGAGGACGCGCAGCTGGGGATAATCTCCATGGGGACGGGGTGCGACTTCGTCAAGACGCTCGGGATACCGAGGACGGTACCCGAGGCGGCGGCTGTGCTGGCGGAGGGCGGCGTCGTGCGGTGCGACGCGGGTGTGATCCAGTGCGCGGGCGCGGACGGCGCGCCGGTGCGGCGCTATTTCATCAACATCGCCGATTTCGGGATCGGCGGCGAAATCGTCGAGAGGGTGAACAGAACCACGAAGGTTATGAGGGGGTTTCTTTCGTTCCTGCTCGGGATTCTCCGCGTCTCGTTCACGTACCGCAACAAGCCGGTGGAGATATGGATTGACGGCGAGCGCGTCGGCGAGCGGACCGTGAAAAACGTTGTGGTGGCGAACGGTCAGTACTTCGGCGGGGGGATGCGGATGGCGAGGGAGGCTCGTCCGGACGACGGGCTGTTCGAGGTCATCATCCTCGGCGACATGGGTTTCGTCGAGTCCGCGCGGATGATCCGCAGGATGTACTCGGGGGCGGTCACGGGGCTGAACAAGGTCGAGCGGTTCAGGTGCAGGCGTGTCGAGGCGAGGTCCGAGTTCCGCGTTACGATTGACGCGGACGGTGAGCAGGTGGGGACGCTGCCCGCCACGTTCGAGCTGATACCATCGTGCATTCAGGTGAAAGCGCCGGAACAGCCGCCGGCGGCGCCGGACTCGAAAGGCTGAGCCCGATGGGGGTTCCGGAAACGGCGGAGACGGGCGTACTGCTCGTCAATCTCGGCGCGCCGGACGGCGCCGGCGGCGTGGAGCCTTTTTTGAGGAACCTTTTTTCCGACCCGGCGATCATACCCGTCGAGCCGCCGTTCGCGAGGGCTGTCGTAGCCCGCGTCATAGCGAAGAGGCGCGCCCGCAGGGTCATCCCGCGCTACGAAGCCATCGGCGGGACATCGCCCCTTCTGTCCATAACGACGCGCCAGGCTGAAAAACTCGAGGCGCGCTTGAGGAGCGGCGGACTCTCCGCGCGCGTCTTCGTCGGGATGCGGTACTGGCGCCCCACGCTCGCGGAGGCGCTCGGCGAGGTCTCGCGCTGCGGCGCGCGGCGTCTCGTCATTCTGCCGCTGTACCCACAGTTCTCGACGACCACGACGGGGTCGGCGTTCAGTGAAATAAAACGCGTTATGTCGCAGACGGGATACCGCCCCGAGGTGCGGGCGATCAAGCAGTGGTGCGACTTTCCGCCCGTTCTGAACGCGCTCGCCGCGCGCGTGAAAAAAACGCTCGGCAAATTCAATTTTTCCGACCCTGAAGGCATCCAGTTGGTGTTCACCGCGCATGGGATACCAGAAAGGCTTGCCCGTTCGGGCGACCCGTACCCGCAGCAGGTTGCAAGGACGGTGGAAGGTATAGTCCGGCGGGTGCAGCATCCGCAATGGCGCCTGGGCTACCAGAGCCGCGTGGGGCGCGGCAGGTGGCTGGAACCCCGGACGGACGTTCTCCTGCGCGATCTGTGCCGCCGGGGCAAGAGAAGCTTTCTTGTGGCGCCGGTGTCGTTCGTGTCCGACCACCTCGAGACACTCCATGAAATTGACATTTTTTTGAGGGATCAGGTAGAATCAGCGGGCGCGGTCGAGTTCAGGCGCACGGAATCGCTTAACGATTCGGACGACTTCATAGAGGCGCTCGGAAGGCTCGTGGGCATCGCGTTGAGTAAAAAGGAATAAAACGGCTTCATTATCTGAATTTTTCCCGCCCGTGGACAAAACAAAGCTCAAAAAGGCCGTCATTGTCGGCGCGGGCATATCGGGGCTGTCCACCGCCTACTACCTCCGCAAAAAGGCGGACGAGGCGGGCGTACCGGTCGAGATCGAAATCCTCGAAGCCGAAAACAGACCCGGCGGCAAGATCATCACGGACAGGGTGCACGGATTCATATGCGAGGGCGGACCCAACGGCTTTCTCGACAACCGCCCCTGGTGCATGGCGCTCGCAAAGGAGATCGGGCTGGGGGATGAACTCTACCCCGCGAACGCGGAGGCGGGGAAAAGATTCATAGTGCTCAGCGGGCGGCTGCAGGTCGTGCCGGAGTCGGCGCTGGCGTTCTTTTTCTCGCCGATACTCTCGGTGAAAGGGAGGCTGCGAGTGCTCGCCGAGCCGTTCATGCCGCGGGGCGCCGAGGGCGCAGATGAGACGATAGGCGCGTTCGGGCGCAGGCGGATCGGGGCGGAAGCGGTGGTGAAACTCCTCGACCCGATGGTTTCCGGGGTGTTCGCCGGGGACGTGGAGAAACTTAGCGCGGGGAGCTGTTTTCCGCGCATAGTGGAGATGGAACATGAGCACGGCAGCCTCGTGCGCGCGATGCTGAAGCTCCGCAGGGAAGCGCGGGGGAAAAGCGCCGGCGGCGAGCCTGCTTCCGGGGCGCGGAAAGCCGGACCCGCCGGACCGGGGGGCACGCTCTATTCGTTCCGCGAGGGGGTGCACGCGATCGTCGAGCGGCTGGCGGAGAAGGCGGGGGACGCGCTGCGGACGTCGTGCCGCGTCGCGGCGGTCGAGACGGAGGAGGGAAGCGGCGGGGCAGGGGGGTTCGTCCTGAGATTCGAGAACGGCAGCGGGATGGCGCCGGCGCGCGCCGACGCGGTCGTGCTCGCCGCGCCCGCGTTCTCGACGCGCAGCATACTGAAGAACCTGAGCGGGGAAATCGCCGCCGAACTCGGGGAGATTCCTTACGCGCCGATGGCTGTGGTGTGCACGGGGTTCGCGCGTGCGGCGGTGGGGCATCCACTTGACGGGTACGGGTTTCTGGCGCCGCGGCGCGAGGGCATGAGGCTGCTGGGAACGCTGTGGACGTCGAGCATATTCCCGAACCGCGCGCCCGGGGGGTCGGTCCTGCTTCGGAACATGACCGGCGGCGCTCACGACCTGAGAACGCCTTTTCTGGACGACGCCGAACTGACCGCCGTCGTCCTCGAGGAATTGAAGCCGCTTTTAGGGATAACCGGCAAGCCGTCGTTCGTGAAGATATACAGGTGGCGGAACGCGATTCCGCAATACGTCGTCGGGCACGGCGAGCGGCTCAGGCGGATGGAGAACATACTGGGCGCGCGGCATCCCGGACTTTTTCTCACGGGGAACGCCTACCGCGGGATAGCGATGAACGACTGCGTCGAAGACGCGGCGAAGACGGCGGAAAGAGTTCTGCGCTTCCTGACGGCGGAGTGATGCCGACAGGCGGTCCTCACGCGCCGCGAGCGCCGCGGCATGCAGGCGGGATTGACAGAAATCACCTTTGCCGGAAGGGAGGCGGCCTGCCTGCCGCAGGCAGGCGATCGCCGGCGGGCGGGGTCGAAAATGGAAAAATATTGGGGTGAGCAGCTATGAAAATCACTTATGACAGAGAATCCGACACGCTTACGATGTCTTTCAGCGACGCAAAGATCGCCGAAAGCGACGAGTTGACGAAAGACATCATCGCGGAACCGGCGGATGAGAGTTCCTTCCGGGGAATTGTCGGGGCGCGTCCGCGAAGCAACCGACGCGCGCCGCGCGGGCACGGTCCGCTGCGACCTGCACCCGCGATGGAGCAACTCCGCCGCCAGGATCAGTTTCGACTCCATCCACGGCAAAAGCCGACAGATTTATATCGTCGAACTCAAACCAAAAAATTAGTACGGATTTTTAACCTTGATCCCGGCGCAAAAAGTCCTTTACTTTGATATTCCCAAAATTACGCTTTATCTACGAAGTTCTTATCCCGACGATTTGTTTTCCATTCATATTTTTTGAGTCAACGATGCGCTTTTCCCAATAAACCGGATTGTTCGTGGAACTCGATATGTCTGACCTGTCGGACCTTTTTGCGGACTCCTGGAGTCAGGGGCTGGCGCGGAGGCGGTAAATCCTGATCTCGGGTCCGACCGTTTTGCCTTTCCGGGGCTTGAAGACTTTGACGAGTTCCGCTTCGCGTTCGAGCGCGCGGTAGAACTCGACCGTCTTCGGGTAGTGGCGCGGCTTCGCGAGGTAGCGGTCCCTTATGCCGCTGTTGCTGATGAGATACGCGTACCCGTTTTTCCCGTAATATCCCATGGGATGCGAGCCGAGGGAGAAGACGCCGTACAGGTAGTACTGCTTTTCCTTTTTCTCGAGGGCGAGGGAGAGGTATTTTTTGCCCGTCCCGGCGGAGGGCGCTCTTTTGTCGCCGAGGGCGGTGCCGACGACGTTGAACTTCTCGGCTTCGGGGACGATGTCTCCGGGTTCATAAGTCCTTGTTTCCGCGTCGAGGTGACTCTGGAGGTTTCCGGTGGGCTGGGGTCCGTGAAGTTCGAGGGCGATGCGCGAGCCTGCCGGGATGTTTTTCTCTATCCACTCCCTTGCGATGTTTTGTGTGAAGGGGAGGCTGAAGTGGCGATTGATTTCGTACAGCCGGGGCGAATTGAGCAGCGCGAGAGCGAGCGCGGCGGCGCCGGTTAACGCCGCCGCCCACGGTTTCCCGGGCGCCAGCCTCCGCGCGAAAGCCTCGAGCGCGCCGCCCGCCAAAACGCTCAGCGCGGGCGTTATCGGCAGCCAGTAGCGTTCGAAATTGTGACCCTCGTACCTGCCGAGGAAAAGGTAGTAGAAAAGCGCGAAGAACGCCACTGCTGCGCCGCCGCGGTTACCCGATAGCGCCGCCCAGACCAGACCGCATACCGACAGCGCTAAAACCGGCGCGCCGACGCCGCCGGCGAGATATTCGTGGATGATTCTCCACCACATGCTCGAGACGTCTTCCATGCCGAGCCAGTGCCCAGAGGCGACCGCCCTTGTCTGCGCTACGGCTGCGGCAAAGGCGCCGTAGTCGAAAACGTGGAAGGGACAGCCCGCGAAAAAGCCCGCATAGGCGGCTGCTCCCATGAGGTACGGGTTCGCGTTGAGGAAACAGCGTTTCCACTTCGCGCCCTCGCCCCGGGCGGCGTGGAGCAGGTGGAGTAGGACGAGCGCCGGCGCCGCAAGGATGCCCGTGTACTTCGCGGCGGCAGCCAGTCCGAGGGCGAACCCTGCGAGAAGATAATACTTCCGTGCGCCGGTTTCCATCATCAGCAAGCCGAAAAAGAGGGACAGCGTCATGAAGAAAGTGACCGGCACGTCGGCGGTGACGAAGTGTGAATGGAGCGCGTTCATCGGCGATAGGAGGAAGAAAACGGCGGCGGCGAACGCGGCGTGTTTGCCGAAGAGCCTGCGGGCGGCGGCGAAGACGAGCAGCGCGGTGAGCATGGAAAGCGTCGCAGTCATCGCGCGTCCGATGATGTAAAAAGGAGATGGATCGAGAAAATACCGTATCGCGAAATCCGACGCCGAGGCGAAGGCGCCGGCGGCGAGTCCGATGACGAAATACACCGCGTACGCGGCGAAGAGCATGTACATGTAGAGCGTGGGGTAGAGGAAGAAGTGGGGGTTGAGGTCTCCCGTGCCGAACTTTATCGCGCGCGGCACGAAATGGGTTTCGTCAATGTTAAGCTCGGAGGGAAGTCCCCAGTCGAGCGCCCAGTACCGCGCGGCGGCGCCGGCGAGCACAGTGAGGGCGAGAACGACGTTAAGCGGCGCGCCGAGCGCGCGGTTATTGTCGTTGTTCATGGCGACTGCCGACCGCCCGGCGGTTTCGGGGCGTTGTCCCTATGGGCGCGCTCCTCGCTGCCGTTTTTCTTTTCCGCGAATGCCTGAAACTCGCCCGTCCAGAATGTGAACGTGGATTTGGAGAAGGGGCGTCCCCGGAAGAGGAAACCGAGGATTTTCGCGAGCGCGGGGGCGTCGGATGACAGGCGCCCGATCAGGTATTCCATGTTTATGACCCTTCCGGTCGCGTCGGTTCTGATGGTTCTGAAACCCGCCTTGTCGAGCATCGCCGTGAGTGTCGCGGGTGTGAAATAGAAGAGGTGTTCCTGGGGCTTGTAATGGAACCATCGTTTTCCGAGGGTTCGCGCGAGCAGTCCCGCCGCGTTGGGTGTGTTGATGACGAGCAGACCGTCGTCCGTAAGGACCCGCCGCGCCTCCGTGAGAAGAGACGGCGGATCGGGGACGTGCTCGATCACGTCGTGCATGAAGACAACGTCGAACCATCCGGCGGGAAACCCGGATTCCTCGAGAACGCCTGTGAAAACGTCGAGGTTGTAGTAGTTCCGCGCCACGCCGGACGCGAAGGGAGAGACGTCAACGCCGTGCACCTCCCATCCCCTGAACCGGGCGACGTCCATGAACACGCCGGTGGCGCAGCCGACGTCTAAAAGCCTGCCGCCTTTCCTGTGCTTCTCCAGTTCCTCAATCCGCCTCGTGAAAAGATCGAAGTACAGGTGCCTGTGACCCATGTAGTTTTCGTATCCGTACCCGAGCCTGTTGTAGTTGGAAAAATAATCCTCGGCGTAGAGATTAGCGATTTCCTTGATTTCCCTCGGGGCGTCAACGAACATGAGTCCGCAGGCAGTGCAGCGGAGAATGGGGATTCCCCGCTTCACGAGGAACGTCTTCGGGTTCTCGCCGCCGCACAGGCTGCATTTCATCCGACGTGCTCTTTTCGCGCGCCGCGTGGAGTGATATGTAACGTAGCCGCCGCTGAATATAATATAAAATGCCGGATGGTAAATACAAATCGAGGAAAGCTCGCCTGCGCGCACTCCCGAACGGCGGAACCGCAGGGTTCGCCGCGGATGAACCGTCCAGCGGGACGAAGGGAAAAACGCCGATGAACGTTGTGTTCGTTAAACCGCGGATGACGCTGGACGAGTTGTACCGCGAGCTTGGGAGCGCGGGCAGCGAACTTCCGCCGCTTGGACTGGCGACACTCGCGGCGTTCGTGCGCGGGAAGGGACACCGCGCCGTCATCATAGACGCCGCCGCGCTCAAGCTTTCGAGCGAGGAGACCGTGAGGCGGGTTATCGCCGCCGCGCCGGA
>JBFMFE010000242.1:0-12842 GCA_040752295.1 bacterium
TAGCGAATGATGAATGTAGAATTTCCAATGTAGAATTTCGAACGGAAGTCTTATACTTCTACATTGGATATTCATCATTCTGCATTCTACATTCCTCTTTTAATGCATCACTCAGCTCGACGGCTCCATGCTCCGCCATGGAGCCGGGAATTGGGACAGGCTTCCAGCCTTTTAGTAGGACAGGCTTCCGGTCTTTTAGTGGGACAGGCTTCCAGCCTTTTAGTAGGACAGGCTTCCGGTCTTTTAGTGGGACAGGCTTCCAGCCTGTCATCTTCTTTTTACTTCTAAAGTTTGCCGGCTCCGTGCTCCGCCATGGAGCCGGAGTCCGCAGGCTCCATCACAGAGGATGGCGCCAGCGACACGCGGTTTTTTATAAAATGCCGCGCTTTTCTCCGCGGCGGCTGCGTCCTTTTGCGTCCCTTGCGTCAAGCGTTCAGTTTTTGCTTTTCGCGATCGTCTCCTCGATGAAACGCACTTTTTGAGGAAAACCTCTCTTGATATCCGCGACGACGCTCCGGGCGATTATCCTCCCTATCACCGGAATGCGGACCGTCATCTCGCCTTCCTCGGTGTAGCGGCAGCCTCCGGGTTCGGGTTCGAGCCGCGTCGTGCCGCGCACGTCCACAATGCCAGTGTACCCCGGCGCCTCGACGCGCCACCTGCACGACGCCTTCGCGAGGTCCCAGTCCTGGTGCGTGACCGACCTCTCCGTCTTTCCCTTCGCCTTCTTCCCGGAGCGTTCGCGCGAATGGTCCACGCGGTCAATCCTGAACCGCACAGCCGCCCCGTCGCGCCCCTGCTCCACGCATCTCGCCTCGACCGCGCCGTCAATGAACGCCTCAGCCTCGGCGAACCCGGGCGTCGCCATCAGTTTCGCAAGCTCCGCCGCGCCGATGCCGAAACTCGCCGTCAGCCTGTACCTTTCGCCCATCGCGGAACCGTCCCTGTATGTGGAAGCGCGCCGCGGGGCGTTCCCCGCCCCGCCGTCCCGTATGAAATTTTACAGCAAATTAAATGGAGGTGCTTCAGGATTTACAGTGGGCAGCCAAATATGTTGGGGATTGAGAAAATGCCGTTCATCGAAGCGACCTGCCTGCCGGCAGCCTGCCCTGATGCCTGCCTGTGCCGCCTGCCTGCCCCGCTGGGGCGGCAGGCAGGTGCCCTACACGGTAGACAGGCTTGGCAGGCAGGTGAACGCACGCAGACAGGTGACGGCTACCGCACAGGCAGGCCGCCCTACAAAAAACCACATAAAATCTTATATTTTTATTATCGAGAGACGTAGGGCGCGGTCTCCCTGCCTGCGCCGTTGGCACGGCAGACAGGCCGCTGAACAAAACGGCGCGGCAGGCAGGCGTACCGCGCCGAAAATGGTTTTTGCACCGGAATCAAATTTCAGATTAGAAATTTTGGATTCATCATTCATCTTTTTCGCTCATTTCATTCCTGCCGCTTCCGATAAGCAAAATGTTACGCCGTCCCCTCGAACGGCGCCGCGGACCGGCGGGCTTCACGGGGGACGCAGTAAGTGGTAAAGTAGAATTCCGGCGGGCGGGCGGCGGGCGCGAAAGCCCGCGGGGGAAAGGCGTGGACGGCGTAACACCTTCGTTCGATGATTTCAAAAAGTGCGCGCAGCGCGGCAATGCGGTGCCGGTCTGGACGCCCCTGCCGCGGGGACTTACCCCTTCGGACGCCTACGCAAGGCTCCGCGGCGGAAGTCACTCCTTCCTCCTCGAAAGCGGCAGGTATCACCCGAGGATCGGACGGTTCTCGTTCTGCGGCGCTTCCCCGTGGATGGTTTTCACCGGCCGCGGTCCGCGCGTCGAGATACGGACGGGGACCGAAACGCGCGTCCTCGAAGGCGACCCGCTCGAGGAACTTCGCTCCCATTTCAATCGCTGGAAGTGCTCCCCGCAGGCGGAGAAACGCCCGACAGACCCACTCGCCGCGTTCGCCGGCGGCGCGGTGGGCTTCATCTCGTACGAGGCTCGTATGCTCTTCGAGAAGCTCCCCTGCGCGAACCCCGACGACGTCGGAACGCCCGATTTCCTTTTCTGTTTTTTCGACGACTTCGCCGCGTTCGACATGAAAACCGGCTCGGCTTTCGCAGTTGCCGTCGCGCGGCTCGGCGAGGAAACGAACATCCCGGACGCTTACGGGCGCGCGCTCGGACGCCTCGATGCCCTCGCGTCGAAACTGCGGGCGCCCCCCGCAGCCGCCCCCGGCGCCGGGCGCGCCGGTCTGCTTTCGCCCATCGAGTCCAACTTCACCCAAAAAGAGTACGAGGACATCGTCCGCCGCGCGAAGAAATACATCGCCGCGGGAGACATCTACCAGGCGAACCTCTCACAGCGCCTCAGCGTGACGACGGACGTCCCCGCGTTCGACCTCTACCGCACACTGCTCAAGATCAATCCCTCGCCCTTCGGCGGCTGCCTCGAATTCGACGGCTTCGACGTCGTCAGTTCGTCGCCCGAAAGACTTGTATGGACCGCGGGCGGGACGGTCGAGACGCGCCCCATCGCCGGCACGCGCCCCAGGGGGAAGGACCCGCGCGAGGACGTGGCGCTCTCGGCGGAACTGATCCTCAACGAGAAGGAGCGCGCCGAGCACATAATGCTCGTTGACCTGGAGCGCAACGACCTCGGGCGTGTGTGCGCTTACGGAACCGTGCGCGTGGACGAACTGATGGCGCTGGAAAAGTATTCCCACGTCATCCACATCGTCTCCAACGTGACGGGAACGCTCGAGAAAGGGCGCGACAGGTTCGACGTCATCCGCGCCTGCTTTCCGGGGGGCACGATCACGGGCGTCCCGAAGGTGCGGTGCATGGAGATCATAGACGAGCTTGAGAACCTGCGCCGTGGGCTTTACACCGGCTCCATCGGCTACCTTTCATACAACGGCGCGATGGACCTGAACATCGTCATCCGCACGTTCGTGATAAAGGACCGCCGCGCACACGTGCAGGTCGGCGCGGGCATCGTCGCCGATTCCGACCCGGAGCGCGAATACCACGAGACGATGCACAAGGCGGAAGCGCTTCTGAAGACGCTCGAGAAGGTGAGCGCCGGCGCCGATGCCCGCGCCGCCGAAAGGTGACGTTCCGCCGCCGCCGCGCGCGCGAAACGCAGCCTCGCCCCTCAAAACTCCGCCTTCAGCTCGGTCTCCATTTTCGTCCCGGTGAAATTCTGGCTGCCGTCCGCCGAACTGCCGAACGAGCTTCTCCTCCACTCGAAGTTCCACACAAGGAGTTTCGTAACCCTGTGCGACAGACCGACCGTCCAGGTCGCGTATCTTTCGCCGATCGCTCCTGTCCTGTCAATCACGTTGTAGATCAGCCATTGGGTCTTCTTCTCCGACGGCTTGTGCGTCACCTTGAAATTCATGAGCGTTCCGTCGTAGGAACCGGCGCTTCCGGATGAGGATTTTTCCTTCTCGAGCGACGTGATGAAGCTCAATTTGCCGCTCGGATACCATGAGCCGCGCGCTTGGTTCCGCGTGACGCTCCTTGAGGTCTGGAGGCTCCCGGACGAGGAATCGCTCGTGGATTTCTGGGTGGAGAGCGTGAGGTTGTAGGGTCTGCCCGCGGGGCGGAACTCGAGTTCGTAGGTCGCGATCCTGCTTCTCGAACCGGAGCCGCCCACCGACGTCGTCGTCACGGTGTGCGACGGGTTGAGGTTCGCGGAGGGCGACAGTTTGAGGGACGATGCGTAGGTGGTGGAAGTTGTGCTCGACGACGGCGTGTTGAGGCTCGGGCGGTCACGCTTGGAGTGGGAGAGGGAGAGGAACTGGAGCCGCCAGATGGGGTTCGTTCTGATCGTCAGCGTCGTCGAGTTTATTTCCTCGCCCTGTGTGGAAGGGCGGGAGTCCGAGGTCGTCTGTTTGTCCACCGAGGCGTTGAGGCTGACGAGGGCGGCGGGGACGTACGTGATCTTGACGTTGCGCCCCGATATCGTCGTCGTGTACTGCTCGCCGGTTACGGTGGCGGAGTCGTACGATGAGGTCGTGAACCGGGCGTCCGCGGTGAGCTTCTTTCCGCGCTTGTGGTGAACGCCTATGACGCGCTTCGAGGTCTCGCTGTCGGGGGTCGCCGAGAGGAGGGAATCCTCGGTGAATTCCGTTTTCTCCCAGCCGAGGTCGAACGAGGTGTTTTTCACGTAGGGAACGGGCAGGCTCGCCTGGAGACCGGTGACGGTTTCCCGCGAGTCCACCCTCGGGGCGGCATAGTCGTCCGACAGGGTTCTCGAGCCGCGCGTCAGCGTCAGCGATGGTATTTTCCGGGACGAGTAGGAGATTTCCATCCTCTGCTGCGTGTTTTTCGTTTTGTTCGCGCCCAGGACGTCGAGAGCCGTGTCGAGCGACAGGAACGAGAACCGCGCGCGCAGCCCGTCGGAGAAGGAGTGAGCGCCGGTGAGGTTCAGCCTCGAGGTTTCGAGGTTCGCCTCGCCGCCGATGGGGGTGAAGAAGGTGTTCGCGTTCTGCGTGAGCAGATTCAGCGAGGTTTTCCGCGTTTTGTAATCGAGGTTCGTCCTGATGATGTGACCCTTTTCGACGCCGACTTCCGGCGGCGTGTACGAGTAGTCTGCGATTATGGTGGTCCCGGCGGGTATGCTTTTCAGGAACGTTATTTCGCCGACGTCGTAGTTGACCGTGTAATCGGCGTGGCGCGTCCTGATCGCGTCCAGCGACGTAACGTCGTTGAAGTACACCCTGTCGGAATCGGTGGAGACGTCCGTGTTTCCGAGGGAGAACGTGCACGGGTCGGGGGCGGCGCCGGAGGGGCACGTTATTTCCGCCGCCGCAGCGCCTATTATCCGCCCGAAAACCTGTATCGGCTTGGCGGCTATGTCGGCGTTGCTGATCGCGAGGTCGGCGCGGACCGCGAGCTTGTCCGACGCCCTGTATTCCGCGCCGTAGTTCGTCACCGTCTGGTCGAACAGCGAGCCGCTCGGCAGAAAGGCGGGATAGGTCCTGTAACGCGCCTTTATCACGTTGTACAGCGTGTAGCTCGTGTTTTTGAATATCGCCCTGTTTTCGCTCTCGACCACGTAGTAGTCCACCTCCCGCGTGAAGATTTTTCCGCACGAATCTATGCTTTCGGTCTCGCTGTTGCAGCCCCTTATCTCCTCCGAGCCGTAGTACACCGTGGCTTCCCTGAAAACGGCGTCGTTGGTCAGCGTGTCAATCGTGAGGACCTCGTCGTCGGACCCGCCCGTGATGGATTCGGGGTAGTACAGGTACGAGACGGTGAAGGAGCTTGTCGCGGAGGGAACCGAGGCGAGCCTGAAGAAGCCCTGCGCCTCGAGACCGAGGAGTTCTGCGGCGCCCTCGCTCGTGTTCGCCACGTTGTAGTCGTTGTATTTTTCGAGCGTGACGCCGTTCCTGACGATGGTCTCGGTCGTTCTGCCGTCGCTGCGGACGAGCAGCCCGTTGTTCGTTCGCAGCGTCGGGAGCGCAAGCAGTGTCGGGTCCAGCGGGTCGGGCGCCGCCGGCTCGGAGGCGACCTGTTCTATGAGCGAGTGGACGGCGCGGCTGGCTTCCTGGACGATGCGCGTCGCGCCGATTTTCCACCTCTTGTTCCGCGCGCCGTACTCGGCGCCGTAGCCGGTGATGTTTCCGACCCCGAGCACCGTGCGGAACGTCTGCTCGTAGGTTATCGTGACGTAGTCGCTGGGCGTGATGACCTCGAAGAACGTGATGTCGCCCTGGAACGGCTCGAGCACGTACTCGGAGGCGGGTATTATCTCCCCGTTGATCTTCACCTGTATCTTTTCGGGTATCAGTTCCACCCCGCGGATGTCGTAGGGTCCCTTGATGTTCCGCCCCCTGAAGCTTTCGGTCTTTGTGAGACTTTTGACCTCCGAGGTCACGAACGTCGCCGCCGCGCGCCCCGTCCTGTATTCGAGCATCGTCCCTGTTATCTTCTTGGAGAAATTGGCGAAGGCGCCCCCCTGAAGGCTGGCGACGAAATCGCCGAGCGTCGCCTTCAGGTGTCCCGACGAGAGGTCGAACGTCATCTCCCGTTCCCGGTACGGCAGGTCGTACACGCGCCCGCTCAGCCGGAGGCTTCTGCCGAACTCGAACAGGATTGACATGTCCGCGCCCTGCTCCATGCGGCTCCCGTACGTGAGCAGCCCTTCCTGGGAGAGAAACCTGCTTTCGTTCCCAGACGCGCCGTACTCCCTGAACTTCGTGAACCAGTAGCCGTCAACCGAGATTCTCTCGCGCCTTTCATCTTTCTGCCCGGACTCGCCGGTCTCCCCGCTCCGTCCGGCGGCTGTGCCCGCGGCGGGAAGAAGTACGAGCGCGGCAAGAACTATCGCCGCGGTTCTCAGGACCGCGGACGGCGTTCCGTCTCCGTTCATCGGCGCGGATTTTTCCCGTTTCATGTCAGCCCGTTTTCGTGACGCCAGCATGAAAGGCTTCCAGATGCCCTCTCATTTTTCATTTTACCCGCCGGCGCCGTGTTTGACACGGACGGCGCGCCGCAGCGGGTTCGACCGACTGCTGATCGGTTCCCGCGCCGATCCGGACCGGGTTTGTTCCGGAAGCGCGGGCGATTCCGCCGGAAATAAAAAAGGCGCTTATTCAGCGCCCGTTTCCGAGTCCGAAAAACCTCAGGTGTCGAGAATGAACGTGATCTTCACCGTTATCCTGTACTCGGTGACTTTCCCGTCCGCCACCTTCGCTTTCATGCTTACCACTTCAAGCCCCGTGATGCCCCTGAGAGTCTTCGACGCGCGGCTCATCGCTTCATCCACCGCATCCTGCCAGCTCTTCGTTGATGAGGCAGTCACTTCGGTTACGCGCGCTACCGCCATTCCCTATCACCTCCTCGTGTTATTTTGAGCGTTTTCCGGGCAATTATAACTAAAAACGGGCGGACGGTCTATCGCCGCGTCAACGTTCCGCCGGAACGTCCGCCTGCGCCGGCGCCTCCCGCCCGCAATGACGCTCCGCGGGTTTCTTGAGGGCTTTGAAACGGGGCGTCCGAACCGCGTATCTTCAGTGTGGCAGGGTCTTTTTGAATTCCACGGGCGTGCCGTTCCTCACTATGAAGACCCTGCGTTTTTTCAGTCCCTCTTCAATGGTCTTCTTCCTCTGTTTCCTCGTGCGGTGCGCCTGCCTCACCCGTGAATACTCGATGCCCGCAGTCTCCACCGCCCTGCTCCACGAGCCGTAAAACTTCTGCCCGGCGGCGAGCAGCTTCGAGTTAACCTGCGCCATCGTTACCTGCGATATGTCCACTCCCCGCGAGAAAAGCTCACGGATTTCCTCCCTGATCCTCTCTTCCGACCACTCGTCCCGCTTCCTGATCTTCTTATAGTCGAAACCGGCGGATTCCACGGCGTTTTCGATGTTCCCGAACAACCGCCTCGCGGCGTTCCACAGCCTCGGGTGCCTGTGTTCGAGGTGCAGCGTGTTCAGCGACTCCCCGCGCCCGGCTATCTGCCTGATCCTCTTTATCACCTCGGAGTGGCTCCAGTAGCCCACCAGTTTCGTCTTCGGATGAAGCCCGGCAGCCGCGAGCGCTTCCTGCCACCCGCCGAAAATCTCGTACACCGCGTCGCTCAACCCGCCGTTCTCCTCCTCCCCGGCGAACCGGATGGAACGTCTCCCTCCGGCTTTCTGCTTGAGTTTTTGAATCAGTTCGGACTCATCCATGTTTATCACCTTCAGCTTGTTGTTTAATATTCATTTAACCGGAAAATCCGGGTTTTAAACGCTTTTTGAAAAATTTTTCCGGGGAATGCTTGTTCTCCCTTCGGACGGCTTTATCATCCTAAAGTCCCGGTTTCCCCGTGTCGAGACTCCGCCGCGGACGCCCCCGCTCTCACTGCGACAAAATCCTCGCGCGGTAATCAAGTATGTCGTTTATGTACGGTCTTGACGAGGGCGGCACACCCTCCTTTTCCACCCTCGACGGACCAACAAGATAAGATGCGAGCGCCCGCTCAACCTGGTCGGCGTGCCCGCTCCACATGTCGAGCAGGCTTTTGAAGTACAGCGTCGTGCCGCGAAGGTTGTCCTCGATGTCGAACGGGTCGCTCACCCCAACCCTTTTAGCGGTGGACGGTATGAGCTGTCCCAGTCCCATCGCCCCGTTCTTCGAGACCGCCCGCGGGTTGAATCTCGACTCGCGCGCCACGAGCGCCGCCGCTAATTCCGGCTCGATGCAGTGCGCGGTCGCGTACTTCACGATGCCGCGGGCGATGAACCTCATCGTTTCACCGTCCACCACTGTCCTTATGCTCTCGCCGAATCGCGCTATCCGCTCCGCGCGGCTCTCGTCCACAACGACGCCTTCGGGCTGCGCGCACTCATAAGCTGCCATGATCGGGACGGGCGCGCTCTCGCCGCTCCTGTGCTTCGGGAACATCCCGATAAGCGCGAGTACCAGCACGATTACCGCCGCCGTTTTCACCGTCCCAAAGCCCCCTGATCGTTCTTACGCCTTTACCGGCGCGGGATTTCCCGAATCGTACCACGGGAATCCCGTCCGGGCAAACTTTTTTTTGGACGCGCGGCAGCCGCCGGCGCGCCTGCGTCACTGGAAAACGTAGACCGTCGAGCCGGGTTCGGTTCCGGACAGGACCGCCGCAAGCCCGCCGGGATGCGCGGTGAACCCGCCGATCTCCGATTCCCGGACGTACAGGTCCTCCGCCAGAAGCACTATCGTGGAGTCCTGGTTGTTCGCCGTGGCTTCCACCCCCCCGCCGGGAGGAAGCCCTTTCACGCCGATGAACGCGTGGGACGTGGGCACCTCCGGGTTTATGGGTACAAGCAGTCCGTACTCGCGCAGTGCGTCGGCGGCGGTGGTCATGAAAACGCCCGATCCTAAAAACGAGACCCCGACAAGGACGGCGCCCGCGGGTTGCTCCCTCAGAAAATCCGCCATCCTGTCGTTTTCGTCCGGACTCTCGTAGGTGTTGAAGGAGCGGCTTGCGACCACGCCGCTGCCGCCCGGCGCCATCACGACGAGCGTGTATCCCACGGATGAGGGCTTATAGCTTTTTCCATTGACGAAGATTCTCGAAGGACGCAGTCCCACCATTGACGAGCGCAGGGACACGGAGGCTTTGCCCGCGAGATGCGACTTCGCCGGCGGCTCGCCCAGGACCGCCCCTTCCACGCCGTTCATCCGCAGCAGCGTGAGCGCGTCGTAGATTTCAAGCCCGATGACGTCGGGCACGATTCCCTCTCTCACGGCGTCCGCGAGCGCCATCATGCGCGGCGCCGGCTTGTTCGCAGGTGAAGCAGTCCCTCCGCTGAAGAACACCTGAATCCCGTCCGCCGGAACGGCGGAATCCTTCAGCATGAGGAGCGTCTCGGCGGTCGAGCGTTTCGCGGGGGCGTCCGCCGCGAGTCTGTCCGAAAGCGGTTTCAGTTCGTCGTACGCGCCGGAAACGAGTATCAGTCCGTCCGTTGTGCGTACGGTGAGCGTTTCAGGCTCATCCTCCGCCCCCCATAAGGCAGCCGCGCAGGCGAGGACAACGACCGCCGCGATGAGCGCCGTCTTCACAGGTACCTCCTGATGCTGACGCCTATCCCCGGGCGGAATTTTCCGGTCTTGTCGGTTTCGAGGTACAGTTCCATCGGCACGTCGTATTTCCAGACGAGTATGAGCCGCGAAAGCCCGATCCTTTTATCCATCACGTAGGACTGTCCCTTCCCCTGCCGTTCCCAGTTGAAATCGAGGTAAACGGACTCGACGTCCCAACGGTTCAGCGGGTCGCGCGGGTTGAAGTAGTCGCGGTTCCGCATGATGGAGACGAAGAAGTTTTCCCACAGCGCGGCGCGTTCTCCGCCCGTGACGCGCGCGAAGTCATCGTTCAGCCGCACGTACATGAGGTAGTTGCGACGGTAGGAAACGTTGAAGTTCACCTCGCCCTTGACCCACGTCCTGCTTCCCCTGCCGTAGTACTCGACGGCGTAGTCCCCGGAGAAAAGAAATCTCTTCCCGTGGTACGGGCGGAGAGTCTCGCCGAACGAGCGCGAGGCGGAGAAGATGAAGTTGGTGTAATCGTCAATCTCCCCCCTGTCCGTGTAGTCCTCGACCTTGAGGTTGCCGATCACGGCGGAGAAGGCGGAGTTTCTCTTCTCCGCGTACAGCGCCGCCTGCCAGCCGAAGCGGTCCGCGTGGAAGGCGAGCGGCAGTCTGCCGGACGGGTTTTTCGCCTCGACGCCCTCGAAGCGCACGAGCGCCGAGGCGTTCCCGCCGCCGTACCGCAGCGTCGTGTGCGTCCGGGGCTTCACGAGCCTGTCCACGTTCCCGATTTCCACGCTCGCCAGCCGGGAGGAGTACACCACGTTCGCCCCGAACGATATGTTGTGATAGTTCTGCAGGTTGTCGAGCCTGAACCTCGAGCGGAACGGGCGCGGAAACGGGCGGTCGCGCATTATCGCGAGGTCTCTCTCGTCGAATTTCTCGAACAGGTTCTGTATGTCTATCGTCCAGCGGTTCCCCTTCTCGCGACCAATGAAAAGTATCCCGTCCATGTCCCGCCGGTTCGTCCTGTTGAGAAGGTCCTTGAACTTGAGGTCTGCGACGCCCTCGTACTTGATGTCCGCGACCACCCCGTCGGTCGCGGTGTTGTTTATCTCCACCTGGGCTTTCTTCGTAATCCGGGGAATAACCTGAATTATCGCGTTTCTGCCGGCGAATCCGGGGTGCGCCTCCGGGCTTATCGGGATGTTGAACGGTATGGAGAGAAACACACGGCGCGGCGGTATCCTCACCTCGGCGTCCGTTCCGTCCGGCGCCGTCAGTTTGAGCGCGACCCCCAGCGCGAGCACCTTGTCCTCGATCTCGACCGGTATGAAGAACGTCTCCGGCTCGCCCGGCGTTTCCTCGATGACGGAAACGTGGATTTCCGGCGCGGATTCGCCGGGGCGCATTGTGAAATGCCTCGAGGGCGGCTCCTCGACCCTTATGTACCAGGGACGCCCGTCCACAGCGACGGCGACCCCTTCCCGCAGTTCCCGCCCGGTGACCGCGAGAACGGTCTTCTCCGCGCCGAACGCGCGCGCGCACAGCATCGTCAAAACCAAAACCCCAACCGGAAATCCTGCCTTGAGCAGAACTCTCATCTCTCCGCGACGTAAACGATCTCGACCGGACTGTCGGGACCTGTCCCTCCAAGCACCACGAGCGCCGCCCCGGCGAGCGCGGCAGCGCCGACCTTCTGCTCGTCGGTGAGCTTTTCAAAATCCTCCCTCGCCGCGGTCCCGATGTCGAACCCCTCCAGCACCGCGCGCGCCTGTTCAAAACTCAGAAATTCTATCGGCGGAACGTCCCCCCTCAGAACGGCGCGCCTCAACGGCATGCGCAGAAACCTGAACATCCCGACCCTCTCGAACTCCAGCTTTGAATACAACCTGATTTTCACCCTGTCCCCGTGTTCCGCCGTAATGAACGCCTCGATTTCCCTCAGAAACCACTTCTTTTTCGCGGACGCGTTCAGAGCCGCCTCGACGGCGCGCACGCTCTCCTCTTCCCCGGCTATGAGCGCCGCTCCGTCCGCCGCGCGGACCGTGATGCCCATCTCGTCCGCCGCGCACAGCGATGAAAAAAGCAGCATTGCCGCGGCTGTAACGAGCGCTTTCCTCATTTGACCCCTCCCGTCACGACGTCCAGCATGAGCCTGGAGTATTCCGCGGAGACGCGCCCCACCGCCTCGTTCAGCTCGGCGGCGTCCGACGCCGCGAAGTCGTACTCGACGAGGCTCATCCACCGCGATTTCACTCCATCGGGAACGCCCCCCGCGCCGTGGAAGGCGCGTATCCACTTCCACGCGCTGAGGGCAAGCCCGGCGCGCACCGGGACCGACTGCATACGGAGCGCGGCGCGGTTCATCCCCTCGCGCACCTCGAGCATCGTCCCGGCTTCCGCGAGCGCGTTCTTCAGCAGGTACGCGTCCACAAGCTCGTTTTCGAGGACCCGGAGAACCGTCTCCGCTTCGCTATCGTCGGGGCGCTTGCTCCCGTTGCCCTGCGGGTCCCGCAGCCGCGCGAGGCTGGACGCGAACGTCTCGTCGTGCCGGGAAAGCAGGAAATCCCCGCTCGTGATCAGCGTCTGGTATGCGGTGAAGAGCGATAGCGGGATGGGATTCGGTCTCAGCCGCCCCCGCGACACCTTCCACAGTTCCGTGAGGCGCAGTTCACCGACCTTCTCCCGCAGAAAGGTTCTGTTTTCGAGCGAGAGGTTCCGGACTTCGGCGGCGCGCGCCGCCGGCGCGGCGAGACACGCCGCGATGAACGCCGCGATGACGAATGCCGTCTTTTTCACCGTGTCTTTCTTCCGAAGTTCGTCACTTTCATGCCGAACAGAAACTCGCGGCGCTCGGTCCGCCAGCCAATGCTCGCCCTGATGCAGTTGAATTCCCGCGTGAGCTTGTATTCGATCTCGTCGAATATCCTCTGGTCGAGGTCGTACTGCGTGTCGAGCGTGAGTGAGAAGCCGCCGCCGAAACCGATCCTGCTTATCATGAACAGCTTGTCGTCCGGGTCAATGCGGTCATAGTAGAGTCTCGAAGTGCCCCCCTGGTCGAAGTGCATGTACTGAACCGAGAGCGAGTGTTCTTTTCCGTGCGTCGCGCCGAGGCGCAGTCCGGCGCCCGCCGCGCCGTATCTGCGGCTTCCCGAGTAGAGCGCGCCACGGCAGTCGGCGACGAACGAAACCTGCGCGGTCCCCCCCGCGGCGAGCCGGTGGTCGAGGTACAGTTTTCCCACCGCGCGCGAAATCGCGTCGGGTACGCTCGAGTCCCGCATCCTGCCCGCCTCGAACGAGACGTAAAGCCAGGTGGGCGCGTCCCCACTTTTCTTCGGGCGGAGGACAA
>JBFMFE010000243.1:0-3520 GCA_040752295.1 bacterium
AAGCCTCCCTGGACTGCGGCGAGCCATCGCCGCCTTCATCTCCGATAGTCAAGGCGGTGTTCACACACCGCACTCCAAGGCGCTTCGCGCAGAATACGTTAGAGTATTTACGAAATAGTGCACTTAACTCGCTGGCTCCATGCTGCGCCATGGAGCCGGGAATTGGTTTCATTGCAGTACGCCGGGTTTGAGCACTCTGAAACGATCCGGGAAAACAACCTTTCCTCCCTCTGATTGACACTCCGGGAGCGCCTCCGTACACTTCCGGTATGATCGCCGTGATTGATTACGGCATGGGCAACCTGCGCAGCGTGCAGAAGGGGCTTGAGCGCGTCGGGCTGGACGCGCGCATAACCGACAGCCCCGCCGCGCTCGGGAGCGCCTCGGGGATCGTGCTCCCCGGCGTCGGAGCGTTCGCCGCCGCAATGGCGAACCTCCGAAAGGCGCGCCTCGTGGAGCCTCTGAAAAAGGAAATCAGCGCCGGCAAGCCCTACCTGGGCATCTGCCTCGGGCTTCAGCTTCTGTTCACGTCGGGCGAGGAGGGCGAGGGCGCGGAGGGACTCGACGTTTTCAAGGGGCGCGTGGTGCGTTTCGGGCAGGGACTGAAGGTGCCGCACATGGGCTGGAACCAGGCGCGCATCGTTAAGAAGGAAGGCGTCTTCGAAGGCGTGAAGGACGAATCGTTCTTTTATTTCGTCCATTCGTATCACGCCGTCCCGGAGGACGAAGGGATCGTCGCGGCGCGGACGGAATACGGGGCGGAGTTCGTCTCGGCGGTCGCGGACGGAAGCGTCGCCGCGGTCCAGTTCCACCCCGAAAAAAGCCAGAAAGCTGGACTCGCGCTTCTCGAAGCATTCGGGAGGCTCTGCGGATGATCGTGATACCGGCGATCGATCTCCTCGGCGGAAAGTGCGTGCGCCTCGTCGGAGGCAGGAGGGAAGAGTGCACGGTGTATCCCGGGACGCCCGCGGGCATCGCGCGCGGATGGGCGGACGCCGGCGCGGAGTGGCTGCACGTCGTTGACCTCGACGCGGCGTTCGAGCAGAGGTGTTTCGCCAATCTCGACGGCGTGAAGGCGATCCTCGGCGCGGTGGACGTCCCGGTGCAGGTCGGCGGGGGCGTGCGGACGCCGGATGACGTCCGGAAGTACCTCGATATCGGCGCGGCGAGGGTGATACTGGGCACTGCGGCGCTCGAGTCGCGCGGCGCGGCGAAGGAAATGCTTTCCCGGTTCGGCGGGCGCCTTGCCGTCGCGCTCGACTCGAGGGACGGGAAGGTCGCCGTGCGGGGTTGGCTGGGCGACACCGGGCTGGACACCGTCGGGGCGGCGAAGATGATGGAAGACGACGGCGCGAAGACGCTGATCGTCACCGACATCCGGCGCGACGGCGCCCTCGCGCGCCCGAACCTCGACCTCATCGCAGCCGTCGCCGACGCCGCCGCCGCCGGCGTCATCGCCTCGGGCGGCGTGTCGTCACTCGACGACCTTCTCGAAATCAAGAGACTCGGAAGGCGCAACGTCACGGGCGTCATCACGGGCAAAGCCCTCTACGAAAAAGCCTTCGACCTCGCCGCCGCGATCACGCTCCTCAGGTCAGCCGCGGATTGCGCGGAGCGGAGATAAAGTTTAAACGCAAAGGCTGCCGCCGTTGAAAGTTTGACTTCCCGGACGCCGGTGAGCTAAACTTCATGAAATCGAATTATTCACGGTGTTCGAATAATCCGGCATGAAAAATCCATGAAAAACCGGCGGTGGTAACGATGAGATGCCCCGTGTGCGAAAGGGAAATGGCGAAAGAGGATTTCGGCGGCGTCACGGTGGACGTCTGTATGAGCGGATGCAGGAGCCTCTGGTTCGACTGGATGGAACTGACGCGGCTCGACGAAAAGGACGAGGGCTTCGGGGCGGCGCTCACGGCGGCGCTGAACGCCCCCCGGAGAAACGATGAGAACCGGGAAAAGCTGAAGTGCCCCCTGTGCGGCATCCCCATGATGAAGCATCTTCACCAGAGGTCGAAGATCGTCACGGTTAACGAATGCCCCGCCTGCGGCGGGTTTTTCCTCGATTCCGGCGAACTTCGCGCGATAAGAGACACGTACATGAGCGACGAGGAAAGGGTAAGATACGTTGATAAAATCATAAGCGAGACCCCCGAATTCCGCGAATACGCCGGGCGCATCGAAGCCGTGAAGGCGGACCTGGAAAAGAAAAAAGCGCGCGAGAATTCGCTGAAGAAGCTTTTCAACGGTCTCCTGAACATGGGAATATCGGGTTAATAAATCGGGTATTGGGCAGGAGAATGGTGTTAGGCATTAACCGTAACCGGATGTTGAAAAACAAGCGTGGGTATAAAGAAGTTCATAAACTTTTCGGAAGGATAAAGGAGGTGTGATGGACAGTCGGCAAATATTAAATATTCAAGGTCTGACCCCAATCTCCCAATCTCCATTTCCCGTTTCCGTCCCCCTATTTCCATACCTTCGCCCGCCCTGTTCGGCTGCTCTTAGTTTCAATTCAAGTCGGTATTTTTTCCGTCGTGGCGGCTTTATTACCGTGACAGGGACGCATCATAAAATGCGAAAAACGGACATCCTTTATTTAATATTTAATGCCACAGGCAGGCACCCTTTTCCCGCCCTTTTCCCGATCACGAAAAATACACGTCGAAATCCGGGGACGAAATTCTTTCAAATTTATTCGGATGTCAAATTGCAAGATACACCGGCCGTTGACATCAGCTCGCAATCACGGATTAGCCAGTCCGCAGCGAATGTCGCCATCCGCCAGTAGGAATCCCCGGTAAAATGACCGTCCTTGGGGAGCCTTTGTAGCAAGCCCTCCGTTTCTTTTTTTTCCATCCACCGGCGTCCGTCAAGCCAAGAGATTCCAATGTCCTCCATTATCTTCTCAATGTCGCCGGTGCCCTGTGCCGGGCCGGGCAACGGATCGCGAAAAATCACCACTCCGAGTCTCGCGCCGTTTCGACGACAGACCTCCGCCAGTTGTTGCAAGTCATGACGAAGCCGTTTTTTAGAATCGACTTTTTTCCTATAATCAGACGACATTTTCCTAAAGATGAAGCGAAAATAAACAACACGGGCAACATATACGTTCGTGACGGCCCAGCCGAGGGCACGCCGCCGTGTCCATTCGCAAAGCGGAGGGTCCAGAACGCCAGGGCCCCGAACTAAAAACAACAGCACCACATCCGGATTCCACCTGTGAGCGAAAAAGCGATATTGATCAACTTCTTCATCAAGATTGTATCCGGGGACACCGAAATTCAAAACCTCAAGCTTGCGGCCCGTTCGCTCGACCAGCGCTGTTTCAAGATGCGCCGGTAGCGTTTCCCTCATCCCCACACCACCGCCGTAAACGAAAGAGTCTCCCAGTGTGAACTTTCGCAGAAATTCTACAGTCATCAAGCGGCATGAGCAAGGGCGTAGATCAGGGTGTTGAGGATTTTTGTATTGAGCGAAGCATTTTCGGAGTTTGAAAAAACCCTTTTACGCCATAGAA
>JBFMFE010000244.1:0-8072 GCA_040752295.1 bacterium
AGTGCGGTGTGCAAACACCGCCTTGTTTCCCGCGCTCCGCGCGGGAGTGAAGGCGGCGATGACTCGCCGCAGTCCAAGGCGGATGACGTCGCAATCCATCGTGACGAAGAATGTGCGAAAGTTCACAGAAAGGAAGTGAACAATATGCCGAGAGGAGACGGAACTGGTCCGTCGGGACAGGGACCGGGAACCGGACGCGGAATGGGAGGTGGTCGCGGTATGAGTGGAGGACGAGGGAGAATGGGCGGTCGCGGCGCGGGGCCGGGCGGAAACTGTGTCTGCCCGCAATGCGGAAACCGGGCGCCGCATCAGCAGGGTGTCCCGTGTATTTCCCTGAAATGTCCGAAATGCGGGACGGCCATGACCAGAGAATAATCGCGTTTCCCGCCCCGAAAAGGACATTACGGACATCAAGACGGATCCGGCGGCTGCGCTCGAAAAGATGTAAATCCTGTGGTGTCCGGGATGGGCGGGCAGCGCGCCGATCACGCCGATATGACTGGGATTTCTATGATGGCATTAACGGATGAATATGAAGGGGGGGAAAATAGTATGAACGAAGGAGAGAAATTGGTAATTATCGGCGGCGGAGGCGGCGGATTTGCAACTGCAATGCGTGCGAAGGCGCTCATGCCGAAGATCGAAGTCACGCTCGTGAGAAAGGAAAAGCGATTCATCGTCCGATGCTCGCTGCCGTACGTGGTATCCGGTCTTGTGACGGGAGAATCCATTGTTAATCCCGATCAGAAGTTCATCGACGCCGGCATCAACGTCATAGTGGACGAAGTCACGCGCGTGGACCCGAAGCGGAAAAAAGTGCGTCTCTCCGACGGCCGCGAACTGCCTTACGACAAGCTGGTTATGGCCACAGGGGGCAGCCCGGTGGTTCCTCCGATTGAAGGCCGCGACCTGGACGGTGTATTCACCTTCAGGAGCCTGTCGGACGCGGAAAAAATGGCAGTTTTCATAACAGAGAAAAAAGTGAAGAAAATGGTCTTTATCGGGGCGGGCTTCATAACCATGGAGCTTGCCGCGGCCATTATGACCGCATCTCCCGGGCAATACGACATAACAATTGTGGAAATGCTGGAGCATCCCCTGCCGCTGATGCTGGACACTGAATTCGGCGCAAAACTTCAGGAGTACCTGACCGAAAAGGGCCTGAAGATGAAGATGGGACGGAAGGTGACGAAAATCCTCGGCCGGGATGGGGCGGTTTCCGGGGTGGAACTCGAAAGCGGGGAAAAACTCGATGCGGATATGATGGTTCTCAACGTCGGTGTGAAGGCGAACCTTGAGCTGGCAAAGCAGATCGGACTGGACATAGGCGCCTACGGCGTAAAGACGAACGAGTACATGGAAACCTCGGAGCCGGACATTTTCGCGCTGGGAGACTGCGTCGAGAAAAAACATTTTATCACCGGAAAGCCTGTTCCCGGCGTGCTGCGCGGCCCGGCAATAATCGCGGGGCGCCACGTTGCAAAGAAGCTCGCTGGTTACGATGTGCCGTTCCCGGGGGTGCTGGACAACGCGGTGGCGAAGCTTCTTGACAAATGTATCGGGTTCACGGGACTCACCGAGAAGCGGGCCAGGGAGGAAGGCTACGACCCGGTATGCGCGACCGTGGAGTCGAGGAGCAAGCATGCGATGATGCCGGGGGTGAAACCATGGACTATAAAACTCGTGTTCGACAGGAAGAGCAAAAAGCTGCTCGGCGGTCAGATACTGAGCGATTCCGAAGCGCCGGTGAAAGAGATAGACACCGTCAACGCCCTGATACTGGGCGGAAAAACGGTCTATGATCTCTGCTCTATAATGTGCGCCGGCCAGCCGGAGCTGTCTTCGGAACCCAGCGCGGAACCAATCAGTATCGCCGCAGAGCAGGCTCTCGTGAAGATGTGACTGGGGGAAAATTAGGTCATAATAAAGCCAAATCCGGCATACGAGGAGGTAATAAGAAATGAAGAAGGCTATGTTAATCGGATGCGGTCACTACATGGGCACAGGCTATGGTTGCCCGGGCGAATGGAGATGCCTCAAGGCCGCCGCACTGGGGGAAGGCAAGTTCGACGAGCCGGTATCGGTAATCTCGTTCGTGAAATGCGAGTGTCCGGGCAGGCCGCTTCTGTCTAATATCGGAATGGCGATAAAACTTTCCGAAATCAAACCCGACGTCATTCACCTCACAAGCTGCATGGCGACCGCAAAGCCGGGCTGCCCGCATCTCGACATGGAGGAAATTTCCAGAATGATAACGGAGAAATTCTCTGTGCCCGTGATCATGGGCACTCACGAATACAAATGAAGAGATGACCTCCGTCCCGGCTTCTATCAGAAGAGAATTTGTCGGATCGCTTTAAGAGCCGGGAGTCGGTACGACAAGGCAGGAAGGGAGCGGACCGGATGGAAGAAGAAATCTGTGAAGTGCCGTTGCATCACGTCAAAGACGAGATCATCGAAAAAGTTCTGAAGGAGTCGAAAACCATCGCGGTGTTTGGATTGTCCACAAGCCCGGAAAAGGACAGCCATAAAGTCGCGGCGTTTCTTCAAAAGAAAGGATACCGCGTCATACCCGTGCATCCAAAAGCCGGCGAGATTCTGGGCGAAAGGGCATACGCGAGCCTGCGCGATATCCCCGAAAAGATCGATGTCGTGAATATTTTCAGGCCGCCGTCCGAGGTCATGGGGATCGTGGATGAAGCTCTCGACATCGGGGCGAAAGCAGTGTGGGCGCAGGAAGGAATCGTCAACAACGCGGCGGCCGAGAAGGCGATGGCGAACGGGATGATCTCAATCATGGGGAAGTGCATGATGAAGGAGTACGTCGCGCATTTTGAAAGGGAAAAATGATAAATAAGGTTGTGACGCAAGATGATAATTGACACGCACGCGCAGTTGTACACGCGAGAAGCGGTAAAGGGAACGGTCGAGGGCATTCCCGATGACATCGCAAAAATGTTCAAAGGCTACACTCAATTCTTCAGCGGCAAGGGCATGGAATTACATACCATCGAGGATATGGACGCGGCGGGTGTGGACAAATCTGTTGTTGTGGCAGTGGATGCGGAAACCACCCTCGGTTTCAAAATCCCCAACGAACTCGTCGCAAAGACGGTCGAGAAATATCCTGACAGGCTGATCGGCTTTGCGAGTGTTGACCCACACAAGGGAGAAAAAGCCGTCGCCGAACTCGACAACGCCGTCCGCAACATGGGGCTGAAAGGCCTCAAAATCATACCGCATCTCATTGACGTTTATCCGAACGGAAAATTGATGTATCCTCTGTACGAAAAGGCGCGGGAACTCGGCATACCAGTGCTGCTTCATACAGGCACACATTTTCACCTCGGCCGCAAGATCAAATACTGCCAGCCGATTTTCGTAGATGAAGTCGCGGTGGATTTTCCGCAGTTGAAAATCGTTGTCGCCCATTTCGGCTTCCCGTGGTATCAGGAAACGCTGGCGGTCGTGCAACGGAATTTCAATGTCTATTTCAACATCGCCGGCTGGTCGCCGAAGTACATCCCTGACATGGTAGTTCAGTATATGGATACTGTTCTGTCGCACAAGGCGCTCTTCGGCTCCGATCACCCGTTGCTTCCACGCAAACGCATCCTTGATGAACTCGGCGGCCTGAACCTGAAAGAGGAAACAAAGAAAAAACTGTTGTCGGAAAACGCAAAAAGATTGCTGGGAATAGCCTGACGGGTTGTCTGGAAGACGGAGGTGTGAAATGAGATTATTATCGTTCAGACGACTGACCCGGCCGCTTCGCCGAAGCATCCGGCGCGGCCTGGGAATCGGCTTCTGCGGCGCGGCAGGCGTCGCGATGCTTCGGGCACTGCTGCGCGAACAGTTGGAGAAAAAAACGAAGCCGCCCGGAGATGATGATAAACTTCATAACAATGAGAAAAAGGCGGGACCCAAAGATTGCTCTGAGCAGGAGCGAAATTTATGAAAGATGCGAAAATAACAATTCACCGTGGAACATGACACGCGCGGGTAATCATAGAAAGGAGATGCCTCCATGAAACTCGGTATGGTTATCACTCAGGCCGATCCAGAGACTGTCTTCAACGCACTACGCTTGGCTCTTTATAGTCTGGAGCAAGGCGACGAGGTGCGTATTTTCCTTTCAGGGAAGGGCGTCGACATTGACAAAATCGATGACCCCGGGTTCGACGTGAAAGGACAAGCGCAAAATGTACTCAAAGCGGGCGGACAATTTCTCGCTTGTGGAGCGTGCCTGAAACTGCGCGATTCCCATGGTTCGGAGATATGTCCGCTTTCCACCCTGAAAGACCACTACGAGATTGTTCGGGACTCCGACAAGGTGATCACGGTATGACAAAGCCGCAACATGAGAAAAAACCGGAAGACTCGAAGGACCCTATGTAAAATGAGATTCGAACTTAAACAGATCGGGATCATTCACTCATCTCTGCACGAGCCGTATGACGCTCCCATGCAGGGCGTCTTCAATCCGGAATCATGCGGAGAGGTCGAGGTTTTCAGGGAATATGAAGCCGGTCTCGACTGCATCGAGGGTTTCAGCCACCTGATTCTTGTCTACTGGTTCCATCGCGCCGGGCAGTGTGCGCTGAAAGCCGCGCCGTTTCTGGACGCGGACAGCCCCAAGGGGATCTTCAGCATACGAAAGCCCGCGCGGCCGAATCCTATCGGACTGTCCGTCGTCAGGCTTGTGTCACGAGAGAAAAACATTCTGAAAATATCCGAGGTAGATATCCTCGACGGCACGCCGCTGCTCGACATCAAACCACTGGTGCCGCAGTTCGATTTCAGGAAAAACGTCCGCATCGGATGGCTGGAGGGAATATTGTCCTGTAAATCTCACGAGGAGAACAACGAGTGAAATTTAAAGCCACGACAATCGTCGAAAACACAGTGCTGGTAAGCAAGGGGCTTATCGGCGAGCACGGACTCTCTTTCCTTATTGAAACGGAAGATAAAAAAATTCTTTTCGACACCGGGCAGGGAACGGCTATTGTGAACAATATGACGAAAATCGGACACAGCGCGAAAGACATCGCCACGGCCGTTCTCAGCCACGGGCATTATGACCATACGGGCGGACTGAGAAGCCTTCTGGGCGCCGGCGCTCAATTCGAACTGATTGCGCACCCGGATGTCTTTTCAGAAAAAGTCGCTCCATATCCGGGGAAAGGCATCATTCCAATTGGAATTCCAATCACGCGTGAAGAGCTGATTAAAAACGGTATTACGATGCGGCTCGAAAGGGATTCAACGCAGATTGCGCCGGGGATTACAACCACGGGCGAAATACCGATGAAAACCGACTTCGAAAAAATCGAGCCGGTTCTGCTTGTAAGGGAAAATGGAAAGGAAAAACCGGACCCGCTGGCGGATGATCAGGCGCTGATTCTTGACACGGAAAATGGGATCGTCGTACTGCTCGGCTGCGCCCATCGCGGTGTGGTGAACACGCTCAACCGGGCTGCGGAAATCACAGGCAAGACGAAAATTCACGCGATTATGGGCGGACTCCACCTCGAGCGCGCACCCGAAGCGCAGATCGAAAAAACCATCGCCGCCCTGCGCGAATTCGACCCGAAAACGATAGGATTCGCGCACTGCACGGGAATACGCGCCGCAATTCCGCTGATAAACGCCTTCGGCAACAGAGTGTTCCAATCCTCAGTCGGCATGGTTGCAAACTTCTGACAGGAGAATGGAGCGACCGCAAGAAATCCCTTTCGTCAACCGGAAATGTCATAACCGATACTGCGATATCCTTTCAGTCTCCTCTCGTGCATCCGTGCAAGCACGGGAATGTTGAGATCGGCGTAGTCGTATATCAGCACTTCCTTCTTGTTGTCGTGCAGACGGTGCAGGCGCCCGGCATATTGGGCGAGAGTACCCCGCCACGAAATCGGCATGGCGGGGAATGGCGTGTCAAGCCGGGCGTCGTCGAATCCTTCCCCGGGATAGCGCCCAGTTGCCACGATTATTCTCGGTTCATCATCTGGAATCTTCGTCAATTCTTCGGCCACAGCCCGCCTCTGCTTTGTCCCCATGCCACCCTTCAAAACAATGACGTGCGGATAAATCGCGCCGAGCTTTTTCGCAAAGTAAGCCAGATGATCTTTTCTCTCGGTGAGAAGCACTGGCGATCGTCTCTTCTTCACAGCCTCGATTATATCTTCGAGAATCATCTCGTTGACCCTGTCATCGTCTATGATAGTGGCATATACACTCTGGATCGGCGGCTCCGGGTCCTCTTTTGATGATTTCTGAATTGTGAATTCTGTTTTTCTCACAATAACTCGATGTGCGAACGGCCTCTTTTCCGCCTGCTTTCGGGCGTCAACTCTGTATCGCACAGGGCCGCACTGCATGAATATGATTGGATGATGACCATCCTTGGGGTGATCCTTTTCGCGGAGAGCGGTAAGTTTGAACCATAGTCCTGTGTCGCAACCGCAGCTTTGCGCTTCCTTCCATGCCTCCTCGTTTTTCTTTTCCCGGAGGAGTATTTCCACAAGCAGGGAATGATCGGCTGTTCTCCAATAGAAACGAGAACGGGCGTTTTTGCTTTTTGAGATTTCATCGCGGATGAATGCAATCGCTTTTTCGCGCCACTGCGGCCATTGTCCGGCTTTGTCGGCGTGGCTTTTCAGTGTTTGATAGTTGTTCAAGCCGGGTCTCTCTGAAAAGTTCATCCACACGAGGTTCATTGCGTTGTCATGTCTTTTTTCGCGGTGATATTCATCGGCAAGAAATTCACGCAGACGCGGATTGGTGTTTTTCGGAAAAGCTTTCACTCCGGCCTCGGCCCATTCGAGCGCCTTGTCGTATTTCTTATGCTTTTTATAGAGCTCCGCGATCTGAAGATATGAATAGGCGTGAGACAGGTCCCGCTTTTTTATCTCCACCTGCGCCTCAACTCGGCGTTCGTCTGGCCCGCTTTCGGGGGAAAGACCGTCTGGCGGATTTTCCGATAATCGGCAATACTGGGGGCATGCTTTCTCGATCATGCGCAGGGCTGAGTCGTTCCTTTTGGATCACGTTCCAATTGCTGGCCGCGTGGTGCTTGGGGAAATGACGCGCCGGGATATGCCTCTTTATCCTCCAAGGGCCACACGTGAAGCCGTTGCCAATGCTTTATGCCACCGTGACTGCACAATTGCGGGCGGCGCAGTGGCTGTGGCAATGTACGACGACCACCTGGAGATCACCAATCCCGGCGCACTTCATTTTGGCATAACCCCTGAAATGCTGACTAAGCCTCATGAATCAAAGCCGTGGAATCCGATTATAGCCAATGTGTTCTATCGCGCGGGTGTCATTGAGCGATGGGGCAGCGGCACTCTGAACGTTATAGACCGGTGTGTAGAGAACGGAAACCCACAACCAGCTTGGAACGAACAAGCGGGGTCGGTGATTCTCACATTTTATCCACGAATTTACGATGAGGATACGCAGGTTAGGCACCAAGTCGGCACCAAGTTGGCACTAAGTCGGCACCAAGTTAACATCCTGCTAAAATGCCGAGAAAATAGAGCTTTATTGGAACTCATGAAAGCCACAGGACGATCCGACCGCACCAAGTTCAGGCACCAAGTTCTGATCCCGCTTCTTGAAGAGGGCCTGATAGAGATGACTATCCCGGACAAACCGCGTAGCAGGAATCAGAAATACCGCCTTACCGACAAAGGACGTCAATTTTTAGAAAATAGGAATGGAGCGCAACGGCAGCAATAGGAATGATTTTCCGAGGGATGTTTTTTCGCAGGTTCGATATACTGGACTGCACTATGATTCAGAACCACAAGAAAATAAAACGAGGCTTCAAGACAGGGATATTTCATTGAACGGGGACAATATTGCCGTTCCAAAACCAGCCGGGATTCCAGCGCTCGTGGTATACATTTCTCCGTATCTTCCAGAGCGGCGTGCCCTCTCCCAGCCCTGCGGAATGAATTTTTTTCGCACCTTGCCCTGACAAACCCATGCCGGGCGAGTTCCCCCCTGTAATCAGGCGATAGCATTCCATCCGCAAACGAACGGCGGAAAAATATTTTTTTCGCACT
>JBFMFE010000245.1:0-18255 GCA_040752295.1 bacterium
CTGTTCGATCATGGTTCTTATGCTGCGCATCATCTCGCTGAGGGCGCCGCCGATCCTCCCGAACTCGTCGTCGCGCTCCGAGTCGAAAACGGCGGCGAAGTCGCCGGACGCGACCGTCTGGATGTATTCGAGGAGCCGGCTCACCTGCTGTTCGAGGTGCGAGCGCCGGCGTTTCGCCGTGTCAATCATGTCCTTCAGTTCCCCTATCATTCTGTTGAGCGCCCCGCCGAGTCTCCCTATCTCGTCGCCGGTCTTCACGTCGTAGGATTTCGTAAAGTCGCCGCCGGACGCGGCGAGCATCACTTCGAGGAGCCTGCCCACCTCGCGCTCAAGGTATTCCCTGCGGCGGCGGTCCTCCTCGATGCGCGCCTGCAGGTCGGCGGTCATCCTGTTGAGCGCCTCGCCGATCTTCGCGAACTCGTCCCGCCGCGTGATCTCGAACCGTCTCGACAGGTCCCCGTCCGCCGCCGCCGCGATCACTTCCACCAGCCGGGAGACCTCTCCCTCGAGGTACTCTCTGCGCTCGCGGTCTTTTTCAACCATCGTTCTGAGGTTTTGCACCATCAGGTTGAAGGAGGCGGTCAGCCGGCCGGTCTCGTCGCTGGAAACGACCTCGAGGGGTTCCACGTCGAGGTCGCCGCGGGCGACGCGCTCCGCCTGGTACGATGCTTTCACTATCGGGCGCGCTATCGCTCTCGAAAAGTTCCATGAATACCTTGTCGCAACGAGTATGATCAGCGCCGCGATCAGGGAGAACAGAACAAGCGTCTGGAGCAGGGAGACGTAAATGTGGGTGTTGTCCGCCGCGATGAATATGCCTATGTCGCCTTCCCTGCGCTTCTTCAGCGGGACGTACATCAGATCGAAAACGCGTCTTCCGAGCAGGATTCTTTTTTTCGTGCGGGGGATCCTCATCGTTTCATCTTTCCCGCGCTTTCCGGCGCCGAGCGACGACGCGAACACGGTGTCCCCCTCGGCGATCATTATCTCCGCGCCCACGAATTCCTTCAGCATCTTCGCGAACGAGTCCTGCAAAAAAAAGCCCGCCGTGCAGACGCCCACTGTGCGGTCGTCCGACGCGACCGGCAGCGCCGTTATGACCGCGCGCCTGCCCTCGACGTCGTGTATTCCCCTGACGGTCCCGCCGCGGAGCGCCGCCGCCACGATGCCGTCGCCGCTCTGGTCCTCGCCGAACATCTCCGGGCGGTGCGCCATGCCGATGACGTATCCGTCGTGCTCGTGGACGGTGATCAGGTCGGTCCCGAAGGTCTCGAAAAGTGGGATTATGGCGCGCATGACGAAGTGGCGGAAGTCCTTTTCGACGCCGAGCCTGACGTCGTTCGACGCGGCGGCGATGCGCGCGCAGGCGTACGTCTGCTCCTCGATGGTCGAGTAGGCTTTCTCGAGGGCGGATTTTTTAAGCTCGTTCTGACGCTCCACCGCGCTGTGGTTATGGACGTAAAAAACGGCGAACATCGTCAGGCTGAAGGCGCCGAAAATGAGCAGCGGGAGGAGGAGCGCGAAGAAGACCTTTCTCCTGATGCCGATTCGGGCGAGTGTGGTTTCGGCTCTCGTTCTCATGCGTAACCGGCGGCTTCAGTCTCCCGGCGAGAATAGAAGAAGCTGCGCGGCGTCGTCGTAGAACCCGGCGTCGCGCACCGTCCAGCCCGCCGCGGGCTGACCGAGTGAAGGGTCGAGGACGGGGCTGCCGCCCGCGGTCTTCGTCCGGGTGTCCGTTTCGAGCAGTATGCTCCTGATTTTTTCCACAAGCGCGCGGGGAACGGAGGGGTGCGCCGCCCACGCGTCGTTGGGGATGGGGGGCGTGCGCGCGACGATCTTGAAAATCTCTCCGAAACGCTTCGTGTTCTGTTCGTAGGAATTGTCCCACGTTGCGCCCGCCTCCACGCACCGGTTCTTGACCGCCGCCGCGAGTTCATCGTGCGTTCCGACGAAGAAAAATTTCTTGAAGAACGACTCCGGCGTCGTTCCCCTCAACCCCAGCATCGCGACCGGCATCTTGTATCCCGAGCCTGATTCGATATCCACGAAGCCGAACACCGTCCCCTCGAGGTCGTCGAACGTCTCGACGGGAGAATCCTTAAGCGTGATGATGTACCCCACGTAATGGTCGCGCGCTTTCCCTCCGTATTCACGTGTCGTTGTGGCGATGTATCTTACGGAGGGCATCCTCTGCCTGATCCTGAGGAAAGTCACCGAGTTCAGGGAGGCGATCCGTATGTGACCCGACACGAAGTCGTCCACGAGGGCGTCGTAGGTCGGGGGGATCACGATCCTGAATTCCACTCCGAGATTCTCCGAGAGATATTCCATCACCGGGCGGTACATCGCCTTCATCTGCTCGGCATCGCCCCAGGGATTCACGCCGAACGTCAACTCCGCGGCGCACGCGCTCCGGGCGCCGGGGATCAGCGCGGCGAGCGCCGCCGCGAGGCACAGGGCGAGGGGCGCATTACCGCCCGAAAACGATCCTGAACGTAACACGTGGAACCTGTTCATCGAACCAGAGAAGCAGATACTGAAAACCGTAAGGGAAATTATAGGTTCGCCGGACGCGCCGCACAAGCGCGCTCGCATCCGCCCGGCAATTCCGCTCCCCTTTTGAAGCCTGCCTGTACCAGAAAGCTCTGCCCCCGCCTGCCTGTAGCCGGTCACGTCTGCCCGGATTTACGGACTTTTGCCCGGCGCCGGACGACCAGGTAGAATTGACGTCAAGCTGTCTGTGCGTGTCCGCACCTGTCTGCCGCGTCAACCTGTCTGCCAGCCAGGCAGGCGGCACAGGCAGGCGCAGCCAGGCAGCGGACGCGGCAGTCACTTGGGATTGACAAAATCCCCCTGGCAGGGAAGGAAGCGACCCGCCTGCCGCAACCGGGAGAACGTATGGCGTGCCCGCCCGAGCGTCAACCAGGCGGGCGGGGGCAAATAGGCGGAAATGACTGCTGTAACAAAGCGGGAATGGGAACGGGGCTGGATTCGCAAAATGTTACATGGCAATCTTTCAGAAATCGGAAATGATGACTAACTGTCACAAGGGTGGAAAAGCTTATCTGTTGTGGATATCCCCCGAACTATCAATTTCCCGGCGGCTTTAAGGCGATACTCATATCCCCATGGAGCTTTTCGGTCGGATGTCAACTTTTATTTCCTTGACTCCTTCGATACATTCAGTCAGGCTTTTTATGTCGGTCTCCAGTTGTTCGACTTCCGACATGGGTGCCCTTGTTTTGACGTGAACCACTCCGTCACGGGCGGTTACTTCGACGTCGGGTTTCAAAGATATCAGGTTCGCCTTCACTTTTGCGGCAAGGTATAAATCCTTCAGCTTACTTTCCGATTCAGCGGTTTTTTGGAACCGGTCGAGCCGGGCGGCACTGCAAATTATATCCACTGCTTCATTCGTTGCGAGCTTGTGGATATGAATGACCAGATCGTAGAGATGGGGGTCCATGGTGTCGATCCCGTAAAGGTGCTGGCTCCATTTCCCTCTTTCCAGATCGTCTTTCTTGATGTTGTGCAGGGCCTCGTTTCTGGATATTCCCTCGCGTTCCATCTCGAGCTTTACCCGGTCCTCCATATCAGCAATAATCCTGACCTTGAGCACATGGGCGATATCCTTGACGAAGAAATGTCCCGCAAGGCCGTGATATACGACGTTATCGTCCAGAAAATGTTCGAGGATTTCGGACTGGATGTATGCGATGTATTTTTCTTTCCCGTAAGTATATTTATCCAGTATGGACGGGGCGTCATGGACGGCGCGGATCAGTTTGATGCTGGGGATGTTGAATTCTTTGGAGGCTTCCAGCAGAATTTCTCTGGCGATGATCTTATAGCCCAGCTTCGAGGCGACATTTTCAGCGATTTCTTTTCCCCTGCTGAAAGAACCTCTCGATATTGTGATGATTGCCATCTCGGTTTCCCGTTTTGTTACGAATCTTCAGCGGCGCCCCGGATTTCCTCCGAGATTTTGCCCACCAGGTCGAGGATTGCGCTGAGGCGGAATGGTTTTGCTATAAAATCCACCGCGCCGCCCTTCATCGCTTCTTTTGCGGTTTCCACCGTTGCGAATCCGGTAATAATTATGACCCTCGTTTCGTGGCTGTATGTTTTCACATGCCGCATCAGGTCAAGTCCGCTGGGGCCGGCCATTTTCACGTCGGTGATCAGTACATCGAATTTCTTCTCGGAAAGTCTTTTCAAAGCAGCCGTGCTGTCGACAAATGTCTCGACGCTGTAATCTCTTTTTTCCAATTCAGGTCTCAGACGCTCGCATACAATCTGTTCGTCGTCTATTACGCATATTTCAATTTTTTTCGACATGGCTTTGTTTGATCTGCACCGACTTTCCTATTTTCTTTTCCGCTTTGCGGCTTTTAGAACTTTTTTATGGATATCGGTAAGCTGAAAGGGTTTGTTCACGAATTCGAAAGCTCTGAGAGCCTCGGACTCGCGGATTCTTTCTATCGTCGCGTATGCCGTTATGACTATCACCTGCGTTGAGGGACTCAGTTCGTTGATGGCCCGGAGAACGTCGAGCCCGGTGGGGCCGTCCATTTTATAGTCGGTGACCACCACATCGAATTGTTTCTCCTTGATTCTTTCTATTGCCTTGCTGCTGTCTGTAAATGTCTCGACAGTTAAACCTTTGCCTTCGAGAAAATCCTTGAGCCTTTCGCCTACTATGGGTTCATCATCAAGCACCATTATCTCTATCTGTGTTTTACTCATGAAGGCCTCCGTAGAATCAATTTTCAATAAGTGCCGGTATATAATCGAAATCCCGGAGCAAGCAATTCCAGGCAAATCATGATAGTCGGCCTATATCCATATCTTTATTCTTTTTCCCGTAACGGTTCCTTGCTGTCGGGTTCATTGGAGCCATTTTCCATATTATATAAACCGGATAGAAATTGGTCAATGAACCGATCTATCGTGGAGTCGCTTCTCATCCTGACGTCCATCTGCCTTGTGAAACCTATCAGGTATCCTAACATTTTCATCCGGTCTAGCATTAACGATAAGTCGAATTTTTTCATCCCGGCCGTTGCGAAATCGCCTTTGGTTTCCACCATGAAATCCTGCTTTTCAAGTATCATGGATATCATTTTAACCCTTCTCGATCTGCGGCTGATATCCGTCATTCCGCCCAGGAAGCGGAAATAAATGTAATTGTCGTTTCTCGAATCGGAAATATACGAGACCACCTGGTTGAAATGGTAGCCTAGATGCAGATTCAGATTGAGATACCTGTCCGATATGATCGCCAGGTTCCCGTCGGGCGCTCCCGCCTGGGACATGACAGGCGTCTTCCCGGTGGCGCTTGCCATGAAGCTGCCGAAATCCATCCCCGCGGGATCGGTGGACCATGCGCCTGGGGCCGTCAGCCCTTCCAGCAGGGCGCGAAGGGGAGCGCAGATTACATCCCCGATAAGGCATTCGTCCTGATTTTCCGGCGCGGCAAGGCCGCCCCCCATGTCTATCACCGTCAGGTCGAGCGGCAGGTCCATTTTGACGCGTTTACAGCCTGCATAATTGTGCAGAGACCTGTTGGCGAACCCGGCAATCAGATGCTCCACGGACTTTTCATGCGCGAACCTTATGATGTCGTGATATGTTTCGCAGCGCCGGGGGGAGAAGTTTTTGCTCTGGGGATTCTTCAGGTTCAGCGGCGCCACGTTTTTCAGAATCCTTCTGAGAATCCGGAACTCCCGTGTGTCTTCGAACGAGGAACTGCGGTAAACCTGGTATTTCAGGAGTTCTTCCACCTTTCCTTCGTATATCACGTTTTCCTCCGCGTCCACGGTGATTTCCATGCCGTCTTTCAGCACTTGCGTGGCGACTTCCACGTCCATTATCGAAGGCACCCGGTACTCCCTCGTTATAGTTGCGAGATGGCCCGTGGGCGCTCCCTGGTCTGTGACGACGGCGCTCGCCGAGGGTACCAGTTCCGCCAGGTGGGGCGAGGAGGTTCTGGCCACGAGAACCGTGTTCTCGGGAAGCGATTCAGGTTTCACGTCGTCGCCGACAACCACCACTCGACCGTGACCTATTCCCCTGCAGGCGATTGTTCCCATGTTGGAGATCAGCGATTTGTGGCGGTGGACGGACTCCCGCACCTTTTCCCTTATATCGGATGGGCTGGCGTGGATTCTCAGCGGCCGCGCCTGCAATATCACCAGTTCGCCGTTCTCGTCCCGCGCCCATTCGATGTCCATGGCGGTTTTCATGTATTTTTCGATACGTAACGCGGCGGCGGCCAGAGTCGAGATGAACTCGTCCGGGACGGCGGGGGCGGCCGCCAGAGAGGAAGGCACTTCTGAAAGCCGGACACCCGCCGCCGGGGCCGGCTCGTACATCTCGCGTTTTTCCCCTATGTTCCGCGACACGACATTGTGCGGGGGATTTCGTTCCACTTTAAACTGGTCGATGTTGCCTTTGCCCTCCACCACCATTTTCCCCAGACCGTAAGCCGCCGTGATAATCATTGTATCTGTTTCGGGGAAGTTGGGGTCGAGTGTGTACAACACCCCGCTTGCCCGCGCCGGAACCATCCGCAGGAACCCGACCGCCATGAGCGCCGCCTCCAGCGGTTCTTTCTTCGTGCGGCGGTACTCGACCGCTCTCGCGTTGAAAAGACTCGCTATAACGTCCTGATACGCTTTCGGCGCTTCCCGAACGGTTACTCCCAGAAAAGAATCATGAAGGCCCGCGAAGCTGAGGTATCCGTCTTCCCCTATGGCGCTGCTTCTCACCGCGAATAACCTCTCGCCGCCGTTTTTTCTCTTCAATCCCGCAGTCATCCCGAGGATGGCTTTTCTCGTCCCGCGGGGCAGCGCGGCGGCTTTGACGGCGCCGGCGAGCCTGTTTTCAACCTCTTCTGCCGGAAGGTTCCGATCTCCGGAAACCTCGATTATTTTCGGACTCAGAGTTATCTTGTCGAAGAACCTCCGGCAGGCGTAAGCGGTTATCACAAATCCTTCGGGAACATTCAATTTCAGCCGGTTGCGGACTTCGCCCAGCCGTGCCATCTTTTCACCCACCGCGTCGCTAAGTTCCATACCGATCTCGTCCATCTGAAAAACATAAGGTGTTTCAGGAACCGTTATTCTGGATTCGAGATCGTTGGTGATTTTGCGTCTCGTTTTCTCGAACGCCGCCGTCAGGTCGGGGTAGCGGTTGTCGGTTATGGAGTTCAGGTCCAGCACCAGTTCGCCGACCGATTCCTCCAGTTGGGCCGCAAGCCAGTGGAGATACTGGATGTCGAAGATGAAATCCCCGCTCTGCTTCTCTCCGGCGTCGGCCATCAGTTCCAGAACCCGGTTGTTGTGATCGAGGAGAGACTGGAATTTTTCAATTTTAAGGCGAAGTGAATCAAGAAGTTTTTTTTTGCGGCGCTTTCCGAAAATAGCTATCATCTCCATACCATACCGGCAAGTTCCGTATGGAAGTTGTTAATGCGCCTTTCCTTTTCCCATACCGAAAATCATACCCGTGAAGAGGCCGGCTACAACGGCTATCACCACGGCCAGGCATCCGTACAACAGGCCGCGCCTGTACGCCAGAGACGATATGAAAGCCACGGGAGAAGACTGGGCAATCTGTATCTCGCCGGTTCCGAGCAGCGTTCCGTCACCGTTTTTGATCCCGTACACCATGACCTGATACTTGCCGAGCGGCGCTTTCGCGGGCAGGTCGAATTCGGCGGTAATCTCCTGATTGCCGTCGCCGATGATGCGGTGATGAACACTTCTTTCATCTATGGAATACAGGCCCTCTTTTTCCTTCAGCTTTACAAACTCGCCGAAAAGGAATTCTTCCTCTTCTTCTGTTTCCGCCGTCGAATGGAAGTTTATCGCATCGTAACCTATCTGCTCCCTCTCGAAGAAATCCCCGACCAGCATATCGGCCAATCCGCGGGAACTTCCTATCATGTACAGGTTCGGAACGTTTTCAAAGCCGATTTCTCCCACGTTCATCCAGAGAAAGCCGCCCACTTTCCCCTTTTTCTTCAGGCGCAGGCCTTCATCCGGCCCGGCCACCTTTACGACCACGTCGTACCCCGGCGGAGTTTCCGTTCGCAGATGCGCTTTCCGCCCGCTGTAAAAGAAGCCAATCGAAATATTGTCCGGTTCCAGTATTACTTCCGAACCGCCGCGGGCGATGTTCGTCTCAGCAGCGGCAATAATAGTGACGCATATCAATGTGAAAATTATCAGGCGTTTCATCAATGACCTCCCTTCAGGGAGACCAGGATCGCGGGCGTGATCAGCAGCCCCGCAAGCATCTTCACCATGACCGCGAGAACAATGATCGACATCAGTATTTTCAACTGGTCCGCTTTCAGTTTCCTGCTGACGCCCGCGCCTATCTGCGCTCCTATCACAGAGCCGATGAGAAGGATGAGCGCGAGGACGAAATCCACCGTGTGATTCATCCAGGCCTGCATTACAGTAACATTCATGCACGTGAATAGAATCTGAAACAGGCTTGTCCCCACGACAACGTGCATGGGCATGCGGAGAAGGTAAACCATAACCGGCACCATGATGAACCCGCCGCCGACCCCCATGATCGCCGCAAGCACGCCGACCAGCACGCCGAAAAACAGCGGCATAAGCGCCGACAGCGTGATCTTCGACCGCTCGAATTCCATCTTCCAGGGAAGCGCTCCCGCGAATCTCGCGTACAATGAAGGGCGCTCGGAGATTTTTTCTTCTTTTGAATCCGCCGACCTCTCCCCACGCATGGAACTCAGGCTGTCGTAAAACATATAAGAGCCTATTCCGGCGAGCATCACGATATAGGTTATCGTAATCACGAAATTGGCCTCGCCCATTGCCCTGAGAAATTGCACAAGTTTGACCCCGCAGGTTCCTCCCACCATTCCACCGATTAAAAGAAATATCCCCATTTTGAAATCCACTGTGCCGCCCCGCGCATGGGCGAACGTGCCTGATGCCGAGGCTGCCACGATCTGATTAGAATCCGATGCGGCGGCTATCGTGGGTGGAATCCCTATCATTATCAGAAGGGGCGTAAGGATAAATCCCCCGCCCACGCCGAAAAGCCCCGACAGAAAACCTACCGCGCCGCCAAGACCCAGCAATAAGAAAATGTTGACCGAATTCCCCGCAATCGGCAGGTAAATTCCTAAATTCATGACTCTACTCCCAATTGTTGTCTCTGTATATTTCCCGCTTTCCGGGAAGCCGCCATGTTTTCAGAAGCGGTCCGTCGTTTCTCACTGTTTCCTGCCAGGGCGTCAGGAAGCACTTCCGTTCTCCCTGACAACAGGCAAAAAGATGGAAAACGTGGCGCCTTTTCCAACCTCGCTTTCGACGGTTATCCACCCCCCGATCCTCTGTATGATTCCATAGCTGACCGACAGGCCGAGTCCCGTTCCCTGGCCGACTTCCTTGGTTGTAAAGAACGGGTCGAAAATCTTGTCCATATTCTCCGCCGCGATGCCGCATCCAGTGTCCGAAACGTCCACCCGCACGAAACCGTTGCGCTCGTCGCACGCGGAAACCCTGACTACCCCTCCATCGGGCATTGCCTGAATGCTGTTGAGGAAGAGGTTCAGGAACACCTGCTGGAGATTCCTGAAATCACCCCTGATTTTCGGGAGAATTTCCGGGATGTCGATTTCCGTTCTTATCCTGTTGATGGCCTTTTCGTTGGCAACCAGCTTCAGGCTCGATTTGATGAGTTCCCGAACTGCGATGGCCTCCATCCTGAACTGCTCCTCGCGTGTGAAATCGAGCAGGTTTCTCACCGTCGCGCCCGCCCGTTCCACCTGTGTGAAAATATCCCTGAGCATCTTCTTCTGCTGCTCTTCCGTGTAGCCCCCCGTGTCCATAAGCAGGGCCTCGGTGATGATGCTTATGTTGTTCAGCGGGTTGTTCAGCTCGTGCGCTATGCCCGATGTGAGCGTCCCCACCGCCGCCATTTTCCTCGACTGGACCAGTTGTTCCTGCTTAACGCCGAGTTCATGGATCATTTTGTTTATCGCGATAGCAAGGTTGGAAAACTCGTCGCGGTATTTTCTTGTGGGTGTTATCGGGGTAAAATCGCCCGATGCTATTCGCTGGGTGTATCCGACGGCGCGCCCTAAGGGGCGAAGAATCTGCCTGAGCAACTCCGTGGCAACCCACGTCATGACAATCAGGTTGATGATCACCAGGAAGATCGAGGAGAGCATGTACAGGCGGGCTGTTGTGCTCACCTTTGCACGCTCCCGGTCAATCAGGTCCGTGGAATGGCTCAGAATCTGGTGGCCGTAGAACCTCACCTGGTCTTCAATGTCGGGATCGACCTTAATGGAATCGCTATTCGCCGCATTGCTAAGTTCTATCTTGCGCAAGAGCTCTTCATACTTGAGCAGGTTGGCCGTAAGGGTATCGAAATCCTTTCTGCCGAGGATGGAACGCATTTCCTTCTCATTTGTTTCAATGAGGTTGGATGCCACGTGGATGCGGCTCGATGCGTCATAGAGATCGCTCTTAGCCCCGAAAAGGAAAAAATTCTTCTCGTATCGTCTGGCTTCCTGAATTTCAAAGACTATCTCTCCGGCCCTGTCGAAAAAGACCTGAATGGTGTTCATGCGCGAAATAAAAATTATTGAAGAAACCGCTATTCCGAACGAAAACAGAAATGCTATCAGAAAGGCTAAAATTATGCGCAGCCTTATGCTGAAAGAGGGACGATGCGCCAGGGCTTTTTCCTCCGGCGTCTTTTCATGGCCGCTTAGTGCTCCCGAATCGCCCGCTGCCGCCTTATTCTGATTGTTAATCGGATCGCCCTTCATTGATTTTTCCCTGCCTGAAGTTCCTCTTTCGGCCTTCAAGAAAAACCGCCCTTGTCCGGCCCTTTTTATTTGAATTCAGTTAGAATCTACCACATTGACAATCAAGTTTCAATTATAAGCGCTTTTTACTTGCGTTATGGCCGAAGCTCCGCTGAAGATTTGTCCCTCCGGCCGGGAGTAATCGGAAGCCGGCTGTTTGGTGTGAAATACCATTAAAAACCCTTATCCGCAGGGTTGCCCCGGCCCGGTGTCCGACGCCACCCGCGCTGGGAAGAAACCCCGGACTGAAGTAAAATAAAATCGTGGAGAAACTGAATCTTTACGTTGAGACATCGGTCTGAAATTTCCTTTTTGCTGACGACTCGCCGGAATGGAAGAAGAACGCGTCATTTTGTAAACATTCAGCTCCGTGAATGGATAAATCACCGAGCACGGAACCTTGACAGCCGCATAGATTATGACGAAGTGCCTTGAGAATGAAGGGGACGAAGCCGACGCCGTTTTGACGGCAGGTCTGGGCGAGACTCATGAAGTCAGCGGCGGCGTTCGCTCCGGCGGTCGTCCGCCTGCGACGGGCGGCGGGTCTCGCTTCCACGCTCGGGGTTTCCGCAGGCGCCACGCGGCGGCGCTTTGCGCCGCGCGTGAAAATAAAATACAATTCCACTCCGTGGAACACATCGTGGGTATGGTGGGTGAAAGTCACTGCCACTGGCGATTGCACATGGTACGAACGAGACATCATGGACGCGGGGGTGAAATCATCATGAAAAAAACAGCGGCGCTGATTACAGCCGCAGTCGCGGCGTGGTTGTCTTCCTGCGGTTTCGCGTACGTCCTGATGCCGTCGCCGCAGAAACTCGTCGAGGGCGAAGGCGTTGTGAGGATAAATCCCGGCGCCGTGTTCGTATCGTCCGGCGTCAAGGATCACGACCGGCGCGCGGTGAGGGCGCTGACGGAGCTTTTTCCGGGAGCCGGGTTCACGGACAAACCCGTCTCCGCGCTCCCCGCGGGGAGCGCGCTTATCGTTTCCTCGATCGCGGAAGACCTGCCGGAAGCGACGGGCGGCGGCGTTCCCGCAGGCTTGAGCGAGAGGCAGTACGCGCAGAGCTACTCGCTGCGCGTGAAACCCGAAGGTGAAGGTCGGGTTCTGGTCGAAATCACCGCCGCGGCGCCGATGGGGGAGTTCTACGCCCTGAAAACGCTCAAACAGCTCGCCGCCGGCGCCGGGGAGTTCCCGTCCGTCACGATACACGACTACCCAGTGTTCGAGGGGAGGGGGATACTCGAAGGTTTCTACGGCGAACCGTGGGAGGGGGAGAAGCGGAAAGCGATGATACGCTGGATGGCGGATTACAAGTTCAACCACTACCTGTACGCCCCGAAGGACGACCCGAAGCTGCGGTTCTCCTGGCGCATGTCGTACTCGGAGAAGGAACTCGACGAAATCGGCGCGCTCGCCGAACTCGCCCGTGAGAACTTCGTGGACTACTGCACGTCCATCAGCCCTGGGATAAGCATCAACTTCTCGCGCGAAAAGGATTTCGAGCTCATCGTCAGGAAGATGAAAAGCGTTCTCGACCGGGGCGTGAACTGCGTCGCGCTGGCGTTCGACGACGTGAACCCGGTGCTGACGCCGCTGGACCGCGGCAAGTTCAAAACTTACTGGGAGGGGCAGGTGAAGTTCGCCAACCGCTTCATCGAGGCGATCCTCGAGCACAAACCGGGCGCCGAGGTCGGATTCGTCCCGAACGACTACTGGGGCGAACTGTGCGAGACGTCCGAGTCGCTGCGCTACACCGGCAGGCATCTCGATCCGCGGTACACTATCGGCTGGACCGGCAACAAGATAATCCCGGAGACTGTGACACCATCCGACGCGAGGTACTACGAGTTCTTCATACGCCGCACGCCGATCCTCGGCGACAACTACCCCGTAACGGACAGCGTCTCCACCGCCGGTGGACGCATCAGCCTCGGACCATTGAGGGGGCGCGACCCGCGGCTCCATAAGTTCATCAGCGGCTACACGGCGAACGCCATGCCGCTCCCTTACACGTCGAAGCCCGCCTACGTCACCATAGCCGACTACACCTGGAACCCGTACGGATACGAACCCGAGCGCGCCGCGGCGGACGCGTGGAAGGCGCTCGCCGGAGAGGCACGCTACGAGCCGTTCCTCTTCTTCTCCGAGCAGAACGCCTCGTCGTTCATCTGGGACCACGAGGCGGTGGAGCTGAGCGAGGCGGCGCGCGCATTCTGGATGGCGTACGACGGGGAGTTCGACTACGACTTCGCGGAGGCGGAAGCGGCGCTCATGAAAATCCTCCGGCGCTTCTCGACCATCGGCGCCGAGCTTGAGCGCGCGGCAAACCCCGAAACCGCCGGGATCATAGAGGAGATGAAGCCCTGGATTGACAAGCTGACGGCCTACGGAAGAGCCGGACTCATCGCGGCGGAACAGCTGTCCGCCCGGTTCCACGGCAGGAACGTGGACGGCGGGAAACTGGCGGAACTCGAGACTCTCTACGCGGAGGCGGAGAAAAGCAAGGCGGTCGTAACGAAGACGATCATGACGAACTTCCTCAACCGCTCCGTCGCCGCCCTCAAGGACCAGCCCGTCCCAGAAGAGATTCCATTCCGCACCATCATGACCCAGGATTGACCGCGATTCTGAAAAAACGGCAGCCGGCAGCCGGGAAAAAGCAAAATGCCACATGGCGGAGGAAACCCGAGGTTTGACGGAAAAACGAGGAAAATTGTGACGATTCCCCTTCAACGGAATTTACAACTCACATTTCGGATGCGTTCTCGCTGTACAAGTCACTGAATCGGTCCGATGAAACCAGGAAAAAGCTGGAAAAACAACATAATTATCGCAACGGTTGTCACCACGTCGCTGTTAATACTTACAACGATGTCCCATGAACTCCCTGCGCGCGAGGTGACACTCGGCGCGACGAACTTCGAGCCTGGCACGGACCCCGCCGCGATACGCGCCGCCTTCGCCGCGCGCGGCGTGGAACGCTGGGCACAGGCGGGGGTCTCAAGCTGGGAAAGCTACGTACGGTGGAGCGGGATAGAAACCGCGCCCGGCGTGTGGGACTTCTCGATGTACGACGAGGAAGCCGCGATCCTCAGGGAATACGGGCTGATGTGGGTGCCGTTCCTGATCGCCGGACCGAGCTACACGACGCCCGCGTGGTTCAAGTCATCGGACAAATCGGCGTACTTCAAGTGCCTCGAGCACGGAAAGGAAAGCGGGGTTCAAAGCCTGTTCAACCCGCATCTAAGAGGCGTGGTCGAGGAATTCATCCGCCGCTTCGCCGCCCGGTACCGCGACTCGGGAACCATCGAAAGCGTGCTGCTCGGAATTTCGGGCGACTACGGTGAGGCGATCTACCCCGTCATGGACGTCGGGCACTGGACCGGGGATTACCACCAGCACCCGGGCTACTGGGCGGGCGACGCGCACGCCCGCGCGAGTTTCACCGCCTGGCTCGAAAACAAATACGGTACGGTCGGGAAGCTCAACGCCGCGTGGGGCGCGGACTTCGCACGCATTGACGAGCCGGCGCCGTTTCCACCCGAACGCGCCCACTCGCGCGCGGCATGGCTGGACATGATCGCCTGGTACCGCGAGAGCATGGAGGAATGGGCTGATTTCTGGCTGGAGACGGCGAGAAAGCACTTCCCCGGCACGCCCCTGTACCTGTGCACCGGCGGAGACGGCGAGCCGCGGCACGGGTCGCGGTTCGGACGGCAGGCGAAGCTCGCCGCGCGCCACCGCGCCGGCATACGCATCACAAACGAAGGCAGCGACTACGCCGCGAACTTCACGCTCACCCGCTGGGTCGCCTCGGCGTGCAGGTTCTACGGCTGCTACTTCGGCTTCGAACCCGCCGGTCCCGTCACGGAGACGGGTGTCGCGCGGCGCGTCTACAACGTCACGGCATCCGGCGCCCGACAGCTCTTCGAGTACGACGCCAACGTTTTAGGACCGGAAGGCTGGAAGGGAGACTTTCCCCGGTGGCTGCGGATGTTCGCTCCGCTCGAGCCGGTCGTCCGCGCCGCGGTTTTCATTCCCGAAACCCACCTTGCTCTGAACACCGGGAGGTGGGCTGGATTTTACTCGACGCTCCGCGCGCTGCGTGATATCGCCGACTACGACTTCGTGGACGAGGGAATGGCGGCGGACGGCGCCCTCGACGGGTACCAGGTCGTGTACGTGCCGGAGGGCGAAGTGATCGAGGACGCGGCGGCGGACGCGCTCGAGCGCTGGGTCATGGGCGGAGGGCTGCTCGCCGGCGCGGCGCTGCGGAAAGTGCGCCGGGTTTCAGGCGTCCCTCTTCTGCCGGAATGCGAACCGCTCCTCAAGAAAAACGGCGACATCGAAGAACTCGCGCGCCCCTGCGGCGCCGGCTTCGTCGTTTCCCATCCCCCGGAACTGACGCAGCTCGCTTCCCTCATGCGCACCGGAAAGCTCCACGAGCAGATTTTCCTCGAGCCGTGCCGCGTGAGCGCGAAATACGTCTGCCCGCCGCGCGCCGATTCGGCATCGGACAGGGTCTTTACGACGCTCACGACGCGCGGGTTGCTGATGCTCAACGCATCGGATAACGCCTGCGAACGGGAGCTGAAACTCGACGCGGAGAGCCTGAAGGCGCTGGGGGCGGCGCCGCCCGCGGACGGAACGCTCGCCGTACGCCTCGAACCGCGGGAAATGAAACTCTTCGAGTTCTGTTCCCCCCCGCGCCGCGTATCACGCCCCCCTGCATAACCCGATTACAACATAGTACCAGCGATACCCACCCGGCGGCACGAAGCCGCGAGTATCGGTTGAATCCGGCGCGAGCGCTGTGTCGTGTGACAAGAATCACATTGACATCGCGGGGTTGAACATGGGAAAATTCAGAGCAAAGCGATGATACAGCCCAATTCATTTGAATCCGTTAAAAAGAAAACTAAACAGGCGCGGTTCTTTCCGATGTTTGCCGTTTCTTCGCGTTTTAACGATTTGAGATAGCCTCCGCGGCTTTGTGAGCGCCTTGTCTGCTCACACACTCTACCTGGAGGAGCGCCAGCTCCTCCATTTTTTGATATCGTCCCAAAGTCTGGGGGAAAGCTGATGCTCTCTTGTTGCCTTTGCCCCGCGTCTGAAATACGAATGCGGAATTTTGAATGTAGAACGAAAAAACAAACCGAAGCAAAAAAAACAGCTTCCCGCATCCTTCACCGGTTTGAATGATTTCTTGAACCCCAATGACCCCTGTGAATAATCCGATCTTGTAACTGTTTACTGAAATGAAGTTTGGTCTTGTAAGAAATCTAAAATGACCAATGAAAAATGTAGATGTTCAAATCTTTCCTTCTACATTCTGAGTTCTACATTTTAGATTCATCATTTTGCCAGCTCCATGCTCCGTCATGGAGCCTTACCCTTCATCATTCTCTCTTTCTTTCTCTTTTGCTCACATCACTTCAGATCGGTAAATAGTCACCTGATCTTTCAGTGGGACAGGCTTCCAGCCTGTCATTTCGTCGTTTTTTCCATATCAGTCCCATGAGCCTGTAGATCAGTTTCGCGGCGAGGAACTGGGAGCGGACGGCGTGGGGCGCGGGAGCGAGTTCCACGACGTCGAATCCGACGACGTCCGCGCCCGCAACGATGCCGGCGAGCAGCCCGCAGACCTGCCCCCAGCCCAGTCCGCCCGGCTCGGGAGTGCCCACGGCGGGGACCTCGGAGGGGTCGAACACGTCCATGTCTATGGTGATATAGACGCTGCCGCCGCCGGCGTCCGCGGCGATGCGGTCGAGGCGCGCGGCGCCCGAACGTACGTCGCGCGCCAGGCGCAGCGTGACGCCCGCGGAGTCGCGCACAAACCGGATTTCCTCCGGGCACATGGAGCGGACGCCGACCATGATCAGCCGCGACGGCGGCGGAGAGAGTTCCATCGCCCGGCGGAGCGCGCACGCGTGGCTGAACCGGTTTCCCTCGTATTCGTTCCTGAGGTCGGCGTGCGCGTCGAGGTGAACGAGCGTGAGGTCTTCGAACGCCGCGCAGGCAGCCGCGACGGGCGCTATGGAGACCGTGTGCTCGCCGCCGATGACGACGGGTGTTTTTCCGAGGGAGAATATTTCCGCGAGTTTTCCGGTGAGGGGACCTCGGACGTCGTCGAGCGTGAGGGGAAGGTTCATGAAATCGGCGCACGTGTGGATTCCGGCGCGGAACGGCTGGGCGCCTGCCTCCACGTCGAGGAGTTCGACCTGCGCGGAGGCGGAGATGATTTCGGCAGGGGCGCCTGCGGCGCCGCGCCGGAACGATGTCGTTTCCTCGAACGGGACGGGGACGACGACGAAGCGCGAGTTTTCGAACGAGGAGAACTCCGGCGGCAGACCGCAGAAGTTGGCGCCGCGGAACGGCGCTGTGTCAATCCTCTCGATCACGTCGTCATCGAAGTCGGGACTCAACGGTTCCATGACGGTACGGGCGGCTGCGCCCGGTCACAAAAAGCGACAGCTCATGCGGCTGCCGCTTTGAATATCTTGTCCGGGGGAGAGAGAGTAAGTCAACGGGCGTGAGCGGCCGCGCTTATTTTCGCCCGCTCCGAGGATACCACCTTCAGGGATTTTTTTATGTCCTTCGGGTAATCCTTGCCTCTCTTGTAGAGCCTGTAGTGAAAGCGTTCAACCTCGAACATTTCGAGAAAGAACTCGGTTGCGGCGTTTTCGTCGAAGTCCTTGCAGGAGAACACGTCGAGTGTGGCGAAGCCCTTTTCCGGGTAGGTGTGTATGGCGATGTGGCTTTCGGCTATGAGAACGAACCCGGAGAGTCCCCAGGAAGGGTCGCCCGGGTCGAGATACTTCTGAACGTGGGGCGGCATTATCTTACGCATCTTGATTCTCTCCGGATACATATCCAGCACCCGGTAGACGAATCCCATGTCCGCCAGCAACTCGGCGTTGCAGTTGTACCCTTCAAGAAGAAGATGGGGACCGTACATTTCTATAATGCCACCTCCTTTAAACTAAATTTTTATCAATTATGCTTGATAATGCGGAAAAGTCAATAATCTTTCCAAAAAATATTTTGGTGAGAGGGTAAAACCTGGGTTGCTCGGCGTGAAATTGTTACAAAACAGTTCTGAAACGGTATAAAAAACCATATGCAGGTATGGGCACGGTTTTTACGGGAACGAGCGGGTAATGTCCTTCCCTATAGGCATGGGATCGGGTAGATTTCAGCATTTATTTTAACCTAACTTACCCCCGCCCGGCAAAGAAGAATCCGCATGAACAAAGGGTAGTAGAGGTCTTCGACGTCGAGTGCCACGCGGTCGAAGCCGAACACACTGTCGGCAGCCGTGTCCTTGAGCCAGGGGATGATGGAGAGTTTCGAGCCCTGAGCTATAATTCGGGCGGCGATCATAAGG
>JBFMFE010000246.1:0-4758 GCA_040752295.1 bacterium
GTGCAGCCGCTTCAATTCTTGGCGCTGTCGTATGGTCAGCGCCGCCCGGGCATGGAGTTTCATGGAAAACCACCTCCTATACCCGGACATTATATCGTATGTTAATGTATCATGTCAATACCACTACGGACTACAGACTACGGGCTGCGGGCTGCGGGCTGCGGCAGAAAAAAAGGCACTACAAACGCTGAAGTGTTCGGACTTCGGGGTCTGAGTTTCGGGCGGGTGTCGGATTGACGAGTGTGTGTTTGCGGGGTCAGAGGTGCGGCGCATGAAGCCTTTCCTTCCGGCGGCGCTGTTCGATGGCGCGCCCGTAGGAGTCGAGAAGGCGGTCCATGATGAGGCTTTCTTCCGCTTTCGACGCCACGATTTCGCGGTTTTTCGCCCTCGCCGCCGCCGTAAGCCCCGGATCGGACGCGGCGCGGATTACGGCATCCGCGAGAAGATCGTGCCTGCCGGGCGGGACGAGGAAGCCGTTGTCGCCGTCGGTTATCCACTCCCTGTTGGTGGGGAAGTCGGTCACGACGGGAAAGCATCCCGCCGCCATCGCCTCGAGGAGGCTGACGGACGTGCCGTCTGAAAGCGAGGTCGAGACGTAGAGGTCTGCTTGCGCGAGGAAGCCCGGCATGAGCGAGTGCGGGACTTCGTCGTGGATTTCGACGGCGCCGCCGAGTCCGCGCAGTTCTACGATCCGTTCGACTTCCGGTTTGAGTGGTCCTCTTCCGATCATAATGAGCTTCGCGCCCGGGAAGCGGTTTCTGACGGCGGGCATCGCCTCGACGGGAACCGCCGGGTCGTAAACTTTCTCGAATCTTCTATTGCATATTATAACCGGGTCGCCGCCGGCTGCGGCGTTTTCGCGCGGGGAAAAGAGGCTCATGTTCACGCCCTTCGGGAAGACGTCAATCTTAGAGGAGGGGATACCGTACGCGATTACCATGTTGGCGACGTGGAGGGCGCCGGCGTTGATCCTGTCCGCCCTGCGGAAGGCGAAGGCGTTGAGCCGTCTGAGGACGGGGGATTTCAGGGCGTCGTAGACGTCGCTGCCTGCGACGCTGACGACGAAGGGGCGGCGTCCGGCGGCGAGCGCGCCGAGGAATCCGAAATTGGTGGCGTAGTAGGCGTGGACGACGTCGGGCGCGATTGCCGCGATGAGCGCGCGGACGAACGGGACGTTGAGGACGAACACGGCGTAATTTCCGAGGCGCTGGAACTTCACCGGGTGGAAGGCGGCGCCGGGAACGTCGGGCTTTTCCATTCCGACGACGTGAACGTCGTGCCCTCTTTCCAAGAGATAGCGCGCCCACCTGCCCACGTGGACGAGGTTCTGGACGAGATAGCAGACGCGAAGGGATTTATTCATTCCGCGATTTCAACTTTCTCCTGACGTAGTTGGGAATTCTGGATGCCCTGTAAATCAATTTGGCGCAGGCGAAATGGAGGACGCGGCAGACGGGTGAGACGGACTGCCTGCGCCAGCGTTCGGAGTAGTCGCGGAAGCGTTGGATGCGTGTGACGTCGTAGAGGACGTCCATGAGTTCGACGTGTGAGACCTGGTAATTGGGCGAGGCGAGGAAAGGCAGGACGTGCCCGTAGCGCGTGCCGTACATCATATCGTATTTGGACCAGAAGCCGGCGTCGAAGCGGTGGAGTGAGGCTGCGAGCGAGGATACCGCCTCGTTGAAAAGGGAGAGCGCGCCGGGGTCGCCCGTCGCGCGGTAGTAGTCATAGACGCCTAACATCGCCATGACGCCGCCGTTGAGGATGTGCGAGGGGGGAGGCGCCGCGAGTTCCTCGAAGAAAACGAGGCCGCCGTCGCGGAATACGACTCCGCCGTCGGAAATGGCGCGGCGGAAGGAGTTGAGGGCGAGTGTCGCGGCTTCCATGTAGCGTTCGTCGCCTGTGGACTGGAATGCCCTGAGGAGGACGGATATTCCAAGCCCCTGGGCGAGCGCCGATCTCCAGGGCGGCGGCGTACCGTAGAATGGGTTTTCGATCTCGAAGCGCCACAGGAGGGCGCCGCGCTCCATCGTACCGTTCTGGAGGAGCCATTCCGCCTGTTTGATGAAGGCGCGGAGATGCGATTCGCCGCCGTCGCGCAGGTGGAGTTCGAAAAGCCCGAGTGCGTACATGCAGACCGCCGGCGGCACGTACTGCAGCCCTTTTCCGAAGCCGTAGTCGTGGAGGATGACGCCGTTGTCGTCGAGTTTCACCGGGGAGACCTTGTATGAGAAGTCGAGGTAATAGGAACCGAGCGTCGCGGAGCGGAGGTCGGCGCCGGCGGCGCGGTGATACAGGGCTTCGCCGTAGTCCCACTGCGTCGAGGCGTAAGCGCCGAGGAGAGCGAGAAGGACGAGGGAGGCGATCAGCCTGCGGAGGTGGAAGCGGGACTTGCGCGTGTTCATCGCTGCGGATACGGTCGGTTATTTGCGAGCGCGGCGTGCGGCGGATTCCGCGGGGTCGCGGTCCGCGCGGACGGCGCCCGACGCGTTCGACCCGGGATATTCATCCGTGGGAATCGAGGTAGGTCCGGCACCAGATTTCGAAGACGAGCAGCGCCCAGGTGTCGTAAGCGGTGTCGAAGCGGGGGTCCTGGAGTTTCCTCGCCCCGGGCAGCAGTTTTCTTACGTAATCGTAATTAAAAAACCCTCTTTTGAGAACGGCGTCACGTGAGAGGCAGTCGAGTGTGAGTTCCATCAGTTCGTTGTGGAGCCATCGTCTGACGGGCGCCTCGAAGCCGTGTTTCGGGCGGCTGACGATTTCCGGGGGCAGAAGACGGCGGGCAATCTTCTTCAGGATGAACTTCGAGCTGCGGAGGGACAGTCCGGGGAACTTCATTTTCCAGGGGACGGTCATGAGGTATTCGAGGAGGAGGTGGTCGAGGAGCGGGACGCGGACTTCGAGCGAGTTCGCCATGCTCATGCGGTCCACCTTTGTCAGGATGTCGTCCGGGAGGTACATTTTGAAGTCGGCGAGGGCGTTCGCCTCGAGTGGGTCGGGAGAGGCGAGGCAGTCGCGGACGTAGTCCGCGGGGTCGAACGCGGGGAACGGGTCGGCGGAGGCGAAGAGTTCCCTTTTTGCGTCATCGGAAAAGACCTGGCGGGAGAGGATGAACTGAAGCTCGGGGGGCACGACGTTGCGCTCCCAGAGGAAGCGTATTCTCGACAGGAGGTTCGCGCCCCGCTGAGGTGAGGGGAGGAAAGCCCTTACGAGTTTCAGTATGAACTTTTCCCTGACGGAGCGGGGGACGGCGAGGAGGAGGGAATTTATTTTGGCGGACCAGTACTGGCGGTATCCGAGGAAGGCTTCGTCGCCGCCGTCGCCGGAGAGGACGGTTTTGACGTGGCCGCGCGCCAGTTTGGAGAGGTACCACGTGGGGACGGCTGAGGCGTCGGCGAAGGGTTCGTCGAAGCAGGGTATGATGGTGGAAGCGATCTCGCGGGGGTCGGGCGTGACGACGAACTCATGGTGGTCCGTCCGGTATCGTTCCGCCACCATGCGGGCGTAGGGGGTTTCGTCCCATCGCCGTTCGGTGAAGCCGATGGAGAAGGTCTTCACGGAGGGGATGAAACGGCTCATCATCGCGACGATCGCGCCGGAGTCCACGCCGCCGCTGAGGAAGGCGCCGAGGGGGACGTCGCTGACGAGCCTCACGCGGACGGCATCGGCGAGGAGGTCGGCGGCGTCGGCGGCGGTTTTCGAGGCTGTGCGGCGGACGTCGGGCGCGGGCTGGAACTTCCAGTAGCTCTTCAGCTCGGCGGCGCCGCCGCGGAGTGTCAGGAAATGCCCCGGCGGGAGTTTTTTAATGCCCTTGAAGATGGTTTCCGCGCCGGGGATATAGAGGAAGGTGAAGTAGTAGTCGAGCGCCTTGAGGCTGACGGAGAGGCTCAGGTCTTTGAAGCGGAGTATGGATTTCAATTCGGAAGCGAAGACGATTTTTTCGGAATCGAGGTAGTAGTAGAGGGGCTTTATGCCGACGCGGTCGCGAGCGAGGAAAAGGATTTCGTTTTTTTTGTCCCACAGGCAGAAAGCAAACATTCCCCGCAGGCGCTCGAGACAGCCGGCGCCGTGTTCTTCGTAAAGGTGGACGATGACCTCGGTGTCGGTGTTGGTGGTGAAAGCGTGACCGAGGGAGGAGAGTGTGTTTCTGAGTTCTTTGAAGTTGTAGATTTCGCCGTTGTACGATATCCAGACGGAGCGGTCTTCGTTTGCGAGGGGCTGTGAGCCGGAGGCGAGGTCAATGATGGAGAGGCGGGTGTGCCCGAGGGCGGCGTTTTTTTCGACGTGAGCGCCGGATTCGTCTGGACCGCGGTGTGAGAGCGCGGCTATCATCGGCGCCAGGTTTTCCGGCGCCGCCGGGCGGCGCGGATCGAGGTAAGCGTACCCGCAGACTCCGCACACGAATATCCTCCTGTAAAAACAAAAATCATCGTAACTACTTAGCTAAGTACAGCACTTCAATGGTTCGCTAACGTATTTTGCGCGAAGCGCCATGGAGTGCGGGCGAGCGTGCGACGAAGAAGGAGCACATGTCCGCGAGCGCCGTGCCTGCGCCGCCGGCCTGTCTGCCGTGCTCGGCACAGGCAGGCGCGGCAGGCAGGCCCGCGAGAAGGCGAGCGGGCTGGAGAGACATCACCGCCTTGATTTTCGCGCTCCGCGCCGGAGTGAAGGCGGCAATCGCTTGCCGCCTGCCTGTGCCGCCTGCCTGGCTGGCAGACAGGTTGGCACGGCAGACAGGCACTCCAAGGTGACTGAAGC
>JBFMFE010000247.1:0-3142 GCA_040752295.1 bacterium
CATCTGTTTTTCGTTCAGAGCCGCGATCCTCTTCAGCAGGGCGTTCAGCGTCTTCAGGTCGTCGGGCGCGGGCGGCGCAGGTCTCGGTGTCACCGCTGCCTGATGGTGAGACGCGGTATGAGGCGCGTGAGCGCCAGCCGCGGCGGGCGGAGCGCTCTCACGTGCCGCCGCGCCCGGACCGGGAGCTGACGGCGCGTTCATCGGGTATTTTTCCGCCAGCTTCACCGTGACGGCTTCCCACGGCATGTGTTCGTCCTCGCGCAGCCTGCGGATGTCCTGAAATATGACGACGGCGTCCTCCCTGTATCTCCTCCCCCTTCCGCTTCCCACGCCGGGCATGAAATCCTCGAAAATCTCGCGGTACTTCCGCAGCGAGCTTTCGGGGACGTTCAGTTGCTTCGCGATCTCTTTCAGAGTCAGAAGCCGCGACATCAAACACCTTCAAAGCCGCAGGGGAAACCCGACGCGACGCTCATGTTATCATCACGCCCGGCGTTCGCTTTTCCCGAACAATCCGGTCTCACTATTATAACTGAAACGGATGTCAATGCCAGTCCCCGGTCGCCGGCATATTTTTTTCCTTTCGCGTCGGGGGAAAGGCGCCGGAAACGCCCCGGCGGCAAAAAACATGCTGAACAATCGCATTTTATCCCGTCCGTGCGTTTGCCAGACGCGGCGGTTTCATCACCGTGAGAACACGTAACAACATACTACTTCACGGGACAGCACGGTGGGCTTGCCCTGCGCCGACCGGGAAATACAAAGGGCATAAAATACTTTACACCGCCGGCACGTCATGCCTCAAGTCAACCCGTTTAATGCGCTTCCCGGCAAGGAGGGAAAAATACGCTGATGAATTCACTAAACTTCAGAAGGAACTGGACCGCATATCGAATACGACGGAATATAACACGATCAAGGTCCTTCTCGGCGAATTCGGAGGCGTTCCAAGCTCGGACCTCGAATTCATGCTCGAATGGCACACCTTCGACACGGACATTGACATGCACGTCATCCAGCCGAACGGCGCGCACGCGTGGTACGCAGACCCGAACCCCTCGGGGAACGGCACGATTGACGTTGACGATATAAACGGGATAAACGACGGCGACCCGGCTGTCGAGCATTACAACGTTGCTCCCGGCACCGCCCTGAGCGGAAACTACGATCTCTGGATAAACTACTAAGGAGAGCTTGGAGGGGTACCGGCGCCGCCGCTCCCGGACGTCACAGTCACCGTCACTATCTCGATGTACCGCGGAACTCCATCCGAAAGCATAACTTCTTTCGACGTGGTCGTGCCCTATCAGCCGGGCGATCAGCCATGGACGGGAGGCGGAGCGCCCTACGGCGAGATATTCGCAGGCTCCTACTACTGGGAGCCGCTGCCGGGATATACGCCGGTCGAACTCCAGGCGGGCGCCTTTTCAGATGACGTTTACCGTCTCAATTTCGACTATCCCAACTCGACGGTAGGCTCGATAAAGTTGAAAACCGCCGGACTGCTCAACGGAGACCAGGCGAGATCGGCGATAGACTCGCTCGACACGGCGATAGGGCTTGTCGGGGACATGTTGAGCGACGTCGGAATACGCGAGAGAATCCTTCACAACGCGATTAATGATCTCATGCGCGGAAACATAGGTGTCTCCGAGGCTAAATCGCGGATAGAAGACGCGAACTTCGCAGAGGAAATAGTTCGCTTTTCAAGGATGCGCCTTCTTGGTGACATGGCGATCAACGCGGAAACATTGGTCGCAGGCGCTTTAAGGCAGACCGCGCTTGCGCTCATCGGCGTAGTTGAATCGTCAGAACGCGAAACGCCGTGAGTCGCGGCTTTCTTTCCACCGCTCCGTTTTGATTTTTAATCGCTCTTATCTACGAACGGATAAGGCAGGGGACGATATGGGAGGGCAGGAGGGCATTTTGCCTGTTTACTTTAAAATGAGATTTTAAAGGCTGGGCGTGACGAAGTAAAAAGGCGGATTAAAGGCGAATCATTGAATGTCGCATAATATATCTTATGTTAAATTATGCCTTCGGCGCGTTTCTAAAGTTCCGTGCCCCTGTTCCTTCCAACGGCTCCTCCAACGGCTCCCGGGGTATGATTGATTATTGGCTTCTGCATAAGTAATGCAATAGTCAATCAAAAAAAAGAGGAGGTTCGGAATGATTCACAAAAGAGCGCAGAAGAGAAGGAGATTGCCGCAAATCGAACAACAAGTCAAAGAGTTCGGAAAGGAGTTCGTCTTGATCGTCGGGGCGACCATTGGCGAGATAATGTTTGAGGTGTCGCCACACACCTTCGTCAGGATTCAATTCCGGCGCGTATGCAGGGAATAATTCGAGATGAAGCCGCGGGAAGCGGCGGCACAGTTCGCGGATAGGCTCTCCCTTGTGCGGTTTGCCGTTGTCCCACAAGATGATGACATGGACTCGGAGATGATGGAGCAGATGCCGGAGAAAGTCGCAAACCTCGATCTGCTGGATGTTTTTGCAATGGAGTTGGAAGTAAAGACCGACGCGCTTTAGACACGGGCTGACCGTGACGCCGGAAATAGCCGAAATCCTGTCGCGCTGATACCTGTGTCTGTGGACGGGCGTCTGTCAGCGCGGCGCCCATGTTTTTCTCGTGTGAGGAATGAGAAGAAATCCCGATTCGTCTATGAAGACGATATGGGCGCCCAGCCGAGCGGCGTTTTTTTTATCCGGGGCCAATCCTTGCGCTTCCATCGCTCGATGGCTTCCTCGTCGCGCTCGACAGCGCGCCGCTCCGGTTTCTGGTGGCTCCATCCCAAGTCATGCATCAGGCGACCGATGTGGTCTCTATGGTACCGAATACCGAATTTCTTCTCGATGAGTTCAGCGATTCGCTGGGTTGTCCATAAATCCGTGCTGTATCCGTGGGCCATGGCTCCCTGCAAGAGATATTTTACAAGCCTGGGCTTATGCTCCGGTTGTAATCTCGTAGGTCTGCCGCGAGCAGGTTTCGGCTTCAACGCTCTTCGGCCGCCGGGGTCCGCGACATAAAAGTGGGGTTGCAATTTTTTTTGAGGCATGGTATTGTGGATATATATCTACAATGAGAGGAGGAGCCATGAAAGCGATTCAGGAACTCGAAGCGAAAAGAGAGGAGGTTCTC
>JBFMFE010000248.1:0-2514 GCA_040752295.1 bacterium
GAGCGCGCGACGAGGAAGGAGCGCACGTCTGCGAGCGCCGTGCCTGCGCCGCCGGCCTGTCTGCCGTGCTCGGCACAGGCAGGCGCGGCAGGCAGGCCCGCGAGACGGTGAGCGGGCTGGAGTGTGAACACCGCCTTGACTATCGGAGATGAAGGCGGCGATGGCTCGCCGCAGTCCAAGGAGGCTTCGCCTCTGAAAATACGTTAGCGAATTTATGAACTGATACACTTAGCTAAACAGTTACACGCGTCACTTATTTTCAGGTTTCCCCGCATCCTCGATCCACAACAGGTATTTTTCTAAAGGTCCGGCTGCGAATCCTTTGAACAGGCGGCGGTCAGCCGTAACCATCCTCCCGCCGATGAAAACCGCGAGCGCCACGTACAGACAGTCGTATATACTTTGATGAGTTTGAACGGCTATATGGTATGCGGAATCCTGAAAACTAAAATACGAGTGCAGACGTATGGGTACGCGCCTTACGGCTTTTCGCGTATCGCCGCCTTCGGAATCGTTAATGACGCCGAGGCGAATCCATTTGCAGATGAGGCTGTCCATCTCCAGAAGGAAGAAGTCCGGCGCGTGCAAACTGTATCGCTCATCAAGAACACGCAAAGCCTCTTCGGCAAGTTCTTCTCCGGTAAACCATTTAGCGGCTACGCTCGCATCAACAACCAGCGTGCTCATCGGTCGCGGTCCTCGCGGATCAGTTCCGCGCTGTCCGGGAAATTGCGCCCTTTGAACCGGCGGCGGACCTTGTGAACGAGTTTGCGCGCGCCCGCAACGTCGGTCTGAGGCGAGTTCGCCGCCGTTTCCAGGATCATTTTCACCTCCGCCTGGAGCGAACGTCCCCGTCTCTTCGCTCTTTTCTTCAACCTGTCAACGACGTTACCGTCCAGATTGCGAACCAGTATTTCCGCCACGGTACACCTCCCGGCGAAACATGCTATCAATATGATAACATTACTGCCGCGCCCGTCAAGGGATTCATCGGGACAAAAGGTCCGGCGGTTCGAGGGACGATATTCCGCCCGATTTTAGTTGACCGTTCGCCGGTCACGCTTCCACCCGCGGTCGGCTGCGGCAGCCGTCAGCCTCCTCGAATCGCGCGGAGTATCCAGCGCGGGTGGACGTAGGCGCCCGCGAAACCGGGGTCTGAAAACAGTTTTTTCAGGAACCAGAGCGCCACGTCTCCGGAGAAGAAAGCCGAGGGTGTGACGTCGCACTCGATCCAGCATCCCGTGCACGAGCGCACCTTCGAGCGAAGCCGCCGCGCGCCCGGCGAATTCCAAATCTCCCCCATCGTGCCTTCGCGGAGGTTCCCCGCAGGCTCGGAACGGAAGACGGAGCACGCCGTTATCCCGCCTCCGGGGAGCGCCCTGAAGTGGTTGAACATCGCCGTGCATGGCGGCATCGGCGAGTTTGTTCCGCGCAGGAGTCTGTTAGCGCCGCCTTCGGCGAGGTACTCGTCGGACACGTCCCGCAGCCACGCGCTCCAGGCGCCGGAGCGAACGCGGCGCGGGCGTTCCTCGCGCCTGAGCCGGGACGTCAGGCGGTAGAACCCCTCGAGCGCCTCCCGCGGGAGGGGCGCGTGCGGCTCGAACGGCAGCCGCCCGCCGCCCGCGTCGAAACGCCCCGCGCCCTCGAAATACTTCGCGCCGAGTATGACGTTGTGCCCGAAGCCGCGCTCCCGCGCGAACCTGCCCACCGCCTCGATCTCGTCCATGTTCGCCTCGATAACGGTCTGGTTTATGCCGACGCTAAGCCCCCGCCGCGCCCGCCCGGCGGCGATCTCCGCCGTCTCCATCACGCGCTCGAACAAGCCGTCCACGCCCCGCGTCTTGTCGTGCTTTTTCCCGAGCGCGTCGAGGCTGATCTGGAGTTTCACCTCCGCGTTCGACCGGCGCGTCAGATCGAGAAAATCGCGGACGCGCCCGGGAAGACTCCCGTTGGTCGTGACCTGGACGACCCTGCCCGGCGCGTTTCCGGCTGCGGCGAGAAATATCCCGCACAGGTCGTCGCGAAGGAACGGCTCGCCGCCTGTGATTCGCACCACGCGCAGACGCGACATCACGGGGTCGCGGAACAACGCTGCCCACTCCCGCTCGGATAGTTCCGACCCCGCCTCGCGCGCGTGCACGTCGCACATCAGGCACCGGCAGTTGCACCTGTCTGTAACGTTCAGCGTCGCCAGCGCGGGCTTCACCGGCAGGTTGAACGTCCTTCTGACGCGCGCCAGCGCAATTTCGCCGAGCATCGAACCTCCCGCCGCTTCGCGGAAACGCCTCCAGATTCTATTTTAAACATTAATCACGGCGCGTGAACAACCCTGGAAAAAACCGCAGGTGGCTGAGCCTCCCTATAGCCTTGATTTTGCCCGTTTCTTCTTAAGTGCACTATTTCGTAAATACTCTAACGTATTCTGCGCGAAGCGCCTTGGAGTGCGGTGTGTGAACACCGCCTTGACTATCGGAGATGAAGGCGGCGATGGCTCGCCGCAGTCCAGGGAGGCTT
>JBFMFE010000249.1:0-8232 GCA_040752295.1 bacterium
ACCTGTTGGGGCGTGACCTTGAGAGAGGCTTCGTACATCCCGTGGTGGTAGTCGAGCGGGCGCCCCGCGGCATCGGCGCCGCGCATTACTTTCAGCCAGAACTCGTTTTTCTTCAGGTCTTCCTCGAAATCCTTCTTGAAGACCTCGCGCGCGCGGGTCATTTCCTCATCCGTGGGCGGGTTTTTCTTGAGGTTCTCGAGCACCTCGTACAGCTTCCCGAGCATGAATTCCACTTTCCCGGGGTCGCAGGCGAAACCCGTTTGCAGATAGTCTTTTCCTTTCAAGTAATAGTCTTTGTGGTAAAAGAAGTACGTGTAATACGTCCCTCCAAGTTCCTCGCGCAGAACGTCGTTGAGCCGTATGTCCGCGATCTTGGAAAGAACCATCAGCGCCGGAACGTCGGGATGAAGAAAGTGCGGTCCGGGGAACGCGACCATGATTCTTGTTCTGTCTTCCATCCCCCTGTGAATGGTTCTGCTGGTGATTCCCTCGGGGAAAGTGCATGACCTTGCGTTTTCCGGAACGGGTTCGGGTTCAGCCGGCGGCAGACTGCCGAGGTATCGCGCGATGAGCCGGACGGCTTCTTCCAGGTCGAAGTTGCCGACGAAGGAGAACTGGACGTTCCGGGGTACGAAGGACGACGCCTGAAGCCGCCGCACCTGCTCCGGCGTGACGCGGAGGATATCCTGCTCGGTGGGGACCGCCGTCACGGGGCTGTCGGGACACACCGTCGCCTCACTCGTCGCCCGGAAGAATTCATCCTGGTTCAGGGGCAGGTCGCGTATCCGGTCGATCCTTGTCTTTTTCGCCCGCTCCACGGCTTCCTCTCTGAAGCCGGGAACGGTTATGTAATCGTACAGCCACTGGAGGGTTTCCTCGAAGTCTTTCTTCACCGTTTCGCCGTTGATGGAGAGATTGTATCCGCCGTCCGTCCACAGGCGGATGGTCCTGCCTGACTGCATGCGCTCGATTTCAGTCCTTGTGAAATCCCCTGTGCCGCCCCATATCCACGCTAATTCCGCCACTTCCGCGAGACCGCGCGTGGAGTAGTTTTCGAGCAGCGCGCCGCCGGGAGCGAAGGAGTTGAACGCGATCTCGTCTTCCTTGAAGTCGGTGGGTTTCAACAGCACGCGCAGTCCATTCTCGAAGACCAGCCTCGTTATTCCCAGCCCTTCAATCGTCTCCCGCTCGGCGATCGTTCCCGGGATGAGTTTCGAGTAGTCGAAGTCTTTTTTCTTCTCCTCGCGGACGTACGGGGGGATGCTCTCGCTCGTGATCTTCGCTATGACCTTCTCGATCTGCTCGGTTGTGTATTTTGATTTCATGAATCTCGGAAGGGCGAGGATGGCGGTCATGTTGACGGGTTCGAACATCTCCCTGAACGCGGCGGATACCCCTTCCAGCGTGACGAGACTTTTGAGCCGCGAGAACAGAAGCTGATCGTATTCGACGTCGGTCGGGATGAAGTCGTAATAGAAGGCTTTTCCTATATCCTCGAGCAGGTTTTCGGATTCGGTCTTGTCCTTTTCTTCCACCCGCTGCCTGTAGCTTTCCTCGATGTTGGCGATTTGTTCGGCGATTTCCTCGGGCAGGACCCCGTGTCTTCTGATGCGTTCCATCTCGCGCAGGATCACCTCTAAGGTTTCCAGTTCCCTGTTCATGTTCGCGACGGAGTAGACGGCGGACAGGTCGAACCAGACGATTTCGCGCAGGCGCATGGCGCCCGCCTGCTTGAAGGGCGGATTTTTCGCGGAGGACGCGATTTCCTCGAGGCGGTTGTTGTAGATGGCGAGCGCGACGTTTTGAAGGGTTCGCCGGTAGAAGTCGCCGGTGGTGCGTCTCGGGGATGGCTCGCGGGTCAGTGTCAGCCCCGCTCCGCCGACGGGCAGTTCGGGGTCGGTGATCATGCCGGTGTAGGTTTCGTCGTGTCGCGGCGCGGGGAAAGCGGGGAGCGGCTCGCTGTCGGGCGGCGCGGGCAGGGCGGAGAATTTCTTCCTTATTTTCGCTTCCACCTCCGGCGAGTCCACGTCGCCGACCACGGCGAGAGCCATCCTGTCCGCGCGGTACCACGTTCGGTAGAATCGTTTGAAATCGTCGGACGAGAACTTTTCGATTCGCTCGACCTTCCCGATGGGAAGACGGTCGGGGTACTTCGAGCCTTTGAGAGCGATCTGAAGCCCCTTTTCGAACAGGCGCCTTTCCACGCTTCTGCCGAGGCGTTCCTCTTCGAGGATCACGCCGCGCTCGAGATTGACCTCTTTCGGAAGAAAGAGCATTCCCCCGGCGTAGTCCGCCATGACCGTGAACGCGGTGTCGAGGTTGTCCCCCTCGACGGGGACCGTGAGTATGTAGACGGTTCTGTCGAAGGATGTGAAGGCGTTGTTGTCGGAGCCGATTTCCATACCGAGAAGTTCGAGGAATTTGTCAAGCTCGCCGGGCGGGAAGTTCGCCGTGCCGTTGAACGCCATGTGTTCGAGGTAGTGGGCTATGCCCTGTTCGCTGTCCTCTTCGAGTATGGAGCCGGCTTTGACGTAGAGCCGCACTTCGGCGCGCTTTTCGGGTTTTTTGTTTTCGCGGATGAAGTACGCGAACCCGTTTTCGAGGACGCCGCGCGTTAGCGCCGGGTTCCACGGCAGTTCCTCGTTGAGGTCAACGTCCTGCGCCGCGGCAGGCGTGAGGACTGCCGCGAGCAGAAAAATGATCAGCACAAAAGTCCGTTCAGGTCTCGGAAGAGTTTTCGTTTTTTGTCCCCCCTCGTCCCCGGAAGATCGGCTCGCCGGAAAATTCATACCGCCCGTGCCTGCGGTTTTTCGTTCCGCCGGGCGTCCTTTTTCGTCCCGACCCGTAACATGGTAGTATTCGACGGGGGTTTTGTCGAGGTTTACCCTGTCGCAGGCGGATTCACCCGCGACCGGTCCGTTGTCTCGAGAGACGGGCTGCGATGATGCCGGCGACGCGGCTTGTGCCTTTTGCGTCAACGAGTGCGCGGGCGTTTCCGCGCATTCTGACCCGCAGGTTGTGGTCATTGATTAAAAGCGCGACGGCGCCGAGCAGGCGTTTTTCGAGGTGTCTTTCACCGTCGCCGGCGAAAATGCAGGCGCCGCGCCGCTCGAACTCCGCCGCCGCCCGGGACTGGTATCTGGTTTGTGCGAGCGCGACCGCCGGCACGCCGATGGCTGCCGCCTCGGCGAGGGTGACACCGCCGCAGCAGACCACCGCGTCGCTCCGCGCTATGTACTCCGCGAGGCCGCCCGAAGCGCGGACGACGCCGATCTCGCCGCCGGCGCTTTTCAGGGTTTCCGCTTCGTTTTCGGCGGTGAAACACGCTCCGACGGCGACCTCGATTTTCACGTCGGAGCGGATGCCTCGCAACGCCGCGACAACGCGCGGAGTAAGCCCCGCCGGATCGGAGCCGCCCATCGTGATCAGTATGTTTTTCACGCGTTTCCGGACCCGTCCCGCCCCGGCTCTCGCCCGCCTGACGTTGTCGCCCAGGAGGATGTATCCCGTTCCGCTGTAGAGCACGGCGCGTCCGAGGCGCGTCGCCCGGTTATCGAGTCCCGAAATCACGCCGTTGAAGATAAGGTCCGCGTGCCGTGCGCCTGCTCCCGCGTCGCCTACGGCGGCTGACAGCGTGCACGTCCGGCGCGCGGCTTTCATGTACCGTTCCTTCGTGTCCCCGAGGTCGGTTATCAGGCAGCGCGTCACGGCGCCGCCGAACGCTCTTTTGAGTATTTTCGTTTCGGTTTCGATCCCGCCGCCGCGTGGGATGCGCACGATGGGAAACTCGTCCCCGATGAGCGGCTCGGCGAAACCGGCGTATTTCGTGGCGAACGCGACCTCGAGGTTGTGCGCGTCGCGGAGCCTGCGCGCAAGGTGGGCGCACCGCGTCACGTTGCCGGTTCCGATGCGCGTACCGCCGTCAACCCGTATCACGACCATGGGATCGGTCACGATCAAATTATTGTGAAACCGCCGGGATTTACAAGGCGCGGAGACGGCGGCTGCGGGGCGTGAACGCGGCTGGGTGAAAGACCGGACATCGGCGTCCGCAATCCCCGCGCGGAGCGCTCAATCCCGCGCGAACTGCCGGACCATTTCGAGGCATCCGTACCTGAATATACCGGGCTGGAGGAACGGCAGGTCGTCTTCGTACTCCTTCATAAGGGCGTCAACAGCCGCGTCGGCGCCGCGGTGTTTTCCGACGAGTTCCGCGACGTGGTTGCGGAACGAGTCCGTCACCTTGAGCGCGCGTTCGAGGTAGCGTACGGCGCTTTTTCCGCGGAAGGGGGGGACGTGACCGGGGCACAGCGCTTCGGGTTCGAGGGACAGGAATCGCTGGAGCGACTGCCCGAAGAGGGCGAGGCTCTGGAAGCCGGTGATCCAGATTCTGCCGGAGGGGAGCGGGACGCCGCAGGCGTCGGACGCGAAAAGCGTGCGCGTGGCTTCGTGGAAGAGGGATATACTGCACGCGGAATGACCGGGGGTTTCAAGGACGAGGAGGGAGTCGCCGCCGCCGAGCGGGACGGCGTCGCCTTCTTTCAGGATCACGTCCATGCCGGAGGCGCGGAAGACCACTTCGCCGTCCGCGTCGGGATAAACCCTGGAAAAAAGCGGGTTGTCGTTCAGCGATTCCATCGTCCGGGCGTAGACGGGCGCGAGGGATTCGTCCCGGAGCGCCGTGTCCGTGGCGGCGGAGCCGGCGAGCCTGGCGGCGGGGAACATCCCCTTCAGACGGGGCGCGCCGCCGACGTGATCGTAGTGAGAGTGCATCCCTGTGAGCCATCCGGGGTCGAACCTGCCGAGCGTCCGTTCCACGGTTTTTTTCAGGTGCGGGACGATCTGGCTGATCCCGAGTTCCATGAGAACCTGGCTCCCGGTGTCCGCTATGTAGAAACTGAAGAAAGGTCCGCCGAAGTAGTGAAATTCAGCCTTTATGTGACTGTGGTTCATTTCCGGTTCGGGGCGCTTTTTCCAGTTTGAGGCGGCACGCGCCTGCGTCTATGCGGCATTCTTCGCCTTCCCCCGGCTGGAGGTCCCGCCTGATTTCGATAGCGAGCGTTTCGGTCTTGATGTAGTCCACGTATTCTTCGATGACGGCGAGGACGTCCTCTTCTCCCAGGACGCGGATGACGATGCGGTCGGTGTAGTCGAGGTCGAGTTCCCTGCGCGCGTTCTGGATCCGGTGGACGAGTTCGCGTGCGACGCCGGCGCGGCGCAGGTCGTCCGTGATGCGGGTGTCAATGGCGGTTAACTCGCCCGCGGCGAAGCCTTCGGCGGCGGCGCGCTCCGTTTCGAGGTCGTCTTTTTCGATTGTCACCGTTTCGCCGTCGAGGCGGACGTCGGCTTTGCCGGTGGAATCGAGCTGGCGCAGGATGGCGGACGGGTCGGTTTCGGACAGGAGAGCGGCGATTTTCGAGGCGTTTTTGCCGAATTTTGGACCGAGTCGCTTGAAGTTCGGTTTTATTTTCGTGACGGTGAACTCTTCGAGCGAGTCGAGGATGACGGCTTCCTTCGTGTTCAGCTCTTCGAGTATCAGAGGGATGAATGGTGCGATGGCGTCCCGTGTTCTGCCTTCGGGGACCTTGACGGCGATGAGGGCGATGGGCTGGCGTATGCGGATGCGCGCGCCCGCCCTGAGGGAACGCCCCTCGTTCACGATCTCGCGCACCTTTTCCATTGTCGCGTCCAGGGACGGATCAATCAGCGTTTCATCGCACGCCGGAAAGTCGGTCATGTGCACGCTCTCGGGCGCGTCCCGGTCGTGGGAGCGGACGAGGTTCCCGTGGAGTTCGTCGGATATGAAGGGAATGAAGGGAGCGAGCAGCCGCGAGAGCGTCGTCAGAGCCGTGTAGAGGGTGGCGTACGCGGCGCGCTTGTCGGAGTCTTTTTCCGCTTTCCAGAACCGGTTTCTCGACCTTCTGACGTACCAGTTGCTGAGGTCGTTGACGAAAGCCTCGATCTCCCGCGCCGCGGGCGTGACCTGGAAATCGGCGAGGTTTTCGTCAACGGACCTGACTAGGCCGTTCAGGCGGGAAAGCATCCATCTGTCAATGAGGCTGAGGTCCCCGGTCTTCATGGGGTGTTTCACGGGGTCGAAGCCGTCTATGTTCGCGTATATTACGAAAAAAGAGTAAACGTTCCAGAGCGTGAGAAAGAAGTTCTTCTGGACTTCCGACAGCGCGTCCATGAAGAACCGGGTCGGTATCCAGGGGTTGTTCTCGCGGAAGAAGTACCATCTGAACGAGTCGGCGCCGAAGTCGTTGAAGGCGAGCCACGGGTCTATGACGTTATCCCTGCTCTTGCTCATTTTCTGCCCCTCGCCGTCCACCACGTGACCGAGGACGAGGCAGTTCCTGAACGAGGATTTGTTAAACAGGAACGTCGAGATCGCCATGAGGGAGTAGAACCAGCCCCTGGTCTGGTCCACGGCCTCGGTGATGAAGTCGGCGGGGAACAGTTCGCCGAACAGTTCCCTGTTTTCGTGCGGGTAGTGCCACTGGGCGAGGGGCATGGCGCCGGAGTCGAACCAGCAGTCAATCACTTCGGGCGCGCGGTTCATCACGCCCCCGCATTTCGCGCACCGGCAGCGCACTTCGTCAATGCCCGGCTTGTGAAGGTCAAGCCCGCCTTCGGGGAAATCGTCGGCGCGTTCGCGCAGCGCGCCCGCGGAGTCGAAGCATTCGGTTTCGCCGCAGTCTTCGCAGACCCACAGCGGCAGGGGAGTGCCCCAGTAGCGGTCACGGCTTATAGCCCAGTCAACGTTGTTTTCGAGAAAATCGCCCATCCTGCCGCGCCTGATGTGATCGGGGACCCAACGTATTTCCTCGTTCACGCGCAGAAGGTCATCCCTGTACGCGGTTGTCTTGAGAAACCACGACGACCTGGCGTAATACAGGAGAGGGGAGTCGCAGCGCCAGCAGAACGGGTAGGAGTGGCGGTACGTCTCGTGCCGGAACAGAAGCCCCCTGTGCTCGAGGTCTTCGATGATGGAGGCGTCGGCGTCCTTGACGAACGTGCCCTTCCACTCGGTCACTTCGTCGGTGAAGCGCCCCTTTTCGTCAACGGGCTGGAAAAACGGAAGGTCGTATTCGCCGCCCGCGCGGAAGTCGTCCTCGCCGAAGGCGGGAGCGATGTGGACGATGCCCGTGCCCTCGTCCAGCGACACGAAGTCCGCCGTGATGACGTACCAGCCTTTTTTCTCCGATGAACAGAACGCGAACGGGCGCTCGTAGCTCGTGCCTTTCAGCCTTGCGCCGGGCAGGCGCTCGACGATCTCAGGGTTTTCGCACCCGAAGACCGCCGGCACGCGCGCCTCGGCGAGTATGAAAACCTCTCCGCCGCGGCGCACCTTGACGTAATCTATGTCCTCCCCCACCGCGAGCGCGACGTTGGAGATCAGCGTCCAGGGGGTGGTGGTCCACACGAGGAACGAAGTGCCAGGCTCTCCGGCGACCGGGCAGCGGATGACGACCGAGGGGTCATCGGTCTCCTCGTAGCCCTGGGCGACCTCGTGGCTGGAGAGGGCGGTCCCGCACCGGGGACAGTAGGGCACTATCTTGTGCCCCTTGTACAGCGCCCCCCTTTCCCAGTACTGCTTCAGTATCCACCACACCGATTCGATGTACTCGTTGGCGCAGGTGACGTAGGGGTTTTCCATGTCGAGCCAGCAGGCGACCCGTTCGGTCATCTTCCGCCACTCGCTCTCGTACCGGAAAACGCTTTCGCGGCATTTTTTGACGAACCCCGCGACGCCGTATTCTTCTATCTGGTCTTTTCCGTTCAGCCCCAGTTCCTTCTCGACTTCGAGTTCCACGGGCAGTCCGTGCGTGTCCCATCCCCCTTTTCGAAGCACGTCGTAGCCGCGCATCGTTCTGTGCCTGAGAAAGACGTCCTTCATGACCCGCGTCAGGACGTGTCCGGGATGGGGCATACCGTTGGCGGTGGGAGGGCCCTCATAAAACAGGAAACGCCTGTTTCCCCGCCTTAATTCGACGCATTTTTCGAAAATTCGATTTTCTCTCCATTTTTGGAGAATTTTCTCCTCCATACGGGGGAAAACGGGCTTTTTATCCACCGTGTTAAACATAAGTCAAGTAAGTATATTTCCCTGTTTTTGGGGTGTCAACGCGGGGCAGGACTGATATCCCCGCCGCGCCGCCGGTTCGTTCAGGTAAAAAACGCCGGATTTTGACGCGCGCGTCCGCGGGATTTTGCCGTCGCGCTCCGGAG
>JBFMFE010000250.1:0-17721 GCA_040752295.1 bacterium
AGGTATGTCAATACATTTATTAAAATTTTATTTTTCAAATTAGGGACAACATTTGAAAGCAAAAAAAGATAAAAATATCAGATGCAAAGCCTCCTTTTCTCAATCTTTCGGGGGTAAGTTGGGTTGACATTGCTTCCTTCGGGTGAGATGCATTTGATGTGTCAAGTATTTTATACACCCCTTAATAGTATTTTACGAATCTTTTCCATTCAAGCTCTCCATGTGCTCCGAAATTGATAAGCACGCCGACCTTCATGCCGGTTGCTTTCAGATAATTCAGTAGTTGCGCATGGTCTCTTTCCGTCAATCGCTCAATCGCTTTCAACTCCACAATGATTGCGCCGAAGCACAGCAAATCGGCGTAATATTCCTTCTTCAACTTCCGGCCTTTGTAATAAACGGTTACTGGTGATTGCGATTCATAAGGAATCCGCCGCATATCAAGTTCGAACTGCATGGCATCCTGATAGACAGCTTCAAGAAACCCCGGGCCGAGTTCCCGGTGCACATCAATCGCCGCTCCGATAATCCTGTAAACCTCATCCTTGAAAAGCAGTTCCGTCACTGAATGACTTTATCCTCTTCGTGTCCCTTCGTGTAATTTCGTGGTTCGTTCCGGCTTTAGGAGGAGATCGCGGTGAAGCACTCGATCGCGCTCCGGGCGGCGATTTCGCCGCCGGCGCCGGGCACGCCCACCGTGTCCCCCGCGAGGCAAAGCCCCTTCACGCCGGTCGCCTCGATGCCGGGTCTTTTTTTCAGCGAGCACTCGGTGTTAAGCTCGGCGCCCGTCACGATGAGCTTCATCCGGCGTTTCCATAGGATGTTTTTCTGGAGTTGCGGGAAGTTGTGGAAGTAAAACCCCTCGAGGCGGTCGAACGCTTCGCCCACGGCGGCGTTCGAGGAGAGTTCCTCCGCCATGAGGGGAGAGAACAGGGTAAGAAGCTGCCTGCCCTCCGGCGCTATAGAGGGTGAGACGTTGGAGACGAACCAGGCAAGCGAGGGCGGCTCCAGCGCGGCGATGACTCTCTTTTCGGAAGAAATCTTCCTGCGCAGTGCGAGGTCAATGGATACTCCCGCCGTCGGGCGCATCCCGCGCGCGGTCCTCACGAATTCCTCGGGCAGTGTTTTGTCGGGCAGGAGTTTGAGCGTTTCCCACACCGGAAGCGCTGCCACCACTATGCGCGCCGGGTAAAAGGTTCCGCCGGCGACGACGCCCTTCACCGCCGAGCCGGAGAGCTTTATTTCAGTGACTTTTCTTCCGGTGAGCAGGGTGACGTTTTCCGAGCTTTTTATATATTCCTCGAGGGGGTTGAGAAGCGATTTCCATCCGCCGTCCGGATAGCCGAGCGGCGAGGGTGTTTTGAGCGCGGCGGCGAGGAACCTGACGATCTCCTTCATCGAAGCCCTGTCGTAGGCTCGCGTCGCTAAAAGCCCGATGGACATTGTTTTGAGGAGCGCCTCGAGGGCGGGTCCCGCCCCCTCGCGTTCGAGCCATTCGGCTACGCTGACGTCCGGCGCTCGCCGGGCGTTCCCGAGAGTTCTGAGGAGCGCGCGGAGCACGACGAGCGCGTCGCGCGCGCCAAGCGCGTTGAAGCCGAGGGACCGCAGCGGCGTGGCGCCTATTATCTGTTTCCGCCCGCGCCCTTTTGCGATGACCATACCGGCGCCGCGGATTCGGGGACGGGCGCCGATCCTTCTGAGGACTTCGACGATGGAACTGCGGTCGCCGAGAAGGAGGGCGTGGACGCCCCAGTCGAGGAGGAACCCGTCTTTTTCGATCACCCGCGTCCTTCCTCCGGCGCGCCTGCCCGCTTCGAGTATGAGCGCGCGTTTCCCGCCTTCCTCCGCCAGCAGCGCGCCGAGGCACAGTCCCGCCAGCCCCGCCCCTATCACCGCCACGTCGCTCTTCTCCGCCGATTTCAACGGCGCACCCCGGCGGCGTCCGCCCGTTGACGTTCCCCCGTGGTCCCCACGGCAGTAATTTTACTCCAGTCGAGTTGAAAAAGGTCGAACCGAAGCGATCAATTCACAATTTCATGCCGCGCCGCCTCCGGGTTTGCCGCGACCGTGACGAATCCCGCGATACAGGATTGACGACGGCGGGTTACGACGACGCGGACAGTAGGAAGAAACACGTGGACAATATACGTTTACCCGTTAAAATAGCATTGAGATTTCACAAGGGAGGGCGCGGCGGATGGTAAAACACCGGGAACTCAACCAGTGGATAAGCGACATGGTGGCGATATGCAAGCCGGACGACGTGGTCATGGTTGACGGCTCCGAGGAGATGAGGAAGCGGCTGGAGGACGAGGCGGTCGCCACGGGCGAAATAACGAGGCTCGACCAGGAGAAGCTGCCCGGGTGCCTGTACCACAGGACGGATGAAAACGACACTGCCCGGACCGAGCATCTCACGTATATATGCACGAGGAAGAAGGACGACGCCGGACCGACGAACAACTGGATGCCGCCGGACGAGGCATACGCGAAAGCCCGCGAGATATTCAAAGGCTCGATGCGGAGGCGGACGATGTACGTCGTCCCCTTTTCGATGGGTCCCGTCGGGTCTCCATTCAGCAAGATCGGCGTGGAACTCACGGACAGCATCTACGTGGTCCTCAACATGTACATCATGACGCAGGTGGGGAGTGAGGTCCTCGACGTGCTCGGGTCGAGCGGCGAGTACACAAAGTGCCTCCACGGGAAGGCCGACCTCGACATCAACAGGCGGTACATCCTGCATTTCCCGGAAGACAACACGATCTGGAGCGTCGGGTCCGGCTACGGGGGAAACGTGCTTCTCGGCAAGAAGTGCCTTGCCCTGCGGATCGCAAGCTACCTTGCCGAACAGGAAGGCTGGCTTGCGGAGCACATGCTGATCATGGGGGTGGAGGACCCGGAAGGACACATCGTCTACGTCGCCGCCGCGTTTCCCAGCGCCTGCGGCAAAACGAACCTCGCGATGCTCGTTCCCCCGGAGCTTTTCAGGAAGAAGGGCTACAGAATATGGACGGTCGGCGACGACATCGCGTGGATACGGATAGACACCGACGGTTCGCTCCGAGCGATCAATCCCGAGTCGGGCATGTTCGGGGTCGCGCCGGGCACCAACTCGGGGACGAATCCAAACGCCATGAAAACGATCAGCCGCAACACGATTTACACGAACGTGCTGCTGAAGGACGATGGAACGGTGTGGTGGGAGGGGCACGACGATCCGCCGCCGGAAAGGGGGATCAACTGGCAGGGGAAGGAATGGCGTCCGGGGCTGAAGGACGAGAACGGCGAGCCGGTCTGCGGCGCCCACCCCAACAGCCGGTTCACGGCGCCGCTGACGCAGTGCCCGACGGTGTCCAACCGCCTGTTTCATCATCACGGCGTTCCGATTTCGGCGTTCATCTTCGGCGGGCGCCGCGCTTACGTCGCCCCTCTCGTCTACGAGGCGTTCAACTGGCAGCACGGGGTATTCGTCGGGGCGACGATGGCGTCGGAGCGCACGGCGGCGCAGTTCGGCAAGCTCGGCGAGGTCCGCCGCGACCCGATGGCGATGCTCCCCTTCTGCGGATACAACATGGCGGATTACTTCCGTCACTGGTTCCACATGGGGCGCCTTATAAAAAAACCTCCAAAAATCTTCCACGTCAACTGGTTCAGGCAGGATGAAAATGGGGAGTTCATATGGCCCGGATACGGGGAGAACCTCCGCGCGCTCATCTGGATAACAGAGCGCTGCCGCGGGGTGCGCGGCGCGGTGGAAACCCCCATCGGTTACATGCCGAAGCCGGAGGACATCGTCATGGAGGGGCTTGATCTGCCCGAGGGAGCCATGAAAAAACTGCTTGAGATTGACCGGGGCGTATGGAAGGATGAGCTTGAGGACATAAAAAATTTCTTCGGCGTTTTCAACGACACGCTGCCAGGGCGGCTCGTTGAGGAGTATGAGGCTTTGAAAAAGAGGCTCGGTTTCTGACCGCGCGCCTGCGTCCCGCGCTCAGGGTTCCGGGCAATCGCATGGTGTGACACTGCATTTGGGACAGCCGCCGGCGTACTTTCCGGCGGCTTCTTCCATGTTGACGCCGCAGATGGACGCGAGGCTGACGAGCCAGGCGAGGACGTCCGAGAATTCCTCCCGCAGTTTTTCCCGGTCGCCGCGTTTCATCGCCCTGGCGAGTTCCCCGACTTCCTCGATGAACCACAGAAAGGTTCCCTCCGCGCCGCGCCTGCTGTCGCGTTCGTGGTAAATTCCCCGTATTTTTTCCTGGAAGTCCGATATTTTCAACCGTTTCTCCGCCGCTGCGCCGTCATCTTTTTTCCTGTGTCGGGATGACGTGGAAGGATTCGAGTTCGACGCGCTGAACCTTGCCCATTATGTGCCTCGTGTCGTGCGGGAAGATCACGATCCATCCCTCGCGGGAGGAGAAGTTGAGGATGTCTTTTTTCTTCACGGCGTTTTCCTTGGGATAAAGGTCGAACGCCATGTTCCAGGTGAGCTTGAGGTGATGGGTGGTCGGCACAAGGTCGCCGGGATAGAAGAAGCGTTCCTCGTCGGTGTCGATCAGAACGCTCTGGTGATGGCGCGTGTGCCCCGGAGTGAGGAGGAGGTGGACGCCCGGGATCAGTTCTTCGTCGCCCTCGAGGAGCCTGAGCCTGCCGGCTTCGTGGAGGGGCAGGAAATCGTCCTGGTTGTACATGCGCGTCTCGACGACGCTCGGGTAGGAGCCGGCGAGGAATTCGCCTTTCTGCACGATGTATTCCGCGTTCGGGAACGCCGGGATCAGCGTTCCGTCGGCTGATTCCATGACGCAGCCGCCGCTGTGGTCCGGATGAAGGTGCGTAAGAATGACGCAGTGAACGTCCGCTCTCTCCACCCCGTGCCTGCGGAGTTCTTCAACGAGCGCGGGGTTTTTCCTGATCTTCAAGTTCCGCTTCATGCGCGTGGTCAACCTTGTTCCAAGCCCGGTGTCCACGAGTATGTTTTTTTTCGGGGTTTTCAGAAGAAGGGTCCTCACCGCGACCGGGACCTTGTTGCTCGAATCCGGCTTCAATTCCTTCGACCACATTGACTTCGGCACGCGCGAGAACATGGCGCCGCCGTCCTCGTGGAACACGGAGTCGAGCAGAACAGTCACGTTTATTTCCCTTTTCACCGTTCCGCCTCCATCCGGTGTCTTTCAGCCGCTCCGGGGCGCCCGAGAAGCGCACCCGGCTGCGTGGAGAAAAGAAGGGTGAATATCGAAGCCAGAGGGAGGATGAGGCATATCGCTCCCGGGGTGATCCCGGAGTCGTTCGCCGCGAAAGCCACCGCCGCGCCCGCCATGCACACCGCGAATCCGCGCCCGAAATACACGTAGCGGGCGAACAATCTCTCCACGTGCTTGAAAGGAAAAAAGTACAAAGCGAAAGAGATGATCGCGAGGGTCGTGAACAGCATGCTCCACCGGCTCACTCTGAGGAGATGGAGGTTGGTGCCGAGTTTCCGGACGATGACGCTGGATACTTCTTCCCAGTTGCCCCCCCCTGCCCTTTCGGCGAGGCGGCCGAAATGCGACGCCTCTCCGCCCGTGAAAAGGGCGTCGTAAAGGAAAAACCCGCCGAATATCACGACAAGCACCGTCACTACAGCCAGCGCCGCCCTGAAATCCGCCCGCCCGCCGAAGATCAGCCAGATCATCCAGAGGTACGCGAATCCGCAGGCGACAAGCCCACCCGCGTTTGCGCCGAAGCCGGGAGACGCCACGACGAAAAGGATGCCCGCGAACGCCGCCGCCGACAGGAACTTCACCCACGGCTTCCCGCCGGTAAGGTCGAGCGCGAAGGCGCTCGCCGCCACGGGACCTCCGATGAGAAAGCCCATATACTCGTTGCCGAGACCGTAGTACCTCGCCCCGATCTGGGGGTAGTATCCGAGGAGGCTTTCTCTCGACAGAGGCGCGCCGAGCAGCTGGTCCGCGACGAGGGCGGCGGTGTACGCGCCGCACAGGACGATCATGCGCCGCGCCGCGCCCGGCACAAGGCTCAGCATTCCGACGAACAGACCGGTCATCGCCATAACCGTCGCCGCGTAAGCGGCGCTGGTCTCGGTCTCGATGAACGCCGCCAGCAGAACGGCGAGGTCCAGGGAAGCCGCCGCGAGTATCAGGTAGAGCATCGCCTGCAGCCACGCCGGCCGTGTCAGGGGCAGGCGCACCGTCGTGATATACGCGAGGGCGAGCACGGTCAATTGAAAAATTATTATGAACCATATCCACCGCGAGCGCGACTCGACGAACTGGTCCCTGTCATGGAAGCGCATCAGGAACGGGACCTTGTCTTTCGCCCGGATGACCGTCGCCGGCGAGCCGAGCATGAACGACGGGACCGGGATGCTGAAATACGCGAGGACAGTCGGGGCGACGTCCACGTTCGAGACCAACCCGCGCGTGCGCGTGGTGCGGGACGTCAGCAGTCCTCTTTCAATTCCGCCGCCGATCATCAGAATGGGCGTCAGCGTCCGGGCTTCGGCGTAAGCGCCGGCTTTCGGCGTGGGGGACAGGAGGATGACGCGGGTGCGCTTCAGGTCCACCGTCTTCATAACGAAGCCCATGAAGTGATCGAGGAGCGCCATCGCCCGCGCCAGGGCGCGATCGTAACCGGCGTCGAGCGACCTTTCCCGGAAATAATCCGCCCGTGCCGTCTCGCCGAAGTCCACCACCACCACCCGGTTCCGCAGGTGCGCTTCGGCGAAACTCTCTTGCAATTTTTCCATATCCAGCGACAAGCCGAACGGCGCGCCGGGGTCTCTGGCGAGGAGCCTCTTCGAGACGTCTCCCGCGGGTATCGCCCCGGTCTCGTCCATGATGATGAGGGCGGCTTCCCGGCGCCGCGTTTCGTCCGTGTCGGAGTTGCCGAGCATTGCCGTTCCGATCCCGTGCTCACGCAGGAGGGTTCCCACCGCTCCCGGCCTCGCCTTCCAGGTCGTCCGCTGGTTCGCCGATATGAGCCGTGCGATCTCTATGTTGATGATCCCGTTTTCCGGGACAGGCTCCAGAGTTCTCATGAAGTAAATCCCGCCGGCGGCGCTTCCGAGGTGGTTATCCCGGACGTTGAGGAATTCGGCGGCGGTGAGCGGGCTTGCCGCCCTGACTCCCGAGCCTATGGTGGCGCACGCCGCCGCGGGATTGTTGCGCGCGAGCGCCCGTGTGCTCATCAGCCCCGCCGCGGCGCCGTACAGCATTCCGTTGAGGCGCCGGAGCGATGGGTCCGCCAGGTCGTACAGGTCGAGCCTGTCGGCGACAACGATCACGAGCCTGCTTTCCCCGCCGGCGGCGATTGACGGGCGCCCCGTGGAAAGCGGCAACGCGGCAAGCGCGCAGAAAAAAACGAGCGTGCGGCTGAACGGGATTTTCACGTGTGTCCCCATCGCGTCTGCCGGTTGTATAATATCATAACTTTCGGAACGTTCGAGGTACAGCGGTTGAAAGGACGAACCCGTGACCCGCTACAGGATCAAGGACCTGCCGGAACACGAGCGCCCGCGCGAGCGCCTTGAAGCCGAGGGGTCGAAGGCGCTTTCCAACTCCGAGCTTCTCGCCCTACTGATCAAGAGCGGCACGAGGGAAAAGACCGCTATTGACATCGCGCACCAGCTGCTTGCGAAACACGGGTCGTTGAGAGCCTTGTCGGAACTGTCCGTCGGCGAGTTGAGCGAGACGCCCGGTATCGGGAAGGCGAAGGCGTGCGAGATCATAGCCGCCCTGGAGCTGAGCCGCCGGGTCGCCACCCACCGCGACGGGCTGAAACCCCGAATCTGCTCTCCCGGCGACGTCGCCGCCCTCGTCAGGGAGGAAATGGCGCAATTGAAGAAGGAGGTCTTCCGAATCGCGCTGCTCAACACGAGGAACGAACTGATCAGGTTCGTCCAGGTCTCCGAGGGTACACTGGACGGTTCGATCCTTCACCCGAGGGAGACCTTCCGCGAGGCGATACGCGAGGCGGCGAGGGCGATCATTCTGCTGCACAACCACCCCTCCGGCGACCCCGCGCCGAGCGGCGACGATCTGAAAATAACGCGCGAACTCCACGAGGCGGGCAGGGTCGTCGGCATAGAGGTTCTCGACCACGTAATCATCGCCGCGAACGGGTTCAGAAGCCTGAAGGAGATGGGCGTTATTTAGGGGGGCGGCGCGTACGCGCCGGTTCGATGCTTTGCCGGGGGAAAAATACAATCCAGCGGAGGTAAACGGAGATGGTCGCAGAATTCTCGATTGTTCCGATAGGCTCCGGTGAAAGTCTCAGCGGCGTCGTCAAAGACATCGTGGAAATCGTGGATTCCTCGGGTCTCGATTACAGGCTCACGGCGATGGGCACCATCGTCGAGGGCGAATGGGACGAGATCATGTCCGTCATCAGAAAATGCCATGATAAGGCGGGCGAGGCCGCCGGACGCGTCTACACGCACGTCGCCGTTGACGACCGCCGCGGCGCAGAGGGAAGGATCGCGGGGAAGGTCGCGTCCGTCGAGAAGAAAGCGGGAAAGAGGTTCAGAACGTAAAGCCCGGGACGGGCGGTTCCCGGGAGCAGCCCCGTGGAACCTTCCCATGCCGCAGGCTGCGCGGCGGGCGATTAACTTTTTTTCTGAGCCGCGAAACCGACCTTGAAACGCGCAGGTCTGAAAGCGGACGAACCCTGGAGAAGAAAATGCCGCTCCTCTTCGGCACGTCCGGACCGCCCCGTTCTTCGCCGGAGCGGTCAACCGAGGCGGGCGTCCGCCGCGTTCGCGAACTTGGTCTCGGGTGCATGGAAGTGGAGTTTGTCCAGGGCGTCAGGATGAGCGGCGAGACGGCGGGCAGGGTGCGCGCGGCGGCTGATGAGACCGGGGTCAGGCTCACCTGCCATGCGCCGTATTACGTCAATTTAGCGTCGAAGGAGGAGAGGAAAATCCGGGACAGCATAAAGCGCATCTTCGAGTCGGCGCGCGTGGGCGCACTCTGCGGCGCCGACGGCGTGGTGTTCCATCCCGGGTTCTACATGGGCAAGGACGCCGGCGAGGTCTACACGATGATCAGGAGGGGAATGGAGTCGGTCATCGAAAAGATGCGGGAGGCGAAGATGAGCGGCGTATGGCTGCGCCCGGAACTTACCGGGAAACCTTCGCAGTTCGGAGACGTTGACGAACTCCTCAGGCTCAGCCGGGACCTCGAGATGGTTCTGCCCACGATTGATTTCTCCCACCTGTACGCGCGAACCGCGGGGGAATGCAACTCCTACGGGAGCTTCGCCGCGGTGCTCGAGAAAACAGGCTCCGAACTGGGCGACGCGGCGCTCAGGAACATGCACATACACCTGTCCGGGATCGAGTACGGACCGAAGGGCGAGCGGCGGCATCTTCCGGTGGAAGGCGCCGGATTCAGGTACAGGGACGTCATCCGCGCGCTTGTTGATTTCGAAGTCGAGGGACGGGTCGTCACCGAAAGCCCCTGCCTGGAGGACGACGCCCTTCTCTTTCAGAACTGCTGGCTTGAACTTGCGGGGAAACGATGAACTCAGGCTGGATAGGACATCCCCGGCGCGCCGCCGCGCTCTCCGTGGCGTCGAACACCGTCCTCGTGGTTTTAAAAATTTCCGTCGGCGTCCTCGGCGGCAGCGTCGCCGTGCTCTCGGAAGGACTGCACAGCGCGATTGACCTCGTCGCGTCCCTGATCGCCTTCGTCAGCGTTTCACTGTCCGCCCGCCCGGCGGACAAGAATCATCCTTACGGGCACGGCAAGATCGAGAACGTGAGCGGCACCGTTGAAGCCCTGCTGATCATCGCCGCCGGAGCCTTCGTCGTACACGAGGCGGTGGGGCGGCTCAGCTCGCGCCCGGAGATAACCCACCTCGACGCCGGAATCGGGCTTATGGTCGTCTCGGCGACGGTCAACGCCGCCGTCTCCAGGCTGCTCTTCCGGGTTGCGCGGAGGCATGAATCCCCCGCTCTCGAAGCCGACGCGCATCACCTGTCGGTGGACGTATACACCTCGCTCGGCGTGCTGGCGGGGCTGACGCTCGTGAGGTTCACGGGCTTCCTGTGGCTGGATTCGGTGGTCGCCGTCGGCGTCGCGCTCCTGATCTTCTACATCGGGTTCCGTGTTCTCAAATCCTCGTTCCTCGACCTGCTCGACCAGAGCCTCCCTGAGGAAGAGCAGGCGAAGATTCAGCAAATAATAGACAGGCACGGCGGCAGGTTTATCGAATACCATAAACTGCGCACGCGGAAGTCGGGTCCGACGAGGTACATAGACCTGCACCTCGTCATTTCAGAGGATGAGGCGATCAAAGACGCGCACGACTTCTGTCACCACATCGAGCAGGAAATCAGGGATGAGCTGGGGAACGCGAGCGTGACGATACACCTCGAGCCTGGGGGTTCCGGACCCAAGTCCCAGGGTTCTCCCCCCGTCCCCGCCCCGTAGCCGCGGACGAACCGCCGGCGGCGCCGGCGGACTTGACGCCTCGAAGCGCGCCGTGCGCCCGCACGGACGCCGGAAACGTTTTCCCGGAAAAAAAGTATAATATGTTCAGCGAAAATGATGACGGGCGGACCGCCGACGGTAACTTTTCTGCCTGACGGAAGCAAAGTCCAGGCGCGCAAGGGTGAGACCCTCCTCGATGCCGCGCTCGCGGCGGGCATTTACATTGACAGCCGCTGCGACGGTCAGGGCAAATGCGGCAGGTGCCGCCTCCTTGTCAGAAGCGGAACCGTGACGCTGGACAGAACAGCCGCGCTGGAACATCTCTCCGCGGAGGAAATGGATTCCGGCGCGGTCCTCGCCTGCCTCGCCGAACCGACGTCCGACGTGACGGTCAAAGTGCCGCCCTCCTCGAGGCTCGACGAAAAGGGAATCCTCGTCTCGGAGGAAAAAATCGAGGAGCAAGGCGGGACGTGCATACCGGAGGAGTACCATGGTCTCCCCATCGCGGAGAAAATACACCTTGAAATGCCGCCGCCTTCGCTGACGGACAATCTCAGCGACATGAGGCGCCTCCTGCGGGAACTCAAGTTGAAAATGGGAACCTGCGAAGACTGCGGGGATAAGTTCCAGTGCCTCTTCGAGACGGCGGAAAACGGCACCGTCCGCCCCTCGATCCCCATCTCCCTGCTCCGCGAAGCCTCGAATCTCTTCAGGGACAGCGGATGGGACGTGACGGTAACCACCACCTGCGTTGGGGGCAGACCGGAGATCACCGCGATGGAAAGAGGCGACCGCGCCGGACGCAATTTCGGCGTCGCCGTTGACGTCGGGACCACAACCATCGCGGTTGATCTCGTGAACATCGAGACGAAGAAGATATGCGCGTCCCGCGGCGCCTACAACGCCCAGATCGCTTTCGGCGAGGACGTCATAACCCGCATCATTCACTCAACGAAAAACAACGGACTGCGGGAGCTTCACCGCACGGTCGTCGGCACCGTGAACGGTCTCGTGGTCCACCTTGCCGGGGTCTGCGGCGTCATGCCCGAAGAGATTGCCTCGGGCGCGCTGGCGGGAAATTCCACCATGACGCAGCTCATGCTCGAGATGACGCCCGTCTCCATACGGCGGGAACCCTGGATAACGACGGTCGGTTCCATCCCAGTGTTCAGGGCGGGGGAACTCGGACTGAAGATCGCCCCGCACGCGCCGCTGTATTTCTCGCCGCTGGTCGCCGGGTACATGGGCGGCGACATAACGGCGGGAATCGTCGCCGCGGGCGTGCACAAGTCAGACGCGCTTTCCCTTTTCATTGACATGGGGACCAACGGCGAGATAGTTCTCGGCAACAGGGAATGGCTGGTATCGTGCTCGTGCTCGTGCGGTCCGGCTTTCGAGGGCGTCGGCGTTGACTGCGGCACACGGGCTATAGGCGGCGCGATACAGGAGGTCGCGGTGGACCCGCGCAACGACAGGGTCGTCGTGAGCACCGTCGGCGGACAGAGACCGAGGGGGATATGCGGGTCGGGACTGATCTCCGCGATCGCGTCGCTTCTCGAGGCGGGCGTCCTGAACCGCTCGGGCGATTTCGACAGGCACCACCCCTCCAAAAGGGTCCGTGAAGGGCGCGAAGGGCTTGAGTTCGTGCTCGTGCGGGCGGGCGAAGCCGACGGAGGCGGAGAAATCTACATCCGCGAAGCGGACATCAAGAACATCATCCGCTCCAAGGCGGCGATCTTCGCCGGGTGCCGGGTGCTTCTTAAAAAAATGGGCTGCGATTTCAACGACGTGCGAAGGTGCTATATCGCCGGCGGCTTCGGCAGCAGCCTCGATATCGAAAAATCCGTCTCAATCGGCTTGCTGCCGGATATTCCGAGGGACAGGTTCCGCTTCGCCGGGAACACCTCCCTCGCGGGCGCGCGAATGCTCCTTCTGTCCGGGAAAGCAAGGGCGGAAGTGGAACGGGTGGCTGAGAAGATGACCTACATAGAGCTGAGCGTGGACGGCGACTTCATGGACGAGTTCACCGCCGCGATGTTCCTCCCGCACACCGACCTCGAGAAGTTCCCGTCGGCGATGAAGGGATAGGGGGCTGACGATGGCATACGTGATAGCCGTCGCGGGAAAGGGCGGCGTGGGCAAAACCAGCATCACGTGTCACGTAATCGGGGCGCTCCGCGACATGGGCAAAACCCCGATCCTTGCCGTGGACGCCGACCCGAACTCCAATCTCAACGAGCTTTTAGGCGTGGCCGTTCGCGAAACGATAGCCGACGTCATCGAGGAAACGAAAGACGCCGCAAAGAACCTTCCGCCCGGCTTCTCAAAAGAGCGTTACATGGAGGAGAGAATAAACTCCGCGGTCATCGAGTCCGAGGGTTTCGATCTTTTCGTGATGGGCAGGCCCGGCGGTCCGGGCTGCTACTGCTATCCCAACATGATGCTCCGGAAGTTCCTCGACGAGGTCTCGGCGCAGTACAGTTACATCGTGCTCGACAACGAGGCGGGGATGGAACACATCAGCCGGAGAACCAGCCGGAAGGTTGACGCGCTGCTCATCGTCAGCGACCCCTCGCTCGCCGCCCTGCGCGCCGCGGGGAGAATCCGCGACACCGCACGACTGCTCGGGCTGAACGTCGCCGCGGAAGGGCTTGTCGTCAACATGACTGAAAACGGTCTGCCCGAATCCGCCGGGAACGAAATCGAAAGGCTCAACCTGCGGCTCTTCGGTTCCATACCGTTCGACGAGGAGGTCTACAGGCGCTCGCTCGACGGGACCCCTCTGCTGGACGTTCCTCCGGATAAATCTCCATCGAGAATGTCGGTTGCGCGTATGCTTCGCGGGATTTTACGGTTCTGACGGCGGCTTTCTCCCGTGTATTCGTTTCCCCGTTCGACGTTCCCCCGCCGGGAGCGGTTTTACCCGTCACCCGCCGCTTTTTCAGAAGTGGTCCGTCACGCAGAAGCCCCAATCCCGGCGGGGGAACACCGTTCTCAGCGCGCGCGGCGATATCCCGTCTTTCGACCGGATCGTTTCCTCCGGGTCGCGGCTTCCCACCGCGAGTTCAAAGAACCCGCAGGCGTCAATTTTAACCGCGCCGCGGAACTTCACTCCTGAAACCGGCGTCTCCACGCCGTCGCCCGCGACCCTCATCCGCGCGCTTCGCCCGCCCTCCCCCGTCACGATGAAAAACACGGGTTTCTCCAGCCCCCCCGCCTCTCTCACCCGTCTTTCAAGCTCCGGCGCCAGCTTCCGCGCCAGCGCGACCGGATTCACCACCCGGACGTGCAGATTCCACACCTCTTCCCTGCACCCTCCCTGCTGCACCATTTTCAGTCCCAAAGGGTGACACGCTCCCGTATGCGCGACAACGCGGCGCAATCCCGTTTCCCGCGCCTTTCGTATGCAGCGCAGGAGCAGATTCTTCACGGAGAGAAAATGTACCGGCTCGTAAACGCATTCCCCGACCGTAAGGCCCCTCGAATGCCTCATCGTGATGACGTAAGACGCCGCCTCGCCCCGGCGCGTGCGCGCCACCGCGAGAGTGCCCGACCTGGGCGCCACCCACTCCCACAACCCCCTCCAGTACGCCGCGCTCCGCTCCTGTGTTCCGGCCACTCCCGCGCTCCAGGCCCGGTACAGTCTTTTCAGCTCCCCGACGCGTCCGTGGTATTCTTCTTCTTCAACCGTGTAATCGTCCGAACCGGGGAAATATCCGAGCCGCGCCGGGTAGATGAAGCGCCATCGCCGGACAGGGACCCAGCCGAGGCGGCTGTAGAGGGACCTGCCCGCGGCGAAGAGGATGGAGAGGTCGTAGTTTTCGCTCTTCACCGTTTCGTACGCCCGGAGCAGCGCCTGTGTGGCGCAGCCCCTTCCCCTGTATTCTTTCGCCGTGCAGACGTCGGCAATGCCGGCGGCGTTCAGAACCGCCGTTCCGACGCGGAGCTTTCTCGGGATAATGGTAACGGCGCAGGCGGCGCGGTTCTTTTCGTATCCGATCAGCGTGTTTCCGTACCTGAAACAAGGGCAGTTCTTCGTGTGCGCGGCGAAGAGACCGGGAGGCTCTTCCGGAAAAGACTCCCGCGCGATGCGATGTGCCTCCGAAATTGTCGTCGCCGTCGCGTGCCGGACAACGAAACTCATCGCGACTCCGTGCGGGCGCTGCCGGGCGCCGGCGGTGAACCGCCGACTCCGTCCATGCAGTCCCGCTGCTTCAGCTTTTCATCGCCTGTTCCGTTGTTTCTATCAACGGAGCCGGTTTCATTCCGGGGTCCTTTCCGAGCGCCGTGAGAAGACGGCGCTTCAAAAAAACGACATCGTTGTGGATTTCCCCTTCCCGTGTTTCACCCGCTGGACTCCGCGGCTGTATGCTCCCGCCGGCTATCATGCCGTGCCCCCCCGCCGAGCCTTGTTTTCCCACCGCGCGGCGGACTACCCGGGCGGCGTTCACCTTGCGGTCGTGCGTGCGCACCGAGAAGTAGATTCGTTTTCCCTCGTGAATGCCGATGACGAGCACCCATCTGATCTTTTTCATCCGGTAGAACCAGTCGGCGATCTCGGCGGTTACGTCGGGATAAGGGGTGCGCGGCATAACCGATACCAGAACGTCGTCGTAAATCTCGGCGGATGTAAGGCACAGGTAAAACTGTTCGTAGTACTCCCTCGAAAGCGGCGGGTTTTCGATCCTGCTCAACCGCACGTGATCGGCAAGGTCCAGCAGGAAGCGGTAAGCCTCGAGGTCGGCGCCGCCCGCCTCGCGCCCGAGGTCGTAGGTGTCCGTCTTGATCCCCCGGAACAGCGCCGTCGCAAGGCTCTTACCAATCCTGACCCCCGCTTCCCGCAGGTACTCAGTCACTATCGTTGACGTTGCGCCGTACCCCGTTCTGACGTCGGCGAACCGCGCCTCGCGCGTCGCCCGCCTTACCGGGTGATGGTGGTCAATCACGACGTCCGGTACCGCCCTGCCGGGCAGGAAATAGTTCCCGCTGCCCGGCTGGGTGTCAACCAGCGCCACAAGGCGGTATTTACGCAGGTCTATCGCCTCGCTGTGAAACATCTTTATACCCAGTTCGTTTATGAACGCCCTGTTCTCCGCACGCCCGATGACGCCCCCGTAAAATATGTCCGCCGTCACCGAGAAATGACGCCTCGCCAGCGCCTGCAGCCCCGCCGCGCCGGCTATCGAATCGGGATCGGGGTTGTTGTGAACGACTATTCCCAGGCGGCGTCCGCGCTTCAGAACCGCGCCCATCTTCTCCAGCTTCTCGCTCGCGTTCGCTGAATCGTTCGTCATCCCGTCCCTCCGCCCGGCTTTAAAAAATTCTACAACAAAACGCGTGGCCCTTTCGACACCCCCCGCGTCTGCCGCCGCACGCGCAAAAAACTCCCCGCCCCGCGCGCCGGCGCTTCTCTCCGTCCGTCCCATTCCATGAGAAAAATGCGAAACGCCTGATTTATTGAAAATATGGGGATACGTTTCTTTTCAGGTTCGGTTCATCCACCGGCCCCTGTCCCGATCTTTGTCAATCTCGGGCTGAGCAGCCATTTTGTGTGAAATTTGTCCTTAAACTCTAAGCTCGAAAGAAAACCGTCAAGCTCTTCCATTGTCCACTTTTTAAAAAGAATATCGGCATCGAAAAACGTGTAAAGCCATACAAGTCTCGTGAAATGTCTGTGCAAAAACGAAACTTCATCACGGCTGATGGTGGGCTGGTCAATGACGGGCTGGATGAAACAGGAGCTTATTTCGAGGTCCTTTTTGTCCTTTATAAAACCTTCCCTGACACAAATATCCCATGATTCCGTAAACGGGTACGGATAGAAGATGGAAATCTGGAACAGATCCGTTCTTAACTGCGCATTGAGCCTGATGGTTTCAAGAACCGATTCCCTGGTCTCAAAAGGCAGTCCGACCATGTTGACCGAAACGGTCTGAATGCCCCGCTCGTGTGCGCTGGTGAAGGCTTCGATAATCTTTTTCTGGGGAACCCTGCGGTTGAGGCTCTTCCGTATATTCTCGTTGCCGGACTCCACGCCGATAATAAGCCGCACGCACCCCGCCCTTTTGAGAAGGTCCAGCTTGTGGGGGTTGAGGTAGTTGGGATGCGCCAGGCACGCAAAATTAAGGTTGACCTCCCGAATGTACTTCTCGGTGAACTCTTCGAGATACCTGTCGGAAATCGGAAAAATGTCGTCGTTGAACAGAAAGTACTCAATGCCGGGATACCGCCTGACCATTTCTTTTAACTCGGCGATGAAGTAATCAACGGTGTTGAAACGGACGTACTTGCTCTTGTTCGGATAAACGTTCCTCATCTTATGATTGCAGCAGTAATAACAGTTGTTCGGACATCCCCGCGAAGCCAGAACCGTCCCCCGACGGTGGACCTTCATGTCGTACAGGTTGTTATAGTCGTATATGTCCCAGTCGGGAAACGGCAGTACGTCAAGATCCTCCACCAGCGGGCGGATGGGGTTTCTGATTACACTGCCTTCGTAATTGAACCAGAGACTCTGAATACCAGTGGGGTCCGTGCCCGAACGCAGTGCCTCGGCGTATTCCACCACCGCAGCGTCTCCCTCGCCTATGCACACACAGTCAGCCCCCGTTTCGGCAAGCACGCCTTCTGGGTCGAGAGTGGGATGAATGCCCCCTATGATGACAGGCTGGGTAAGCCCTGCCTCGCGAATCCACGCAACCCACTCCCTCACGAAATGGTACATGTTGGTAACTACCGAAAAACCGATTACATCGGGATCGATCGATCTGATCTCCGATATGAATTCATCTCTCTCGGGATGAACAATCGGATGAATTAAATATGTGTCAATGCCGGCTTGTCTCAAACATGCGGAAAGCTGGGCTACACCGGTATAATACCTCCCCTTGTTGTCCTCGTAGGCGGCGTCATAACTCAATACATCCGGATAAATGAAAAGAAATTTCATAACTTATCCCCCTGCCCTTTTAATTCTACATTATAAGGCACACGCCCGACAGTGACAGGCTTTTTGGACTTATGCACGGCTGGTGCCATGCATTACTCATGGGAGCATTTTATATTGGACACACGGAAATCCCCTCCCACGTCATTCCCGCGCGCTTTAAGCGGGAATCCATTCTAAAAGATGTCTATTGTTTTCCGCTCCCCTTAGTTAAGTACTGAACAGTACTACGTTTTTCCTCACGCGGCAAGAGTGATTTCCGGCAATCTGTCTAAGTCGGCGTTTTCGAGGATGAATAAAGCGATGTCGGAGTGATTATCCGCAGCGAAGAGATATTCGGGA
>JBFMFE010000251.1:0-5930 GCA_040752295.1 bacterium
CTCGGACATCCAAATCACCATACTCGAATTGCTCGACATCCCGACATCCGAGTACGGTCATTAAGCTGCTTGACTTCCACCGTTAAATTCGTTTAAAATGCCATTCAAGATGTGCGGAAAGTAAGATTCATCATTTTGGATTCCTCATTTTAATGCTTCACTTAGCTCGCTGGTTCAATGCTCTGACGTGAAGCCGGGAATTGGGACAGGCTTCCAGCCTTTCAGTGGGACAGGCTTCCAGCCTGTCATTTCGTTCCCGGGGTTTTTTCGTTCACGAACTTTGCGAGGCTGTTTCGCATCGTTTCGATCGCGGCGAGGGTATCGGGGCTGATTTGTCCTTTCTCGACGTGTTCCCTGAGCATGGATTCGCCTTTAGTGCCGATTTCGCTGATTTCTTCGAAGCCGACGAGCGCGGCGCTGCCGCCGATGGTGTGGAATATCCGCAGCATCTCTTCGAGGGCGGGGCGGTCGTTCGTGTTTTTCCTCGTCCTGTCGAGCACGGAATCGAGTTCCGCGGTCAGTTCCCTGAGTTCTTCAAGGGCGATGTTTCTGAGCTTGTTGAGTTCTTCTTTTGTGAAGAATGAGTCCATGTCAGGATTCGAGCGCGTTTCTGACCGCCGCCGTGACTTTTTTCGGCACGAAGGGTTTGAGGATGTAATCGAGAGCACCCGCCATCACGCAGTCCAGCACCTTTTTCCGGTCGCGGACCGAGGAGATCATGAGGATTTTGGCGCGGCGGTTTTCAGCTTTTATCGCCTTGAGGGTCTCGATGCCGTCCATGCGGACCATGGCGACGTCGCAGGTCACCAGCGCGGGTTTGAGCTCCCTGTATTTCTCCACGCCTTCCTCGCCGTCTTCCGCCTCGCCTGTCACCTTCAGCCCCATTTTTTCGAGGATCAGCTTCAGGGTTTTGCGCACCGAGCGGGAGTCGTCAATGATGAGCACGGTGCTGCTCCGGGGGACCGCCTTTTTGAGACCTTTTGCGGACTCGTCGTAGGAGGAGAGGTAGAGTGTTTTTGCGTCGCTGTCCCACTTGAAGCTTGCGAACGGGCGTTCTTTCAGGACGTTGTATCTTCCCTCGCCGATCATGACGGTCGTTCCGGGGAAGATGGACTCTTTCGCCTCGACCATCGCGAGGTGATTGAAGACTCGCGTCGAGGCGATCTCGGCGAGGTCGTCCTGGATTTCCTTCTTCACCTTGAGCAGTTTCTGCGCCTTCGTTCTGATCGCCCCGACCTTGTCGAGGTCGGCGTTCACCATCATGGAGAATCTGGCGTAATCCTTTTTCACTTCCTCCAGTTCGTCTCCTATGGCGCGCAGCCTTGAGAAAGTTTCGAGGTATCTTTTCTGCACGTCGTGCCTGTATCCGGTCTGGATGAAGGTCCTGGAATTCGCCGCGGAACCGATGGTTCTTGCGGCGACGCGTTCGAACGCGAGAACCTCGCCGCCGATGATCGTGCCTTCCTCGGTGAGCGCGAGCACGCCGCCGTTGGAGTACACCCTGCTGTTGAGTATGGCGTTTTCCACCACGACGTTGCCTTCGGCTTCCACGATGGAATTTTCGATGAACTTGGCGTAAACGTTGCCTTCCGCGCTCACGACGCCTTTCGCGCGGGTCAGTATTCCGCGCTTGACGATGACGTCGCCGCCGGCGTGGACCCGCGCCATCTGGACGGTGTTTTCCACCACGACGTCCCCGAGCGCCCTGACCTCGAAGCCGTCCATCACGCTGCCCCTCACGACGACTGTGCCGGCGAAGTTGATGTTGCCGGTGCTGTAATCCACGTTTTCGTCCACGAGCACCACGGGGTCAACGCGCAGCACACCGTTGCTGACGAACGGCGCGCCGCCGATCTGCGCCACATAGTCCCTTTTGTTGGGGGCGAGCCTGACGTTTTTCCCCGCGACGAGGGCGATGTCCATCCCCCACTCGCCCGGGAGCTTCTGCCCGTGCACCGTGATTCCTTCCTCTCCCTGGGTCGCCGGAATCTTGGTCGCGATCACGTCTCCGGTCTCGACGCTCGTGACCGTGCCCATCTGGCGGAAGTCAACGTTTTCCATTCCGCCCGTGTCCACGTCATGCACGCTCCGCGAGTCGCACTCGAAATGAAAGATGATCTTCGCGTCGTCGCCGTGGGTGAACGGTTTGCCCGACGCGACCACGAGCGTGTTGTCGTAAAGTTCCAGGTTGTCGAGGAACATCTGTATCTTTTCCACGTTTTTTATCCCGTGGGTTATTCCCCCCGCCGCAAGCGAGTTCATCACGTCCTCGACCGTCGCCTCCCTTCCGCCGGGCGCGGGGTGTCTCACGTGGATGTACGCCGTGAAATGGTCTCTGGAGACCTCTATGGATATTTCGCCGTCGCGGGGGCTTATAGCCGCCATGTTCACCATCCGTTCATGTTTCAGAGTTCGTACGTGTCCGTAAGAGACTGCCTTTTAGTCAGCGAACAGCACAGATTATATCCGGAGGTGAAGCGGTTGTAAACGGTTCTCCTTATGGTTTGCGGATTTGCCGCGGACGGTTTCGGCAGCGGTGCTGCGCCGGCGGCGCGGGGAAGCCGGCGCCTGCGGCCGCAGGGCGTGTATTTTTGTAAAACGCTGGACATTCGGGCATTTTGGACTTATTAAATAGGGACACATTAATGAAAAGGGGCGGATCCGGCGTGAATGATTATCTAAGGAAAAGAGTTTCCGGCGCGTTTCCGGTCGTGTTGATTATGACGCTTTTGCTTTCCATACCCGCCTGCGCGAGGCTCGAGAAGGGGGAGGCGCCGGCGAAGAAAAAGCCCGTCGTCAACAAGGACAAGCTGCTTGAGGAAGTGAGGAAGACGTACGTCTGTCCCGAGTCCAACGCGCCCATCGCCGAGTCGAAGGATGAAGGACTTCCCTGCTCCACCGGCGAGAAAGCGCTCGAGCTTGTCGCCGTCATGGCGGACGCGGGGTGGGAGGAAGAGAAGATCAGGGCGTACGTGACGGAGGTGTTCGTACAGGGGCGCGATACTTCTTTTGTAGTTCCCGGCGACCGGCAGTTCCGGGGGAACAAGGACGCGCCCGTCGCCATGGTGGAGTTCACCGACATGCAGTGTCCGTTCTGCAAGAGGTATTTCCAGCAGACTTTCCCCGCGCTCATGAAGGATTACGTCGAGACCGGAAAGCTGAAGTACGTACAGATCAACCTTCCGCTTCCGTTTCATCAGCAGGCTCAGAAAGCCGCGGAAGCCCTTTACTGCGCGAACGAAGCCGGCAGGTTCTGGGAGATGCGCGAGAAGGAGTTCATCAACCAGGACAACCTGTCGCCGGAGGCACTTCAGAAGTACGCCTCGGAACTGGGGATCAAGCCCGAAGCGTTCAAGCAGTGTCTTGACAGCGGCAGGTACGCCTCGAAAGTTCAGGAGGATTTAAGCATTGCCAACAGGGCGGGCGTGAGGGGGACGCCCGGGTTCATCGTCGCGCGGACGCGCGGGGACGGGAAGGTGCGCGGCACGTACATCAGCGGCGCCGTGCCCACAGAGAATTTCGTTGCGGTCATCGAGGAGACGCTTAAGAAGGTCGGGAAGAAGTGAGTTTGAGACGCCGCCGCGCCCGCGCCCGTCCGAATTCGGGGACGCTGAGGGAAACTGCGGCGCAGCCGCAGGCAAACTACTGCGTCCCCGGAAAAAGCACCTTCACTTCGTTCGGGCGCCCCGTTTCGAGGCTGATCCACAGCCTCGCGTCATCGGCGTCGTAGAACCACGCCGGCGAGGCGGCGGCGCCGTCGAGTTCCGGAGCAGCCGGGGCGGGCGCGCCGTTCAGTTCCACCATCGCCGGTCTCTTCCCGGAAAAGATTTTCAGCACGAACCCGCGGTCGCTCGCGCCGGAGTTAATCGTGATTTCACGTTTGCCGGACGCGACTTTTATGTCGGCGCGCCCGCCGTTCACGTCGTAGTACGCGAACGAGCTTTCACCGCGGGGGTAGATGTCCAGCGTTATCTTTCCCTTGAGGCTTTCCGTTCCGCGACCGGTTTCGCCGTCTTCTATGGCGAGGGGGATAATGGCGCCGTCGCGTACGAAGACGGGGAATCTGTCAAGCCCGGCTGAGTAGTAGAACGACGCGCCGCCCTCGAAGACCCGCCCGTTGTCCCAGAAGTCGCGCCAGGCGCCCTTGGGCAGTTTCACCTCCCGCCCGTCGGACTCGTCGTAGATGGGCGCGACGAAGAGGGCGTCGCCCAGCAGGTACTGGTATTTTCCGCCCTTCGGGGAGATGACCTTTCCGCCCTCGCGGTGCGCGCGCATCATGAGCGAGTAAAAGTAGGGCTTCAGTTCGAGGTGTGTTTTCACGAGCTTCCGGTAGATTTCCACCGTTTCGTCGTCGTGGCGCCAGGGCTGGTGCTTGCCGTGTCCGCCGTTTTCCATAAGCGTGCAGAAAGCGCCGAACTGCGCCCACCGTATGAGCAGCCTCCTTGTTATTTCTTCGTCTCCGTGGTAGCCGCCGATGTCTGAGCCGACGACGGCGTATCCCAGTCTCCCCGCGTCCAGAACGTCTCTGAGCGCCTCCTGAAAGCCCCAGTGGCTCCAGTCGTGCTTTTCGTCGCCGACCCAGGTTGCGGGGGCGTGGGACACCGGCGCGAAACCTCCGGGCAGGGCGGGGAGGATATCCACCGAGCGCGAGAGGGTGATCGCGTCGGGATTCTTGCTGACCGTGTGCTCGTACGTGTCCGTGTAGTACATGTCTTTGTATTCGAGCTTTCGCACGGCGCCTTTTTTTCCGAAGCCGTCGTCGGGGAAATAGACGCCGGCGCCGTCCACCTTCCAGCCGTCGAAGCCGAGGTCAAGTGCGCGGTCCATCAGCCCGTGCCACCATTTCACGGCTTCGGGGTTGGTGTAGTCAATGAAACCGCCCACGCCCTTCCACCATTTGAAGGTCTGCCCGCCGTTGGCGAGATACCCCTTTTCGAGCGCCTCGCGGTAGGCGTTGTTGGTGGTCGGCTCGCCGTGTCCCTCGTTGTTCTGCTTGTTCAACATGCAGGTCATCCAAAGGATCGCTTTTATGCCGCGCTGGTGAAGGCGCTTTATCATGCCCTCTGGGTCGGGATAAAGGCTTCGATTGAATACGAAGTCGTTGTACTCGACGGACCACGGGCTGTCTATGATTACGGCGCCAACGGGGATGCCCCGCGAGGTGTAGCCGTCAATGAGGTTCCAGAGCGCCCGTTCGGTGTTTTCGTCGTCTTCCCACACCAAGTGGTCGAAGACCCAGTGTGGCGAGACGGGGGGACTGTTCGATTTTCCGGCGGTTTCCGCGCCCGGCGTGAGCAGGAAAAAGACGATGCAGAGGGTCGCGCCGATTTTCGCTTTCATCGTCGTCTTTCCTTTGTGTTCGATGCGTTCATGGAGCCGGCGATGGAACGATTGTGTACGACTATTTTAGCATGAAACGCTGGTCGGGAGGAACCGGGAATGACGTGGATGACGGGCGGGGGGCGAAAGTGAAATACGTGCTGATTTTGCGGCAGTTGAAAAAACCGTGGATCGCGTTGTTTGCAAAAGCGCCGGTTTATATTTGATTATTTGCAATAGCACCCGATAGTCGTCAATAGTGCTTTGTGTTTTTTGTGTTTGACATCTACCCGATGGTCGGTTTCGATGTTATAATTATTTCGTTCAGAGGGCGGGAAGAAAGTAAAATTGCGGATAATCGGTAGATAATTTGGGGAAATTGGCATTTTCCGTTTATGGGGTGACGGCTTGAAAAAGATCATCGCGTTTCTTGTGGCAGCCATTCTTGTGTACGCCGCCGCTGCGCTCGTTGCGCCCAGGTATTACAAGATAGTCACGTCGGGGAAAGCGTACCGGGAAGGTCTTGAAATGCTGAAGGGAGGGGATTTCGAGCGCGGGCTTGAAAGGGTCAGGTTTTCGTTGTTTGTTCTGCACGACGAGCCGGCGCTTTT
>JBFMFE010000252.1:0-7786 GCA_040752295.1 bacterium
GCGGGCTGGAGTGCAAACACCGCCTTGTTTCCCGCGCTCCGCGCGGGAGTGAAGGCGGCGATGACTCGCCGCAGTCCAAGGCGGATGACGTCGCAATCCATCGTGACGAAGAATGTGCGAAAGTTCAGCTTGTGAGCCTGTCCAAAAAACATTTTATTGCCAATAGACAACAGACAATTACGAACGATGGCGCACACAAAAACGCATAATGAAAAACTATTGCCGACATTGCAAGGGCGCCTTCGAGTTTGTAAACAGGCTCTTTTGTGCGCTCTTATTGAGAACGCCGCCCGCGGCGGAAGTGGACGCGCGGAGCGGACGGGGGGCTACGTGGCGTCGAACGTGTAGGTAGCGATCTCCCACGGTGCGAGCGCGTCGGCGAGACGGCAGCCGTCCGCCGCCGGCGCTCCCATGACGTCCGTCTCGACGAGGTTCACCTTCCGCGCGTTACCTATCTCCCTGAAGAAAGTCAGCGTGAGCGGCGCGGGAGCGCCCCTCGACTCGTACAGCCTCGCAACGAGCGAGTTTCCGCGTCCCGCTTTTTTCAGCGTGGTGAGTATGCCGCCGGGGCACTCCGTCCGTAAAAAGCTGAAAGAAGGCGGAAGGGTTCCCCCGTGGCGCGCCGCCGGGAATGCGGTCAGCGGGTTGTTCAACTCGAGCCCCGCCTCGACGACGCCCGAGGAGGAGAGGCTGCCGCGGCGGGGCAGCAGCGCGTAGGTGAAATGATGCATCCCGCGCTCCCACGCGTCGGATTTCCTGTAGAACGTCAGCCACGGCGCCAGATGGTCGAGCACCGTCAGTCCGCCGGCTCTTTCTGGACCTCCCCGGCTCGACCACTCTCTGAGCGTAAGCCCGTGGTAATCGTACATAGCCCACTCGTACATGCCGAGTCCTCGCCGGAGGATGCCCGCGGCTTCCGACGCGCTTTTCAGTATGCCCGGCAGGTTCCGCAGCACGAACCGCAGGAAAGCCGGGGACAGTACCGAAACGCTGCGCATGAGTGTCATTGCGAGGGCTGCGCCCTCGACGTCGTGACCCGGCGTGCCCGTGTTGATGAGCGCGGCGCCGCGGTCGTCGTTTCCGACGTCCACCCAGTTCTGCGCGCACCAGTGCCCGTCGCCGCGCTCCTGCGTGTAGAAGGGCGTCTCGAAGGAGACCTTCCCGCCGGCGGCGCTCTCGAATACCGCCTTCACGCGCTTGTCCTTGTCGTGAAAATCCAGCCAGGTCTCGAAGTCAATGCGTCGCAAATCGTTGTATATATATACTCTCTGGACGCGGAACATTCCGGCGAGCTTTCCGCGCGTTTCGAAACCGCACCTCACGGGACCGCCCTTCAGCGGTCGGACCGCGGCGCGGTAGTCGCCGGCGCGCCACGTCCTGCCCGTCTTCTGTATCGTCCACAGGTTCCCCGCGTCCTCCTCGACGAACAGTTCGTTGCCCTTCCATCGCGACGCGTCGAGGACGTCGCGCCCGCCGTCTTCCCTGTCCAGCAGCCTGCGTATGCCGCCGGTGCGCGCGTCCATTTCGAGCCGGTACACGTCGTTCTCCACCGCCGCGTCCTCGAAGCGGAAGCGACCCGGGGCGTTCCTCACGGAGCCGGCGTCCCGGGAGACGAAGTAAGTGGAGTATCCGACGGAGGGGACGCGCGCGGTGAAGATGAGTTTTTTGCCTTCCACCTGCGATGCGACGGCATTTCCACCGGCGTCGCGCACCGCCGGCGGCTCATCGCCGCCGCCCCCGCCCCACCCTGTCAGAATCGAGAGGTCCACCTTCACCAGGTCCGTCCGCTCGAAGTTCAGCGGGTTGAAGACGATCAGCGGAACGCCCGGTCCGTCCGTGTCCACCGCCCTGGAGATCGCATCGAACGCGCCTGCGGTCTCGCGCTCGATGGTCTCCATCGCCTCGCCGTACCGCTTCAGCGTGTTGCGGTAAACCCTGTCCGTCCCCGTCCCGCACACGACGTCGTGGAAATCGTTCTGGAGGACAAGCTCCCAGGCGCGGTCGAATTTTTCTTCAGGATACTCGAATTCGCCCAGGCGCCAGGCGATGGAAGCCCACTTTTCCGCCGCGGTGAGCGCGTACTGCGACGCCCTGCACAACTGCTTGACCTTCACGCGCGACTCGTAACAGCCGGTCAGAACGGGGTTGAACTCGCCCCTCACGACCGGAATCCGCCCGGAGGCTTCCTCCCTCGCGGCGTCGAAAAACTCGCGCGGCAGGGAAAAGGTGATCCGCGGCGCCTCGTCCCGGTTCCACCCCCCGACGAAATCAATCCATTCCTGAGAGGGGACTGTGAAGTCGGTTCCGAAGGGCAGCATCAGCGCGGACAGCAGCGTGCGCCGTCCCTCGTATTCGAGCCTCGATTTGACCTCCCGCCGGAACGCCCTCCTGCTCAGCCCCGGACCGGGAAGGGGCATCAGCCCCGTGTAATGCGCCGCGAACCAGTGGGTCAGAATGCGGCTGCCGTCGGGACCTTCCCATAGAAAATCAAGGGGGTGATCTTCCCGCCAGTTCTGAACGCCCCTCGCGAAGGCGAAGTGGCGGAAGCCGCTCTTGACGAGCAGCTGCGGAACCTGCGCCGGGTGCCCGAATTCGTCAATCTCCCACGCCGTGGAGACCGTGCCGCCCACCGTCTCCTCGAAAAACCTGCGCCCGTGAACGAACTGCCTGACGAACGCCTCGCCGGTCGGTATGTTCTCGTCCGGCGCGCACCAGGTGCCGCCCACGAGTTCCACGCGCCCCTCCCTCACGAAAGCCCTGATCTCCTCCCTCGCCTCCGGGTGCTTGTCCCAGAAGGGCTTGAGCGCGAGCGCCTGGTCTATCACGTACCTGAACTCCTGATTTTCCTCGAGCAGCTCGAGCGCTTTCAGAAGAATCTGTTCGACGTCCCGGTTGTAGCCGTCCTCGGTCTTCCACCACTCGACGTCGTAGTGAAAATGCGGAACGGCGAATATCCGCCCGATTTTCCCTCGCCTCCTCCGTGTCTCCCCGTCCATACTTTTTCCCTCCTTCATTCCTCGCGGGCGCGGCGTTCCGCCGGCAGAGCCATAATAAACCATACGGCGCGCCGCACGCAAGGGTCTCCGCCGGGGAGACGGCTTCCGTGCGCCCGCGGTCCCCGTCCGGCGGTCCGGATTGATATTCCGCCCTCCCTCTGGTAGATTGAAGCGTACGTAACACTTTACAGATTGGAAGCGGCAAGAATGAAATGAGCGAAAAAGATGAATGATGAATGTAGAATTTCCAATGTAGAATTTCGAATGGAAGTCTTTTACTTCTACATTGGATATTGGATATTCATCATTTTAGATTCTTCTTCTAATGCTTCACTTAGCTAAACAGTTGCAAGCGTACGACATGAAAGCGCCCGCGCCGACGTTCCTGACCGCCGTCCTCATCGCCGCTGCGGCGCTCGCTCTGCCGCTCCCGCAGCGGACGGACGGAAACGCACGGACGCGCATCGCCTTCGTCTCGGACGAGGGGGCGGAACGGAACATCTATCTCGTCGAAGCCGAGGGCGGCGGCGAGGAGAAGATCACGAGCCGCCCCGCCGACGCGAGACTCTTCTTCAACCATCAGCCGACCGTCTCCCGCGACGGACGCAAGATCGCCTACGCGTCGTACAGGGTGTTTCCCGACGAGGGTCTGCGTCTGTGGGGGCAGTGGAACGGAGAGCCGCTCTTTCCGTCCGAGGAGTTCTACATATACGGCTACAGCTACTTTCCCTCGCGCACGTACTACACGAGGCTGACGAACTACAACTGGAACATATACGTCCACGACCGGGCGACGGGGAAGGAGAAACGCGTCTCGTCGTTTCACTGGAACGAGTTCCAGCCGGAATGGATGAAGCGCGGAAGCGGCGTGCTGTACACGCTCCAGGCGGAAAAAAGCGCGTTCGTCCTCCACGGAAAAACCTCCGGGAAGGACTTCAGGCAGATAACCCTCAGGAACAACGAAGCCGTCTCGCCCGACGTCTCCCCCGACGGCAGGGAGATGGTGTACCAGACGTTCGCCGATCACAACTGGGAGCTTGCGGTCATCCGCCTCACCGATAAATTCCCGCAGTTTTCCGCAAGGCGCCTCACGCGCACCTCATCCGCGAACGAACTCCACCCGCTGTGGTCGCCCGACGGCAGAAAGATACTCTTCCTCGCCAACTACCGAACAAAGTCGGAATACGATCTTCACGTCATGGACGCGGAGACCGGCGACGTGAAACGCGTCACGGACGTCGGGAGGGTCGCCGCAGGATACGCGTGGTCGCCGGACGGACGGAGCGCGGCTTACGCGAGGCGCGGGAGCCGGAGCGGAAGCGACGTTTTCGTAGTCGAGATCGAGACGGGGAAGACGACGCCCGCCGCGGCGACCGCCGCCGACGAGAGTCTCCCCGCGTGGTCGCCCGACGGCAGCTCGCTCGCTTTCATCGCGCGGGACGGGACGGAATATCACCTTTACACCTCAGCCGCGGCGGGGGGCGCCGCGGCGAAACGCCTGACCGAAACCGCGTGCTACCCCGAGGCGCCGTTGTGGTTCGAGGAGTAACGCCGCGGCGCGGGACGCGCGCGCGGGAGCGCCGCGCCCGACTGCGCCGGCGAAAATTTCCGATACGGATAAAGAACCTTATAATATAGCGCGGCGCGTCGGTGCTGCATGAACGGAACCGGCTCTTATCCAATAGTCCACGCTCAGATCGAGCCGACAACGCAGTGCAACTTCAGGTGCCCGAAATGCACCAACCGCGACGTGCCCGCCGGGCGGCGCGGGCACCTGACGCCCGACAACCTGAAGCTCATGCTCGACCGGATGCCTTTCGTGAGGGACGTCTCGTTCTGCGGACTCGGCGAGACGTTCATGAACCCGCGGATCATGAGCCTGTTCGAGGAGACGCGCAGCCGCGGCATCGTCCAGCGCGTCACGACGAACGCCTCGCTCCTCCACGAATTCGACGCGGACGAGATACTCCGCCTCATGGAAAAGATACACGTGTCCTTCGACGCGGCGACGGCGGAGACATTCGAGCGCGTCCGCCGCGGCGCGTCATTCGAGCGGGTGGTGGAGAACGTGAAAAACCTCGCGCGCGTAAAAAGGGAAAACGCCCGACCGACGATCATCTCCATGAACTGCGTCGTCACCCGCGACAACGTCCACGAAATGGAAGCCGTCCCCGCGCTCGCAAAAGACCTCGGCTTCGACCGCGTCTCGTTCGTCAGCGCCGTTCAGCTCGTCGGCGTCGGCGGGAAAAACAGCCGCATCGAGAACCTGCGGCTCAACGACCCCGGAGCGGAACGCGACCTCGCGCGCGCGCTCGAACGACTCTGCGCCGAAAACGGTCTCGGCTTCTCCTTCGCCGACTCCCGCCCGCGCCTCCCCGGCTGCTGGTGGCCCCGCGGGGGCGTTTACGTCACCTTCGACGGATGGTTCACGCCCTGCTGCCTCAGGATGGACCCAACGGAATACACGCTCGGCAACATACTGGAAAAACCGTTCGAGGAACTCTACAACGGCGGTGCCTGGCGCGCATTCAGGGAAAGTTTCTCAACCGGAAACTACGCCCAAACGTGCATAAACTGTCCCGGATAAACGGGGCGGGCCAGTAATCCCGGACACCCGGGCGGACGGAAACATTACAAACCCCGCCGCGGACGGGGTATAATCAACCCGGAACGCTTCAGGAAAAGGAATGGTCCGTTCGTTCCGTGCTTAACGCCGGAGAAAGGGCGGTGGTCCCCGTGCGAATCTTCTGGGGCAAGGGAAAAGAAATCGAGAAGAGACTCGGCGAGTACATCCGGGAAATGAACAACTGCATGAAGCTGTTCTACGATTTCTGCTTCGCCTATCTCGAAAAGGGGTGCGACGAGGCGCTGAGGGAAGTGAACGTGGCGGTGCGGGACGCGGAATCGAGGTGCGACGACATAAGGCACGACATCGAGCACCAGCTCTTTCAGGGGGCGCTCATACCGAGCTACCGCGGCGACATATACTCGCTTCTCGAAGCGGTTGACAAGGTCCCCAACAAGGCGGAATCCACGAGCGACAACATCTCCCTCCAGAACGTGTGCGTTCCGGACGAACTCAAGGACGATTTCAGGGAACTGCTGCGGCGGACGACGGACTGCACGCTCGCCCTGTCGGAATCCCTCAACTGCCTTTTCACCAACATCAGGGACGCGGCGAACCTCTCCAAAAAGGTGGACGAACTGGAAAGCGCCGTGGACGAACACGAGAGAATGATGATAAAGAAGGTCTTCGACATGGACGTCGAACTCGCCCTCAAGATGCTCCTCAAGGAACTAATAATAGACGTCGCCTCGATAGCGGACAGGGCTGAAAACGCGGCGAACGTGCTCGAAATGATCGCCGTCAAGGGCAAAGCTTGACGCCAGCGCGGCGCGACACCGAAAGGGGAAAGCGGACGGGCGAATGACCATCTGGTTGAGCGGAAGCGTATTCTTAGGCTGGGCGCTTGGCGCAAACGACGCGGCGAACGTCTTCGGCACCGCCGTGGCGACGCGCACCGTGCGCTTCTCCACGGCAGCCGCGCTGATCTGCGTCTTCGTCGTGCTCGGCGCGCTCCTCGGGGGCGCAGGTGGAATGCGCACTCTCGGCGGGCTGACGGACCAGACGATACAGACCGCCTTCATCACCTCGTTCGCCGCGGCGCTCACCGTCACGTTCATGACGACCCTTTCGCTTCCCGTCTCCACCTCCCAGGCGGTCGTGGGAGCGATAATGGGCATAGGGCTGGGAGTGGGAAAGGTTGACTTCGGGGGGCTGGCGAAGGTGATCGTCTGCTGGGTCGGAACGCCCATCGGCGCGATGCTCGCCTCCATCGCGCTGTACTATCTTTTGAGTTTCCCCTTCAACCTGATCAGCCACAACATGTTCATGGCGAACCTGATATTGAGGTGGGGGTTCATCATCGGCGGCGCGTGGGGGGCGTACGCGCTCGGCGCGAACAACGTCGCGAACGTGACGGGTGTTTTCGCGGGCTGCGGCGTGATGTCGCCCGATGCCGCGGCGCTCGTCGGCTCGCTGAGCATCTGCCTGGGCGTGGTCACGTACAGCATGAGGGTGATGCTGACCGTCGGACAGCGGCTTGTGGCGCTGGAGCCGTTCACGGCGCTGGTCGCCGTGCTCTCCGAGGCGCTCACGGTGCATTTTTACGCCGTCGTCGGCGTCCCGGTGTCCACCTCGCAGGCGATCGTCGGCGCGGTGCTCGGAGTGGGGCTGCTTAAAGGCGTGAAAACGGTCAACGTGAGGGTGCTCGTCAGGATTCTCATGGGCTGGCTCCTCACGCCGGCTGTATCCATGCTGATCTCCTGCCTCCTGTTTCTGATTTTCAGATCGTTTGCATGACGCGTCTTTTTGCGCTATACTTAAGCTGAGGGGTTCCGGATTGTTCCCTTGCCCGGGAAAATCCGGATGGTTGTGCACATGGCGGTGGCACCTGTACAGGGAAGTACAAGCGCCCCTTTTCTTCAGGCGTTGAAGACAGGCTCGGCGTCGCAGTCGGGCTTTTATTTTTTGGCGTCGCAGCAGGTCGTACACCGCGCGGAGACGCTGAGGCGCGACCCCTCCGAGGCGCGTCTTCTGTTCAGGGCGAGCCGCCTCTTCGACTCGTCGTCGAGACTGATAAGAGCGCAGCCCGGCAACGTCTTCAACACCAAACGGATGGAAACGAGCAACGCCCGCGTCGTCACGGGCGGAAGCGCCCCCTTCGCCTCCGAGGCGGTGTACGGCATCGTCGTCGTCACGCCCGCCGACTCGGTTTCAGTCGTTTCCA
>JBFMFE010000253.1:0-2182 GCA_040752295.1 bacterium
CCCGTGCCCCTGCCCCTGCCCGTGCCCTTGCCCGCGCCCTTGTGCGTCCCCCTTGCCCGTGCCCGCGCCCATGCCCTTGCCCGCGCCCGTTCCCGTCCTTTCCAGGCATTGGCAAGGGCACTCACACCGTTCAACGATTACCGATTACCGAATCGTCTTTTCCGGGCACACGCGCGCGGGCACGGGTTTGCTGAAAGCGCATCGTTCATGACAATCTGTAAATTTTTCGCTGTAAAATACATGTTTCAAATTCTGGTGTATAAAATCATGGAAGAAGTCAGGTCAATGACGGAGCGGAAAGAAAACACCGTGCGGCGTGTACGCGGCGGCGGCACGATGTCGTCGGGGATGGAGGGCGCCGACAATTACGTCCGGTGGATAGTGGACGTTTTCCGCCCCTATTTCGGTGAAAACGTTCTTGAGATCGGGACTGGATTCGGCAATTTCAGGAGGCATCTCCCCTGCCGCGGGAGGTTCGTGTCTGTGGACATCGTTCCGGAGACGATTGAGAGCGCCCGAAGCGCCGATCGCGAGGGGGTCTACGTGCTTGCCGACGTGTCGTGCGGGGGGTTCGGGGAGAAACTCGCGGGAGAGCTTTTCGATACGGTTCTGTGCGTAAACGTCCTTGAGCACGTGGAGGACGAGGCGAAAGCCCTCGGAAACATGTTCGAGGTCCTCGCTCCCGGGGGGCGTCTTCTGCTTCTGGTTCCGGCTTTCGGGGCGCTTTATTCGGAAATGGACAGTCTTGCGGGACATTTCAGGAGGTACACAAAGGGGGAGGTAGGGCGCCTTCTGGAGCGATTTCCGTGCGGGATTGTGAAACTGGAGTATTTCAACCCGGTGGGCGGGGCGGGGTGGTGGCTGAACAGGTTCGCGCGCCACGCCGACCTCGACGGTGCGCTGATCAACCGTCAGATACGTTTCTTCGACAGGGTTTTAGTGCCGGTGTCTCGCGCGGTGAACCCGGTCACGAGGGGCTTTTTCGGGCAGTCGGTCGTCTGCGTCGCCGTCAGGAAGTAAGCCTGCCGGCGGGTGGAGCACCGTCATCGTCAAAGCGCCGCCGGGGAAGGTTGAAATCCCTGGAGGAGGCGCGTCTCTGCTCGATGACAAAGCCCATGCCGAGGAGTATGCACGCCGAGATGAAAAACGCGCCGGCGGCGATGACGGGAACGGCGAGCCGCGGGAAAAAAAAGCACAGCGCCGCGGCGGCGCCGCCGACCGCCGTCACGCCTGCCGAGAAGATCAGGAATATCTTCACCGGGTTGAACACGAGTATCGCCGAGACGAGTATCTGCGCGGTTCCGAGGACGTCGCGGAAGTAACGCACCTTGCTCCTGCCCGTCCTTTCGTGATAGCTGATAGGTCTGAAATCCACGAACCGTCCGGAGAGCATCGCGATCATCGTTATGGTCGTCGAGAAGGAAAAGCCGCCGCACAGAACGGACGTGAAATCCTCGATGAGTTCCCGCCTGATCACGCGAAGCCCGCTGTTCACGTCCGGTATGCGCCTCCCGACGGTGAACTCGCTCAGGAACTTGAACGCGGCGCGCGCGAGGCGTTTCACGATGCCGCCGTGGTAGAATCTCCCCTTTCGGGCGCCGACGAGCATGTCGAGACCGCGCCGGTCGAGTTCCTCGACCATCGCCGGAAGCTCGTGCACGGGGTACGTTCCGTCCGCGTCGGTGGTGGCGATCAGCGGGTATCGCGCCGCGCGGACGCCGGTCTGTATGGAATGCCCGTAGCCGATGTTGCAGGGATGACGGACAACGCGCGCGCCAGCCGCTTCCGCCATGTCGGCTGTGTCGTCCTCGGACCCGTCGTCAACGACGATAATCTCGTACTCGTGGGAGGCGCCCTCGAACGCCTTCACGACGGACTCGACGGTGGCGCCGACCGACCCCGCCTCGTTGTACGCCGGAATGACTACGCTTACTTCCGCCATCGCTCCCGTCCTTTTGAAGCCGCCGCTTACCTCCGGCTGTTGCAGTTCAGTGCATATTATACCCCTGTCCCATGTACTTTCTCATTTTTCGACGTCGAATTTCCAGATCAACTTGCCCCTGCCCGTGTGCCTGCCTGTGCGTGTCCGCACGCAGACAGGCGTGCCCGTGCCCGCGTTTTTTATATCTTTTCGGGCCCGGGCCCGGGCACGAATGAAAAAACTTAAAGGAAAAATTCCGGT
>JBFMFE010000254.1:0-10676 GCA_040752295.1 bacterium
AAATCACCGCTAAAACCGCTCGGAACATCTCCAGCAGGACCCCGCGCGGCTCAAACCCCCGCAAATCCCCTTGAAATCAAACCCGAAATCCGGTAAAATCCACTCCGTATGAATAATCCGGGATAATGCTTGTTGCCACTTGCATCTGTGATCTCCGCAATGATGTCGTGATTTCCTGCCGGAATACCGGTGAGCGTAAAAGCACCTGATGAATCTGTTTTTGTTGTTATATTGGGATTGTCCTCCAGATATACTGCTGCTCCCTGTACGGCACCACCAGGCGTTATTGCTGAAGCAACCCTTTCTCCCCTTGCTCCAATGCGGGCCAATGTCAATCCTGATTGTGTTGTGATAGTTCCTGATAATGAAGCAGTGGTTGGTGTCGGAGTCGGTGTTGTTCCGCCACCCCCGCCACCGCCGCAACCGGCGAGGATAAATACGAGAAAAAATACTACAGCAGAAAAAACACAATACATTTTCTTCATTTCTTCATCAACCTCCCTTTCTGATTTTTTCGAAGAAAAATACCTGTAAATTTCGCAAAGCTATTGTCGCAGCCGAATTTGATTGGTTAGAAATTATTTTGGAGAGAGATACTGGATGGAGGTCTTCTAAACCTGAAAGGGCAGACCCCGGTTGCGCAACAAAAGGTGGTCGCTGAGTGTTACCAGCAACTGTTACCCGTTGTTCCGAGGCTGCCCCAAAAAAGCAGCTCAGGGGTAACAGTTCTGAAAAACGCAATACACCCATAAACAAAACAGCCACCTTTCGTTGCGCAAGTAAAATTATAACACAAGATGGGATGTCAATACAGTTTCTCAGAAAATTTTCTTAAAGATGTATTGCCTGTTTGGGATATTCATCGCTGAAGATTACCCGTCGGACCGAGAGGAATCGGGAGCCATCGGTTTGGTGAGGAATCCCATTAATAATCGTTGTCACGGTTCTGATGGAAATGGAGAAAAGGGAGGGGGGATAATATATCCGGAAAGGAGCCGTGACAGCCATGGCAAATAAGCATGCCCCTGTAGGTAGTAAACAGGGGAAGAAGCGATTCACAGCGGAGAAAAAAGTCGAGATTTTGAGGGAATTTCTTGAAAACAGGGTGTCGGTGTCGGACCTGTCCGAGAAGCACAGGGTGCACCCAAACAGCATCCACCAGTGGAAGAAGCAATTGTTCGAGGGCGCCGTGGCTACCCTGGACGACAAGCGCGAACGCCTCAAGGAACGCCAGTTGAATAACCTGGTTAAGTACCACCAGCGCAAGGAAGCGTCGCTCAACGAGGTCATCGCCGAACTGACCCAGGACAACCTGAAGCTAAAAAAAAGAATGGGGAAATCTGAAGGGCACTTGGGTTCAGCCCGACGTGAGAGACGAGATCGGGGAGAATGGGGTCTGAGCTTGAAAATTGAATTGGAGAATGGGGTCTGTGTAGAAAGGGGTCTGAGCTTGAAAATTGAATTTTGGGGCGCCTGTCTGCGTGCCTGTCCAACGCCTGCCCGCGCAAGCGGGTTCCCTGCGGGTTCATCGTTTTTTGTGCGACTGCCTGCTGAGGTCTTTCACTCTGTCCCGGGGGGGCGCCTGACGGGTGAGGCGTTTTATAAAAAAGTAGGAAGAATACCCGGCCCGTAAGAGCGGGGATGAATGCCTATTAAAATTTCCATATTCGTCATTTTTATTTGATGCCCCGCCCGTAAGGGCGGTGTAATTCACTTCCGCCGGTAAAGGGACATCGCGATATTGAGCGCGGTTCTGAGGGCGATGCCGACGGCGAGTCCGAGAACGATGCCGGTCATCGTGCGCGAGAGGCTGAGGGCGAGGGGCGAGTGGAGATGGCAGAAGGTGTTGACGATGCTGACCTGCCCGACGGTTCCGGCGATGAGGACGGCTGCGCCGGCGATGCCTCCGGGGACGAACGGCAGGGCGCCGCCCGCGATGAGCGCGGGGTGTCCGATCAGGAACTCCTTCGTCCTGGGTCTGACCCCCAGATAAAATTCGAGTTTGTCCCGCGCCTGCCTTTCGAGCGCTGAGGTGAGCGCCGGTCCCTCGTGTCCTGAGCGCAGGAGATAGACTCCCGCGAGCGCGATCATGACGATGACTATGAGCATTTCGGCGTATCTCACGGGTTTTTCGAGGAATTGTTTCACGCCCGTCCCGCCGGAGGCGAGATAGAAAATAAAGACCAGAACGAGCGGAGCGACGTATGCTGCTTTGACGCCCTTGAAGACGTCCATGCGGAGGAAGAAGTCCCTTTCGGCGAGGGCGGAGGCGATGAAGAGACCCGCGAGGAGGCTCAACAGCGAGCACTGTAGCCAGAGGGAGACGGTGCGCGCGAGGGAAAGGGGCGCCGCCGCGCCCTTATCGAGACGCCTGCCGCGGAGGAAAGCGAAGGCGACGGCGCAGGCGGGGACGAGGCAGGCGACGGCGAGGGATGCTGCCTTCGCGGCGTGGACGTCCTGCCCGAGGCGCAGGGCGAGGACGTGAGCCGGGACGCTCAGCGCTCCGATGGCGGCGGGCAGCCATCCGGGAAGCCGCACGAGGAAGGAGAGCAGGAGGAGGCAAAAAGAGATCATGCCGGCGAATATGGCGGTGCGCTGCGGCGGCGACGCCTCGAACGGCTCGAGGCGCCCGACGGGTCCGACGCTGAACCCGGCGTTGCGTATCGCCCCGACGACGTCGGAGACGTAGTCCATGTTTTTCTCGAACAGCCTTGCGGGGGTCAGTCCCGTGCGCTCCACGGGCAGGCGGAGGTAGACGACGCGCACGCCGCGCTCGCGCACCGCCCGGACGAACCGTTCCCTGCTTTCCGCGGGCGAAATCTTCATGAGTTCCTCCGGGGAAATGCCGTGGACGGGGAGCATCGTGCCCCTTTTCAGCGCCCTCATCCAGTCCGCGCCGTCCTGCTCGACCAGTTCGAGCCATCCGTAGAGCATATTTGCGGCGCGGAGTTCCGACTGCGTTTCGTTCAGGAGGTTCGGGTATCCGAGTATGGAATCGCCCTCGAAGACGGCGGCGGCGCTGAGGGGGATGCTCTTGAGCTTTGAGAACTTGAGTCTGATTGACGCCCGTGTTTCGAACGGGGAATTGAAGAAGCGCGGCACGATTCGGAGGGGGGAGTCGAGGTCCGGCAGCCCGAGCGTGATTTCCTTGTATTTTTCCGGTGGGGCGTTTATGAAGCATCCGCGTGGCGGTTCGGGGCAGGCGTCGTCGCCGAAGCAGGCTCTGATGAAGGCGCGCGCGTCGCGCTCGAACGCCCCCCTGCGGCTGAAGACGAGGCGTCTGCGCGCCGGGGCGCTGGAGGCGTCGCCGGCGGGTATGGGTACGATGGCGCCGGAGTCCACGGCTTCCTGGAGCGTGAGTTCGCGCACGCCGATGGAGACGGCGCCTGCGGCGGCGATTCTGTCGAGGACGCGCCGCAGCGTGACGTTGGGCGCGGCGGGCGGAAAGGCTCCCGCGCCGGAGAAGAAGAGGGTCCGGCGCGTTTCCCGCAGGGTGGCGTAGTCCGGCGAAGAGTGGATTGGGAACGCGGCGAGGACGTCGCTGAGGTCCACGACGACCTCCACGGTGTCGTTTGCGGCTTCGTATCTGATTCTCTCGACGAGGACGCGCGCCGAAGCCGTCATGCCGGCGACGATGATCAGGAACAGAAGAACGCGGGCGGAGGTTTTCATTCCCTGAATTTTAGCCCTTGAGAAGCGGGCAGTCACTATCTCCAGGGAAAATCCGGCGTCTGTTGACAGGCTGGAAGCCTGTCCCACAATTACAGGAGAATCCTTTTTAAGTGGGACAGGCATCTTGCCTGTCGGAAAGAGATCGCCTTTTTTCCTTTATTTTTGTAAGCCTCAATAAGTTGTTCGACGGGGCGGGGGGCGCGCATCCGCGTGAATGTTTCTCTTGACAAATCCGTTTGGTTGTGATTTACTATCGTCGAACATTTTTACATTATAGTAACTATTCGAGGAAGGGCATGGGAGAGTCACGGGATACGAACGCAGGGCATTTGATTCAAAACCACGGTTTCGAGGTGACGCGATGGCGGAAACATTCGTGAGAAAACAGATAGCTTCGAGCGTCCCGCTCGGTTTCGGCTACAACTACTACGTTGGGCAGTACCTTGAAAAGTACATCCTGGCGCTGGGGGAAAGGAAAATACTCGCCGTCAGGTGTCCCGGCTGCGGGAAGGTCGTTGTGCCGCCGCGGTCCACGTGCGGGCGCTGCGACAGGGAGATGGAGGAGTGGCTCGAGGTCGGTCCCGAGGGCACTGTCGAGAACTTCACCGCGGCGTTCGTCAGGGTCAAGGACGGGCTGGTCAAGGACCTCGACGAGCCGCGGATAATCGGCATGATCAGGCTCGACGGGGCTGATTCCCTCATGGACGCCGAGATCAGGGGAGTGAGTCCCGGCGAGGTGAAAACGGGTCTCAGGGTCAAAGCGGTCTGGAGTGAAAAAATCAAAGGCAAGGTGACGGACCTTTCCCATTTCGAGCCGGTGTGAAGCGGCGGAATTCGTTACGGAAACGGGAAAGTCGCCTCATGCAGCCATGACTGAAAAGGAGAACGGGAATGGATAAAAAGGTCGCAATCGTCGGGTATAAGCAGACAAGGCACAAGAGCGAGACCGAGCTGACAAGGGAGCGGATGATCTACGAACTGGTTCAGTCGCTGTTCCGGGACCTCGGCATCACGCGCGACGACGTTGACACCTTCCTCATGGCGTCGAACGATTTCCACGACGGCAGAACGATCTCGAACGTGTACACCGTGCCCCGCGTCGGCGCGTATATGAAAGACGAAGGCAAGGTGGAAATGGACGGCGCCAACGCCTGCATGTACGGAGCGATGCGGATACTTTCGGGGCTGTACGACACGGCGCTGATAACCGGGTACAGCCTCGGCGGCTCCGAGTTCCGCACGCAGCTTGTGATGTGGTACATGCTTGACCCTGTGTACGAGAGGCAGATGGGGCTTATGAACGAGCTTTCCGCCGCCGCGCTTCAGGCGCGCGCCTACATGCTCAAGTACGGCGCCACCGAGGAGCAGCTCGCAAAGACCGCAGCCAAAAGCCTGCGAAACGCCGCCGGAAACCCCAACGCGCTCCGCCGGATGGCAGACGCTTCCCCCGCCGACGTGACCGGCTCGCGCCCCCTCTACTCCCCACTCCACGAACTCCACTGCTACCCGGACACCGACGGCGCCTGCGCCGTGCTGCTGGCCTCCGAGAAACGGGCGAAGAGTCTGACCGACAAGCCCGTGTGGGTCCTGGGGATGGGGCAGTTCCAGGAGACGTACTACCTCGGCGAGCGCGACCTCGCCCGCTCAGAATCCCTTCCACTCGCCGCGCAGCGCGCCTACAGGATGGCGGGCGTGACAAATCCGCGCAGGGAGATCGGCGTCGCCGAGGTGCACGCCAACTTCGCCCACCAGGAATGGATAATTGCGGAGGGACTGGGGCTGTTCGACGAGGGTAAAGCCGCGCAGGCGATCGCCGACGGCGCAGCCGACGCCGGCGGCGCGATGCCGATCAACCCCTCCGGCGGGGCGCTCGGCGCGCACCCGATCTGCGCGACGGGACTCATACGTATCGCGGAGGCGGCGAGCCAGTTGCGCGGCGATGCCGGAGAGATGCAGGTGAAGAGTCCGAAGCTGGCGGTCGCGCACGGACAGGACGGCGTCTGCGCCCAGGCGAACACGGTCATGGTTCTCGGCGTCTGAGCGCGGCGAGCCGCCCCCGAAGTGAAAACCGCAGGCGGCAGCCCGCGGCGCGCGGCGACGGCGATAAAATGGGAGGATTGGGAATATGAGAAACGTTGCGATTATAGGGGTCGGCTACACCCCTGTGTTCGTGAGCAAACGCAAGGACGTCAACATCCCGGAGATGATCAGGGAAGCGGTGCAGAACGTTTTCAGGAGAACGAACGCGAAGCCGGAGGACGTCGAGGCGCTGGTGGTCGGGAACATGCAGACTTTCGAGGGCGTAAACCTGCCGCACCTGTGGGCGGGCGACCACATCGGCGGACTGAACAAGCCGGTGATGCGCATCGCCACCGGCGGCACCACCGGCATGACCACGTTCCACGCCGCTTACTACCACGTCGCCTCCGGGCTGTTCGACGTGGTCATGGCGATCGGGTGGGAGAAGCATTCGGAGGGAGACGCGCAGGTCGGGCTGGGCGGCATCGTGCTGCCGGAGGTCTTCGGGATGATTAAATTCGGTCCCGATATTTCGGCGCGCCCCGGCGGGGGCGGCGGCGGGGGCGGATTCGGGCTTGGGGGGGGCGGCGGCTCCACCGGGGGCGCCTCCTTCCAGGCGATGTCGTACATGGCGCGCTCCGGCTGCACCGTCGAACACATTGACAAGGTCGCCGCCATGCTCCGGCGCAACGCCGCGGGCAACCCCTATGCCCACCTCAAGCACCCGGGATGCACCGCCGAGGACATCGCCAAAACACCCATGATCGCTTATCCCCTCCGCTACGGGCACACCTGCCCCACCACCGACGGCGCCACCGCGGTCATCCTCACCACCGAGGAAAAGGCGAAAAAACTGGCGGCGACCGACAGGGTAGCGTGGGTCAAGGGACTTGCGACCTGCGCCAGCGACGCCACCACCGGCAACATCATCGAGTCGCAGATCACGGACCCCGCCGAGCAGCTTCCCTGCAGGATCGCCTCGAAGAAAGCATACGAAATGGCGGGAATCACCGACCCGAAGAAGGAAATAGACCTCGCGGAAGTTTACGACGGGTTCGCCCACCAGGACCTGATGTGGCCGGAGCGGCTCGGGCTTTTCGACGAGGGCAAGTGCCCGGAGGCGCTCGACCGGGGACGCATGGACATTGACGGCGACATGCCGGTGAACCTGTCGGGCGGGGTGATCTCCACCAACGCAATCGGCGCGTCCGCCATGAACCGCGTCACCGAGTGCGCGCTTCAGGTCATGGGGACAGCCGAAGGCGGACACCAGGCGCACAAAAAGGTGAACACAGCCGTTGCGCACGGCTGGGGCGGGCTGTTCCAGTTCGTCAGCGTCACCGTTGTCGGACGTACCCCAAACAAATAAACGTCCCGAGGAGGAATCGCCCATGGAAGAGACAAGACGAGTCCGCAGCAGCTGGGACCTCACCGCCTACAAGTGGAAGATCGAGAGCGGCGGCTTCGAACTTCTGAAAAAAGGGTTTAAAGAGAAAAAAATCCTGGGAGTTAAATGTCACCGGTGCGGAACCGTGTACGTTCCCGGCGTGGACTACTGCCGCAAGTGCTTCGTGGACATCAGCGAAGTGGTGGAGGCGGCGGACCGCGGCAGGGTGACCACCTTCACGGTGAACATCGCAGACATCCGCGGCAACCTGCTCGAGGAGCGGACGGTGCCGTGCACCGTGCAGCTGGACGGGTCTGACTCGGTGATCAACGGCAGAATCCAGGGCATGGAAGGCGACAGGGTGCGCGTGGGAATGCCCGTGAGGGTCGTGTGGAGGGAAAAGACCGAGGGCGCCCTCGCGGACATCGAGTGCTTCGAGCCGGTTTAGAACGGGTTCCGCGCGAATCAGCCCGGACGCCCGGAACCGGATTTCCGTGGAAAGCCGCCGCGAAAAATCAGGCGCGGGGATGAAATAACCCGCCGACCGTCACCGCGCACTGCATCGTCTGCGTCTGCGTCAGGCACCTCTACCGCGTCTCCCGCTTCCGCGGCTTTCTTCAGATACTCTGTTTCATCACGCTGCTCATCTGCTATCCCGTGTGGATCGCCCATTATCCCCGGGACCAGTCGGTCGCGTACCTTGTGATCGTTTCCCTCAGCTTCTTCCGGCTCTGGTTCGGCACGCGCGGCGGACACGTGATGTTCGGTCAGCACGAAGGACGCGAGGGTCTGATCGGAATCCTCTTCTGAGCGGGGCGGGGGAGGGTTTACAGGTGAGGCTTCTCAGCGGTCCGCGCGGGCGAAACGCGGGACGCGGCGGTCCGTGCGCGCGGTTGATCTTTCAGGGTTCCGCGGTGTCGGGGTAAATTGCGCCGCGGCGCGCCGCCGCCGCGCTGTTTTGACACAAAACAACAGCGTCACGGGGTGACGATCACCTCGATCGCCTCGCCTCTGCGCATGTATTCCATTCCGGCGTGGATTTCGTCGAGCGTGATCCTGTGCGTGATGAGCGCCGACGGGTCGAGCCTCCCGCTTTCAAGCAGCTGCACCGTGGCGGGGAAAGTGTGATTCGCGATGAAGGTCCCAAGTATGCGGATCTCGTTGCGCGTGACGTCGTACTGCCTGAACTCGCACCTCGCGTTGCTGTTCATCCCGAAAAGGAGGACGCGCCCGCCGCGGCGGACGACCCCGATCGCGTCGTTCACGAGCGAGCCGACGGCGTCCACCGCCGCGTCGGCGCCGCCACCCGCGGCGTCGAACACGGCTTCCTTCAAATCCCCTTCGGCGGGATTGACGACGACGTCCGCGCCGCATTCCCTCGCCTTCGCCGCCCTCACGGGGTTGACCTCGGCGACGATGATCCTGCCCGCGCCCGACATGCGAAGCAGCAGCGTGTAGAACAGCCCGATTGGTCCCGCGCCGAGTATCACGACGCTCTCGCCCGCCTGGAGGTCCAGCTTGCGGCTGCCGTTGATCACGCACGAAAGCGGCTCGGCGAAGATGGCGGCGTCCGCCGCAAGCCCCGGCGAGATGCGGTGCAGCGCCTTCGCCGGCGCGACGTTGTACTCCGCGAAGCCCCCGTCAATGAATATACCAAGCGTCGTCATGTTCTCGCACATGTTCGGCAGCCCGATCGCGCAGTACCTGCACAGCCCGCACGTCACGTTCGGGTCCACCACCACACGGTCGCCGGGCTTCAGGTGCGCCGCCCGCCCGCCCGCCTCCACCACCTCGCCCACGTACTCGTGTCCGAGTATGGCGCCCGGCGTCGCAGGGTGCCCCGGCGGAACCGACAGTATGTGCACGTCCGTGCCGCAGATGCTCGCCGCCTCCACACGCAGCAGCACTTCCTCCCGTTTCGTCACGCGGGGAACGGCGGTCTCCTTCACGACGAGCTTCCCCTCGCCCTCGAAAACGGCGGCTTTCATGCCCTCTTTCATCGCGCGCCTCCGTCCCTGCCGTTTTTCTTTTCGTCAACCGGGAAGGCGTAGCCGACAAGCTCGGTGTAGCCAAGCCCCGCCAGCCTCGCTCCGTCAATATCCGCCTCGACGGTGCACGCTCCCTCCCATATCGCCCTTATCGGACCGAACGTGCGCATCTCCTGGTTTTCCGCCGCGGGTTTCACCGTGAGCGTCGCCTTCAGCGACGGCAGGGCAAGCCGCCAGCCGGAGGGGTAGGTTATCCCGGTGTCGGGGCTTTCCCACGAGCCGAGTTCCTCGATCGTGAGGTCTCGCGCGACCGCGGCGCCGCCGTCTCCGTACTGAACGGTGGCGAGGCGGTTGAAACGCTCTCCGGTCTCGAGCCTGCGCAGCGCAGAGACGTTCAGGTCCGTCCCGTCCTCGAGCTGAACGCTGAACCAGTCCCACCCAGCGGGTCCTTCCGACTCGGTGAACGCGCCGAACTGGTGGTCGTACCAGGCAAGCCCCCGCACGGGACGCGCCGCGCCGTTCAGCGTGAGCGTGCCGCGGGCATCGAGCCGCGTGAAACTGTAGTAGTACATGTCCTCGCCTTTCTTCACGCCGACGTTGCCCGTTCCGCCGACGTACATCGGACCCCGCAGAGGGCGCATCGTCAATTCGAGTTCGTACTCCGCGCCCGATATACGGGACGTGTACTCCCATTCCGTGAAGCCGCCGCCCGGACCCTTCGTCATGCCGAAGAAGTTTTTTCCGTATCTGATTTCGAGCCTTTCACTGCCGACTTCGGGTCTGCCTTCCATGATCTCGTGATGGCGCGCGATCGAGTCGGGGTCGGACGAGTCGGGATGTATCTTTTCGCGCCATTTCTTCGGGGCGGCTTTCATGAACGCCTTCATCATATCGATCATCGAAGCCTCGATGACGGAGCCGCTGTGGAACCGCCCACCGCCCTTGTCCAGAAGGGAGTGAATCATGAAATGATTCTCCGGGAAGGCGCCGAACCGCGACCTGAAGAACGCCGCCATCACGCCGTACTTCCCGCCCTCCGCGTCCTCGAGGTGTCCGCTGAAGTACCACCACTCGACCGGCTTGTCGGGATGGGGAAGCTCGTCGGCGGGAAGGTTTATTTCGGGAACGAAACCCCCCGACTCCACGCCCCCGGCGTACACGAGGCAGGCATGTCTGCGTGCAACGCACAGGCACACAAAGGCGGAAACGACGATGAACCTCACGAGTTTGCCGGTCCGCCGACCCGCGTTCGACATCGCTTCCCTCCCGCGCGCGGATCATTATAACATTATCCGTTTCGTCCGAAAAATCCGGATGAGCGCGTCGTGCCGGCGGGGACAACACGGCTGAAGGTGGCCCGGTAAATGTTTCGTAAACACGCCGGATGGAGTAAAGTTATTGAAAACCGTATTCTGGAGGAAAACGCCTTCCAGTGCCGAGAATCTTTGACAACATCGAACTCGACCTGCTGCCGGCGCTGAATGAAACCCTTGCCGTCTCCGAGCGGTCGGATTTCTGCGTCGGATACTTCAACCTTCGCGGCTGGCGGCAGATTGAGTAAAAAAACTCAAAGAGGAAAACAGCGTCCTGCTCACGGAAGAAATTAAAAG
>JBFMFE010000255.1:0-4351 GCA_040752295.1 bacterium
AGGGCTTTCGGAGGCATTTTTTTGTTTGCGGTCATTTTGGACAGGCAAATTCATTTGAAACAGACCTGATCCTTGAAGTTGAGCCGTCATTCCAAAAAGCCCTTTATTTAAGCCGTTTATTTTTTTTTGTCCAAAACGCGATTTTCAGTTATTTTGGACACGAGTGATAGACGCCCTTCAATCTGTCTGGTTCTGTAATCAGCCGTCAACGATCAACCCCCCTCTTTTATCCGACAATATAATACTGTCAGTATCATTTTGCAAGGTTTTTTATTTATTTTTGTGACCAAAATGATGCGATGCAAAGGTAAAAAGGGCGCAATCCCCATAAGCTGGTAAATCGCGATTGCTTGCAGGCGCCGTGATAGAACCTGCTCTAATGTTTAAAAAACCAGTAAAAGTCCTGCTTTTTTTGTAGCGACAGCCGCTTTGGAGCGCGGGACTTCAGCGCCGCTTTCAATGCCGGCGATTAATCGCCGGCAAAGGCAAGGCGGTGATAAATCACCGCACTCCAGGGCGCTCCGCGCCTTTTATCATACATTTACCCCCATGACGGGGCCGTTTATATGGCTATCATTCACCAGTTTTTCGGGATTGCACCCCGCTGCGCGCGAACTTGAACGCTGAATCCCTGAATGCGATCTGCCCTTCAGTGAGACCGAAGTCCACGTTATATCGCTCCCCTCGGACGATGCGTTTACTATGGGTTTACGGATTCCGCTGTTTTCGGACCGGAGGTTTCTTTTACAAACTTCACTATGTCGCCCAAATCCGAGCCTGTCGGGAAGACGCCCTCCACGCCCATTCTTCTGAGCTGCTCGACGTCTTTATCTGGTATCGCGCCGCCTACTATGACTTTTATGTCCGTCGCTTTATTCTCGCGCAGAAGTTTCATTATTTTTTCCGTGAGGGGGATGTGCGAGCCTGAGAGTATGCTGAGCGCGATGAAGCCGACGTCCTCTTGCAGCGCGGCATTGACTATCTGTTCTGGATTTTTACGCCGTCCCAGATAGATCACGTGGAACCCGGCGTCGCGCAACGCGAGCGAGACCACTTTGGCGCCGCGGTCATGCCCGTCGAGTCCGGGCTTGGCCATGAGTATTCGTACCGGAGCATCGTTCATCTTCACGTCCTCCGCTCGGATTTTTTTTATAAAGCGATCTCATCTCTGAACTCGCCGAACACGCCTTTCAGGGTGTCGGTAATTTCGCCGACTGTGGCGCAGGTCCTGACGGCGTCCAGGATGAAGGGCATCAGGTTATCCGTGCCCCGCGCCGCCTCGCCGAGGGCGGCGAGCGCCCGTTCCACAGCGTCCCGGTCGCGTTCTTCCCGCACTTTTTTCAGCCGCTCCTTCGCCTTTTCGACGTGCGCGGGATTCAGTTCATGCAGGCTGATTTCCCTCAGGTCTTTCTCGAGCTTATATTTGTTGCGGCCGACGATGACGCGGTCGCCGCTCTGGATGCTCTTCTCGTACTCGTAAGCCTCCATCATTATTTCGCGCTGGATTTCGCCCCGTTCGATGAGCCTGACCATGCCGCCCCGGGCGGCGATCTTTTCGAGCTTCTCCCGCGCCTCCTGTTCGATCCTGTCGGTCAGGTGCTCGACGTAATACGAGCCGCCGAGCGGGTCAACCGTGTTGGCGACGCCGCTTTCGTGCGCGATGATCTGCTGCGTGCGGAGCGAGATGCGCGCGGTCTCTTCGGTGGGGATCGTGTAGGCTTCGTCGTATGAGCAGGCGTGGAGCGATTGCGCGCCGCCGAGCACGGCGGCAAGCGCCTGCACGGTGATCCGGGCGATGTTGTTCAGGGGCTGCTCCTGTGTGACGGAGGAGCCGGCGGTCTGGGTGTGGAACCGGAGCATCGCGGATTTCGGGTCTCCGGCGCCGTATTTCCCGGTCATTATCCTTGCCCAGAGCCTCCGTGCCGCGCGGTACTTTGCCACTTCCTCGAAGAAGTCGCTGTGGGTCGCGAACATGAAGCTCAGACGCGGGGCGAACCTGTCCACGGAAATCCCGCGCTCAATAACGCGGTCCACGTACTCGAGCGCGTCGCCGAGCGTGAACGCAAGCTCGTTGACGGCGCTGCACCCGGCGTCGCGCATGTGGTAGCCGCAGATGCTGATCGGGTTGAACCTGGGTGCGTGCTCCGCGCAGTATTCTATGACGTCCGTGACGAGGCGCATGGACGGCTCCGGGGGAAAGATGTACGCGCCCCGCGCGATGTACTCTTTGAGGATGTCGTTCTGGAGCGTGCCGCGGAGCCGGTCGGCGCTCACGTTTTGCCGTTCGGCGACTGCCGCGTACATCGCGAGGATGACGGCCGCGGTCGCGTTTATCGTGAACGACGTGCTGATCCTGTCGAGCGGAATGCCGTCGAACAGAAGCTCCATGTCGCGTATCGTGTCGATGGTGACGCCCAGCCTTCCGACCTCGGCTTCAACGTCCGCGTTGTCCGAGTCGTACCCGCACTGGGTCGGCAGGTCGAACGCCACGCTGAGGCCGGTCTGTCCCTGCTCGAGCAGGAATTTGAACCTCCGGTTCGATTCCTCCGCGGAGCCGAAGCCCGCGTACTGGCGCATAGTCCAGTGCCGCCCGACGTGCATGGTGGGGTACACGCCGCGCGTGAACGGGAACTCGCCGGGGAACCCGACGTCTTCGAGATAATCCGCTCCGGCGTCCGCCGGCGTCGCGAGCAGCGGCGCGGGGATTCCGGAGGCGGTGTGTTTCGGCTCGATGCGCTCCGCCGCGCCCCTGATGTTTTTTTGTTCCCACGCTTTCTTTTCTTCGCGTATCCGTTCGACGTCCCGCATGGGCGGACCTCCTTGAGGTTCAGAGAATCTCGTCGGGTTTCCCGAAGACGGGTCTGCGCTTTTCGACGAAAGCCGCTTCGGCTTCGCGGTGGTCGTCCGTGCCCCACGTGAGCGCGAAGAGTTCCGCCTCGTAGGCGATCGCGTCCCGCAGCGTCATGTTGCGCCCCTGGTTCAGGGAGCGTTTGATGCAGCGCACGGACATCACCGGGTTGTCGGCGATTTTCTCGGCAAGCTCGCGCGCGGCAGGCATCACCCCGCCCCGGGGCGCCACCCGGTCCACCAGCCCGATGCGGTGCGCCTCCGCCGCGCCGATGATGTCGCCCGTGAGCATCAGATACAGCGCCTGACCGCGCCCGACCAGTCGCAGCAGGCGCTGCCCGCCGCCCCAGCCGCACATGATCCCCATCTTGATCTGCCGGAATCCGAACTTCGACGCTTCCGATGCGATGCGGAAGTCGCACGCGACCATAACTTCGCAGCCCCCGCCATAGGCGTACCCGTTGATCGCCGCGATCACGGGGAACTCCAGCTCCTCGAGGCGGTTCAGGATGCCGTGCATGAACAGCGCCATGTTCCTGCCGTCGTTGACCGAGGCGAGCGAGCGGAAGTCTTTCAGGTCGCCGCCGGAAATGAACGCCTCTTCGCCCGCGCCGGTGATGATCAGCGCCCGCGCCGAGCTATCCCGCTCCAGCTCGCCCACCGCCGCGTCCATCTCACGCATGGTCTCGAGGCTGACGGCGTTTTTCGCGTCCGGCCTGTCCACGGTGAGCGTCACGATGCCCCCGTCGTCCCTTTCCACGGTGATGTTCCTGTACATAATGCGCCTCCTGTTGAAACCGCTTTCCGGCTGGTTTTGCGAGCGCGCGCCCCGCGCGTTTTATCTCAAGAGTTCGCGGGCGATGATGATGCGCTGTATCTGTGTGGTGCCGCCGCCGATGGCGAATATCTTCGCGTCGCGCATGTAGCGCTCCACCGGGAAATCCTTCGAACAGCCGTGGGCGCCGAGAAGCTGCACCGCGTTGGTGGTGACCCGCATGCACATCTCGTTGGAAAGCACCTTGCCCATGGCGACTTTTTCGAGGTGGGGCAGTCCTCGGTCCGCGAGGTCGGCGCCCTGAAGGACAAGCAGCCGCGCGGCCTCGATTTCGATTGCCATGTCCGCCAGCATCCACCGCACGCCCTGAAAGTCCGCGACCTTCCTGCCGAAGGCGGGACGTTCCTTCGTGTACCTGATCGCGTGTTCCATGGCGCCCTGCGCGGCGCCGACGGCGATGGCAGAGTTGCCCGCCCGCTCGATGGCGAACACCTCCATGAGTTTCCCGAACGCGCCGTTTTCCGGGCCGAGCAGGTTTTCCGCCGGGACGACGCAGCCGTCGAAGGCGAGCTCGCCGGTCCTGCTCGACCGGACGCCCATCTTGTTTTCGATTTTCCCGACGCTGAAGCCGGGCGCGCCCGCTTCGACGATGAACGCGCTGACGCCCTCCGCGCCCCTCGTCGGATCGGTCTTTGCGAACACGACGTAGACGTCCGCCTCGCCGGCGTT
>JBFMFE010000256.1:0-5429 GCA_040752295.1 bacterium
CGTAAATACTCTAACGTATTCTGCGCGAAGCGCCTTGGAGTGCGGTGTGTGAACACCGCCTTGACTATCGGAGATGAAGGCGGCGATGGCTCGCCGCAGTCCAGGGAGGCTTCGCCTCTGAAAATACTTTAGCGAATTTATGAAGTGATACACTAAGAATGATACCTGTCTTTAAATTTGAACGCATAAAAACGCTGAAAACGAAAAAATGGTGACTTTTCATAAGCGTACACATCGGCTGCGGGGCGACGGGTGTGTCTTCGGAGGCGGCTTTTCAGGTTTCGCGGCGATTAACCGGAATTTTTTACCGTTCTCCTTGACCAAAGCCCTTTTTCAGGTTAACATTTTAAGCGACGGTTAACCAGGAGGGTTGCTGATGGCTACCGACGTAGGCGCGGTCGGATCGGTGACTTCGCCGGGAATGACGACAGGCTCGACGACGGGACGCCAGGCGTCCATAGTGCAGGCTACTCTCGCGCGGAACGCCGAACAACAGGAGATAGCCAGACGACCGCTCAAGATTCCTGACACAAGGCTTTTCGGGATAATGACCAACGTTGACATGGTGATTTAAGGGTACGGATACCGTCCCTGTCGGCGTGAGGCGCCCGATTTCCACACGGTTAAACCCCCGCATTATGCGTTTGTGTATGTACCGTTGAAAAATAGAGTCTGTCGTTTATCCCCGGATTATTCATCCGGAGGAATTCGGGGACGCAGAGGGAAACTGCGGCGCAGCCGCAGGCAAACTACTGCGTCCCCGGAAAACGTATTCTACTTCTTTTCCAGCCCAAGGATGGCGAATACCGCCGCGAATACCGCCGTTATTCCCGCGAACGCCGCGACTGAAATGGGTTTCGTATCAATCACGCCCACGCCGAATTTCGCCAGGATTGCCAGAGCGTAAAAGACGAGCGCCGCGATTAGAAAAACGTAAGCTATCGCCCTCATTTTCCCACCTCCGAATGTTTGGCATATACTATTACACGAACGTTCGTGTTGCAAGCGGTTTCGTTAAATTCCGCATAACGGCGGGGGCGCGGCTCCGGGAACAGCGGCGGAGCCTGAAGTCGTCGTCCGTTTCACATCGAATTTCTGAAGGAAAAGGGCAGGATTTGAACCCCGCGCGGCGGGTCTCACCTTCCGTTGTTCGATCTGAACGCTTTGAAGGCGTCAACCAGCGCGCCGCCCCTTGACAGAACGCCGTCGCCGAAGAGCGCCTTCATGGCGGATTTCGCCGCGCGGTACTTCGCCCCCGAGTAGGGATACCACCACGGGTCCTGCCGCAGAAGCGCCCTGCTCGTCGTGAGGTTTTTTATGTTCGTGAACTCGTACAGTCCGTGCACCGAGTGCGTGCGCCCGATCCCGCTCTGCTTGACGCCCCCCCACGGGCACTGCGCGAAACCGTAGGTGAGGAGGCAGTCGTTCACGACGACCGTGCCGGTGTTTATGCGCCCGGCAATCTGCTTCGCCCTCGAGACGTTCCCTGACCACACGCTCGCTGTCAGCCCGTACTTCGAATCGTTCGCCAGCGCGACCGCTTCCTCGACGCCGGAGAACGTCATGATGGGAAGCGTGGGACCGAAGGTTTCTTCCGTCATGCACAGCATCGAGTGGTCAACGCCGGTCAGGACGGTCGGCTCGAAGAAATATCCCGGCAGGGAGGCGATGCGCCCGCCGCCCGCGATGACGCGCGCCCCGCGGGACACCGCGTCGGCGACGTGGGATTCGACGGTTTCGAGCCTATCCGCGCTGATCAGCGGACCCATGTCGGTGTCGGGGTCCATCCCGTTCCCGACCCGAAGCCGCTTCGTCTTCGCCGCCGCCGCCGCGATGAACACGTCCGCCGCCCGCCTGTCAACGTAAACCCTCTCGACCGACGCGCACGCCTGCCCGGCGTTCACGAACGACCCCCACACCGCCGCGCTCGACGCGCGCTCGACGTCCGCGTCCTCCAGCACGATGAACGGGTCCTTGCCGCCCAGTTCGAGCGTGATGGGCGTGAGCGTCCGCGCCGCCTTCGCCATCAGGCTCATCCCCACCGGAACGCTTCCCGTGAAGGCGATCCGGTTCAACCCGCTTTCCAGGAGCGCGTCCCCGATTTCCCCACCTGCGCCCTGCACGACGTTCACGACACCCTCCGGCATACCCGCCCGCTCGAACATCCTCCGTATCCAGTCTCCGACCCACGCCGTCAGCGACGCGGGCTTGAAGACCACGGCGTTGCCCGCCGTGAGCGCCATCAGCATCTGCGTCATCGGGATGGCGAACGGGAAGTTCCAGGGCGAGATGATCCCGACGACGCCCGCCGGCTCGAACACGTTCACGCTCTCGATGCGGGCGAGGGGGAAGACGGGGTTGCGGACTTTCTCCGCCGCGAGCGCCGCCGGGGCGTCCCGCTCGCAGAACCGGAACATGTCGAGCACGGGGTATATTTCCGAGTTCGCCGACTCCACGAGGCTTTTTCCGTTGTCCGCGGTGATGACCCTCGCGGCGTCGTCCATGTGCGCGATGAGGAAATCCCTCGCGCGGCGGAGGCGCTCGACGCGTTTGCCGATGCTCATCGCCGCCCACCGCGCCTGCGCGTCGCGCGCCGCTTCGACGATGCCTTTTATGTCCTGCGGCGGCGTCGCGGGTATCTCGGCGTTGACCTCGAGCGTCGCCGGGTTGATCGAGGTTATCGCGCCCGCCGCCGTTTTTGTCTCCACCGTCATTTCAACCGCCCCCTTCAAAGCGCTTCTTATCCCCGATTTGTTTTAAAACGGGCGGCAAATCGGGTATTGTAGAGTTAACACGCGTTCGTTCTCCGGTGTTCCCGCCTTCCGGAGTGTCTGCCTTTCACGAACGCCGGAGTTCGAACCGGAGAACGCTGATGGAGATGAGGACACCGCAAACACTCGATGAACTTCGCGAAAGGTTCGACGCGATCGCCGGCGAATACGGCGCGCGGTGGGACGTCGAGGAGGCGAACAGGCTTGAGATAGCGCCGATTATGAGGGAAATCGCCGGCGGAATACTTGAAATAGGCTGCGGCAACGGCAGGTTTATCGAGAAGTTTTTCGATCCGCAGCGCCAGGTCGTGACGGGAGTTGATTTCTCACTCAACATGCTCCGCGCCGCGGCGGAAAGGTTGAAATCCGCGCAGGGGAGGATATTTCTCGTTCAGGCGGAGGGCACTGCGCTCCCGTTCGGCGACGAAAGCTTCGATGCCGTCGCCTGCATTAACACCATCCACAGCATTCCCGACGGCGACGCCGCGGCGGGCGTGCTCCGCGAGGCGGCGCGCGTGTTGAAGGGCGGCGGTCACTTAGTGCTCGAATTCAGGAACCGGTTCAATCCCGCCCGCAGGATAATCGAACGGCGGCAAATCATGTTCCTTCCCCAAAAAACTTATTCCTTCTTTGAAATCGCCCGTGTTCTGCGAAGGGAAGGGCTTGGAGTGAAAAGGGTCGTGCCTCTGCCCGTAAGGTCATTCACCATTCACCGGGGGCGCATACTCTACGTGAGGTTCCGCAGGCTGGTGTCATCCCTGAACTACCTGTTTCAGAGCCGCCGAATGTTCGCGCCCTGCGTGTGCGTCGTGTTCGTGAAACGCGCGAAGACAGCAGCAATCCCCGTCATCCATTCATAATCAGCGCTCAGCCGGGTGCGTCGCTTTCTTCCGTCTCCCCGCGGATTTCGTTGAAAAGCGACACCCGTTGTGATACTCTTTAGAACGCTCCGCGTGGGGACGTGAGCCGGGGTGTGACGCGATGAGCGCGATGAGGGATATTGAGAACGGGAAGAAGAACTGGGAGAAATCGCTCAAGAAGCCGGAGGAGGGACTCCTGCACACGCCCCTCGATTTTTCCGACGACGAGTACATCGAGAAGCTGGGTTTTCCCGGCGAATACCCCTTCACGCGCGGGGTTCACCCGACGATGTACCGCGGCAGGGTCTGGACCATGCGCCAGTACGCCGGGTTCGGCGACGCCGGGCAGACCAACGAGCGGTTCCGGTACCTTCTCGAACAGGGGCAGACGGGGCTGAGCGTGGCGTTCGACCTGCCCACGCAGATGGGCTACGACTCGGACGACGAGATGAGCCGAGGTGAGGTCGGCAGGACCGGCGTCGCCATTGACTCGATTCACGACATGGAGACGCTCTTCGCCGGAATAGACCTCGGCGCGGTGAGCACCTCCATGACGATCAACGCCCCCGCCGCCGTGCTCCTTGCGATGTACGTCGCCGTGGGGGAAAAGGGAGGCGTCCCGCCGGGGGAACTCAGGGGAACCGTCCAGAACGACATACTCAAGGAGTACGCCGCGCGCGGGGCATACATTTTTCCCGTGGCGCCTTCGATACGCCTCACCACGGACGTGTTCAAGTTCTGTTCGGAGACGATGCCCAGGTGGAACACCATAAGCATAAGCGGCTACCACATACGCGAGGCGGGTTCGACCGCCGCGCAGGAAGTGGCGTTCACCCTCGCCAACGGCATTCACTACGTCGGGGCGGCGATTGACGCCGGACTGGACGTTGACGCCTTCGCGGGGCGCCTGAGCTTCTTCTTCAACGCGCACAACGACATTCTGGAGGAGGTCTCCAAGTTCCGTGCCGCGCGGCGCCTCTGGGCGCGCCTGATGAAAGAGCGCTTCGGGGCGAAAGACCCCAGGTCCATGATGCTCAGGTATCACGTCCAGACCGCCGGCTCGATGCTCACGGCGCAGCAGCCCGAGAACAACGTGACGCGCGTGGCGTACCAGGCGCTCGCCGCGGCGCTCGGCGGCGCGCAGTCCATTCACACCAACTCGCGCGACGAGGCGCTCTCGCTGCCGTCAGAACAATCCGTCACCATCGCCCTCCGCACGCAGCAGGTGATCGCGCACGAGACGGGGATCACGGACGTCGTTGACCCCCTCGGCGGCTCATATTACGTCGAGGCGGCGACGGACCGGATCGAGGCGGAGGCGCTGGAGTACATCGCCGAAATAGACAGGCGCGGCGGCGCCGCGAAAGCCATCGAGCAGGGCTACGTGCAGAAGGAGATCGCCGACAGCGCGTACAGGTGGCAGAAGGAGGTCGAAGACGGACGGCGCGTGATTGTGGGCGTCAACAGGTACGTGACCGAGGGGGCGGCGGTCCGCACCTTCTGTCACGATCCCGACACCGAGCGCCGGCAGATCGAGAAACTCCGCCGCTGCCGAGAGGGGCGCTCCGCGAGGAAGTGCGACGCGGCGCTCGACGCACTTAAAAAAGGCGCCGCGGACGAATCGGTCAACCTCGTGCCCCTCATACTCGACTGCGTCAGGGCGGAAGCCACGACGGGCGAGATGTGCGGCGCGTTGAGGGAGGTCTTCGGCGTGTACAGGGAAACTGTCGTCGTGTAGGGGGACGGCGGTGACGAAAGGGGACGGGGAAGAGAAGGTTCTGAAGCTTCGGGCGGCTGC
>JBFMFE010000257.1:0-3211 GCA_040752295.1 bacterium
ATGGCGTAAAAGGGTTTTTTCAAACTCCGAAAATGCTTCGCTCAATACAAAAATCCTCAACACCCTGATCTACGCCCTTGCTCATGCCGCTTGATGACTGTAGAATTTCTGCGAAAGTTCACAATTTACAAATTCCATCAAACTCATTAAACAGGTAGGACCATGTCAGATTAAAGCGATAAGGGGCCAGAAAAAAATATTTCACAATATTATCATTAACCTCTTTATCATTATCCTTTCTTTCCAATTCTGAAGATTCCATGAATGGGAAATGCATCATGTCTCCGAGGAAAGCGCGCACGCCGTCATAAAAGCCGTTTCTCTTGATGCGTTCGTATCTTGATCTGCCATACTTGTTATCAATTTCGGAAGGCTCTGTGCCATCGGGATTTAACATGCCCAGGCAGATTTGTTCAAGAAAATCAGATTTATTTTTTATTTTGTTTTCCATACTCAACTCATCAAGATTGTCCCTTGCGATTTTATTAGCTTCGTTTATTTTGTCGAGGTTTCTTTTCGCGTAACAAGCCGTAACGAATATCACCACAAATGTAAGAAATGATATTATAACCGATAACCACGGGGTGATTTCACAGGGATTATTCATGTGATTTACCGTTTCGAACTATGCCGATACCAGCCTTGGAACGAGGTCTTTCAGGTCAATTTCAGGCGATTCAGGTTTTTTGAATAGTCTGCTTGCGCCAAGCACCTCGATGCCGACAAGTTTCTCGCCGGCCGCGAAATCCATCGCGATGTCATCCGTTAAACGTACTACCCGGCATTGGTAATTTCCGTCAAGAAGACGGATATACATGGCGTCCGCTTCTTTATCATAAGTTATTTTCATCGTTTGTTTCCCTCCTGAAAATAAAATGTGTATACCGTAACAACAACAATGCGATCTTCCTCCTCGGCAACGATTGGCGCCACCTGTTGAACGCCGTAGCGTCTGCCGTCCCATTCGCGATTGAATTCCAGATTCATCCGGTAAAGAAACAGCCCTCTCCCAGCCGGTTCTTTCATCCCGTCCCGTATCGCTTCTTTAACATCGTCCTCATTCGTACCCCGTTCTCGCATTCGTTGAAGAGCATGTTCTGTAAATATTATTGGTTTTTGCGCTTGCTCCGCCATTTTATCTGCCTTTAAAGAACCGACTATTGCGGTTTCCGATAGAAACGTTCACTAATCACATTATACACCCAGCTGTCGCTTTATTACAGGCGCTGCGCCTGCCACTTTGCCCCCGCCCGCCGGTAATCGCCTGCCTGCAGTATGCAGGCTGAGTTTCAATTTTACCGGTTCGCACTGAGCCGGGCAAAAGCCGGGAAAAATCGGTAATTTCGGCGCGCTCCTGAAATTCGTCGAGAAAGTCCTCCGGGAATAACGCGGACGCACCCGGCATCGTCGCCGGGTTCTGCTTTAGAGCGGCTGCCCCGTATATCTGCCCCCCTGTTGTCGTAACTATTGAGGTTTGCATAAGTAATGGAAAATCTCCTCTCTCTTAAATTGCCTGTTGACAGGCTGGAAGCCTGTCCCACAATTACAGGAGAATCCTTTTTAAGTGGGACAGGCATCTTGCCTGTCGGAAAAAGATCACCTTGTAGGGCCTGTCCAAAAACATTTTATTGCCGATAGACAACAGACAATTACGAACGATTTGGCACACAAAAAACGCATAATGAAAAACTATTGCCGACAATTGCAAAGGCGCCTTCGGGTTTGCAGACAGGCTCTGTATTCCTTTGTTTTTGCAAATCTCAATAAATTGCAACAGCGGGTACCGCCGGCTCCATGCTCCGCCACGGAGCCAGGCATCAGGCTTCCAGCCTGTGTCAGGTATTTTAGTGGGACAGGCTTCCAGCCTGTCATTTCTTTTGTGGGACAGGCTTCCAGCTTGTGTCAGGTATTTTAGTGGGACAGGCTTCCAGCCTGTCATTTTGAGGGTTTCAACTCAAACGTTGAAGCCGCGCGGAATAGCCGGGGGCTAACCGCCCCCGCCGCACGCGACGCGCACAAGCTCGTATTTTCGTGAACCAAGCCCTATTTTCTCGGCGTATTCGAGCTGGTGCTCGCCGCCGACCCCGTACATCGCGGCGAACTTGTTCGCCGCCGCTTCTTTGCGCGCGAGCTTCGTGCCCGGCAGCGCCGCGGCTTCGTTCACGAGGTCGAGCGCCGCCTGGTCGAGCGCAACGGGGTCGAACGACGCGAGGATGCCGACGTCCGGGACGATGGAGGCGTCGGTCCAGCCGCAGCAGTCGCAGTCGGGCGAGACGTTCATCACGAAGTCGAAAAAGGCGCACTTCTGTTTTTTCTCCTGCACGACGCCGAGGGCGTACTCGACCATCTTTTCCTGCATGACGTTCAGGTCGCTCTGCCAGTTCACGGCTATCGCATTGTAGTTGCACACCGTGACGCACTCGCCGCAGCCGATGCATTTTTTATGGTTGATGCGCGATTTGCGCTCGGCGGTGAAGGTTATGGCGTCCACCGGGCACACCTCGATGCAGGAGCCGCACGCCGTGCAGTTGTTCTCGTTGACCGAGGGCTTCACGTCCGAGTGCATGTTCTGTTTTCCGCCCGGGCTGCCGCATCCCATGCCGATGTTCTTGAGCGTGCCGCCGAAGCCCGTGCCCTCGTGCCCCTTGAAGTGTGCGAGGGAGATCAGCGCCTTCGCGTGATGCACGGCGCTCGCGATCTTGACCTCGGAAAAATGCGTTCCCTTGATCTTCACTTTCGCGAAGTCGCGCCCGCAAAGCCCGTCAGCCACGATGACGGGCGCGCCGACGACCTCCGGCGAGAAACCGTTGGCGATGGCGGTGAGTATGTTGTCCACCGCGTTGCGGCGGCTTCCAGTGTAGAGCGTGTTGGTGTCCGTGATGAACGGTTTTCCGCCGAAGTTCTTCACCTTTTCCACCACGTATCGCACGAGCGTCGGGGGGATGAAGCCGAGGTTCCCCCGCTCGCCCCAGTGCAGTTTCAGCGCGACGGTGTCTTTTTCCCTTATCGTCTCGCCGATGTTTGACCTTGTGAAGAGCGCGCCGAGCTTGTCGTACAGGTTCTTCTTGTAGCCCGTGCGCATGTCGGTGAAATACACGATGCTTGCCACGTTCGTCCCCCCTCGCGCGCCGCCCGCGCGTTAACCCGCGTGGGCGGCGTCGTGTGTTGACAACTCATTATATATTGTGACCTTTCGCACATTCTTCGTCAC
>JBFMFE010000258.1:0-9446 GCA_040752295.1 bacterium
CGCGTGAACGAAGGTTGAAAACACCGCGCCGATTCCACCGTGAAGCGCGACGTCTCGGTCCGGAAAGCGCGCGCCGCGGCGTCCGGGGAAATTTATATCTTTCTTTGAGTGGAATTTCCACCCGGGGATCAGCATCGTATCCGGCGGAGCGCATGTTTTTCCCGTCCGGGAGGGTGACGAATCCGGGCAGGGCGGTTGATGGGCGGACTGGGGTGATGTAGCATTAGCGCGTTGACGTGAGGGGGTGACGGGCATGAGGAAAATTTCCATCGCGGCAGGGACGTGTCTCGCGGCGGCGTTCGTTATACGCGCCGTGCCGTGCGCCGCGAAGGACGCGGGGGCGATGGCGCCCTCGACGACGTTTTTTGAGTACGAGAGGCGCCTTCCCGTGCGCGCCGACGTCGTCCTCAAGGAGGAAAAGCCCGGCGTGAAGACGTTCAGGGTCGTGTACACGAGCGCGAACGGCGAGCGAGTGCCGGCGTATTTTTACGTGCCTTCGGCGGGGAGCGGACCGTATCCGTGCGTGATAATGATGCACGGGGGAGGCGGCTCGAAGGAGGACATCGCGATCGCGTACGACTTTTTCGCGATGCGCGGGATCGCCGTGTTCGCCCCGGACGCCGCGATGCAAGGCGAGCGCAGGGTCGAGGGAGTGGACGCGCTCACCGCCGACCCGTACACGATGCGGCACATATTCATACAGACGGTTCTCGATCTGCGGCGCGCCGTGGACTGGCTCGAGACGCGCGGCGAGGTTGACGCCGGGCGCATCGGATACCTCGGCGTCAGCATGGGCGCGATGATCGGGTCGGTCTTCGCCGCTGTGGAGGAGAGGGTCCGTGCGGCGGCGCTGATCGTCGGCGGCGCGGACTTCGGCGCGTTCCTCGCGCACAGCCAGACGCCGCCTCTAATCATGCTTCGCAACTTCGCGCAGCCGGAGGAAATCGGGAAGATCGCCGGCGCGCTCGCCGTTATAGACCCGCAGTATTACGTCGGCGCGATAGCCCCCCGCCCGGTTTTCCTGATGAACGGGACCGGCGACCTCATAGTATCGCGCGAAGCCGGAGAGCGGATGCACGAACTCGCCGGTGAGCCGAAGGAATCCCACTGGTACGAAGGCAGCCACATCCCCCCGTTCGACAGGGTACTTCTTCTGACGTCGGGTTTCTTCAAGAAGCACCTGAAGGGGAAGAAGGCGGCGGCGGCGAAGACCGCCGGGGCGCCCGCCGCCGCGCCCCGTATCGAGTACGGCGTCGCGCGCGATTTTTCCGACCCAGCGCACCGTATCGCGGTTCTCACGGCGTGGACCGCCGAGCCTATCCCGCCCGGCGTCTCGCTCGCCGTCGCCTTCCCCGAAATCACACCTGTCAGCCTGCCGCTTTACGACGACGGAACCCACGGCGACGAGAGTGCGGGCGACGGCGTGTGGACGTTCAGGTTCGACCTCGGCGCGCACGCCCCCGCGCTCAACGTCGTCGGCGGCGAGAAACTGTACACTACCGAAATACGCGCGGTCGCCGCCGACGGAACAGTCCTTGCTTCCACCGGCGCGGGCATACTCACCGGGACGGAGACAAACGCGGACATGCCTTAAAGGCGCGCGAAAAACGAACGCGGCAGCGTTGGAAACCCGTACGATTCCGATGTAAAATATACGCGACCGGAAACGGACGCGCGCTGGTTTGTCCGTGTATTGAATAACCGGGCGCGAGGGACCTGAAGCGCGCCGGCTGTTGATGCGCGGCGCGCGCCTGACCGGAGCGGAAATGCCGGCGGGCGGGCGCGGGCTGAATCGAAGAAATGAGCGCCGTGGCGAGGAAGAGAAAAAGAAGGGTTCTGATCATAAGCGACGGCAAGCGCGGGCACGTCCATCAGACCGAGGGCATAGTGTCGAGGATGACGAACGTCGTCGCGAAAAAAGCCGAGGTGCGGATGGGAAAGGCGTACTGTTTTTTTCTCGTTTTCGTGGCGATTCTTTCGCGGCTGATGCCGATTTCGAGGGCTGTTCTGTGGCTTTTTCTCAGCCGCGCCGTGCGCGCGTCACTTCCGGCGCTCGTGAAGTTTTCGCCGGACCTGATAATCTCCGCCGGCTCGCTCACTCACCCGGTCACGTACCTGCTCGGGCGGATATGGAACGCCCGGACGGTGGTGTGCATGAGACCGTCGCTGCTGTCGGCGTCCGATTTCGACCTGGTGGTGGCGCCGCGTCACGACCAGCACAGGTGCGGAGCGGACAACGTGATCTTCACGATGGGGGCGACGAGCACGATAACCGAGGGGCACATCTTCGCCGAGGGCGTCGCTCTCTACTCGAGGCTCAAGGGGAGAGTGACTCGTCCGCTCGGACTGCTCGTGGGGGGCGACAGCGCGTGCAATTTTTTAGACGTCCACACCGCGAAGGAAATCATCAACGAGACGCTCTTGGCGTGCGAGGAGAACGGGCTGACGCTCCTGTGCTGCTCATCGAGACGGACGCCCCCCGCGGTGGAGACGCTCATGCTCGAAGCCCTCGAGGACAATCCGCTGTGCGCCTACCTTCTCCTCGCGTCGCGAAGCCCCGAGAACCCCGTCCCCGGAATAATCGGTCTGTCCGAGGTCGTGGTCTGCACCGAGGACAGCGTTTCGATGGTCTCTGAGATCATCACGGGCGGCAGGAGCGCCGTGGTCGTCGAGACGGGCAAGCGGCGGAAGGACAACAAGTTCGAGCGGTTTTTCCGCGAGCTCGTGAGCGAGGATTACATCATCTACACGAAGCCCGAGTTCCTCAGCCGCGCGGTGGCGGAGGCGTTCGAGGGCAAGAAGGGCGGCGCGAAGCCCGTTGATGAAACGAAGAGGGTGGCGATGGAGATCGAGCGCCGCCTCTTCGCCGCCGACGGCGGCACGGGCGTGAGACACTGACGCGGCGCCCCCGGTCGAATCCGGACGGCGCTTCCGGACGCCGCAAGCCGGTTCATCCGTGAAACATATCATCCTCGCCTTCCTCTGCGCGGTTCTGCTCTGTCGGTCGTCCGCGGTTTCGGCGGAAGGCGCATACGCGCCCGGCTTCGAGCGGATGCGCGCCATTGACATGGACCTGCTGCGCAAGTGCGCGCCCAGACCCGCCGGCATGGGCGGCGCCTTCACCGCCGTCGAGGGCGACCCGATAGGCATATTCTGGAATCCGTCCGCGGCGCTCCGCGCGAACCGCCTCATGGTGTCCGGCAACCACAGCCTCAGGCATTTTCCGGGCGAGCGGAAAAACCTTGACCAGTTCGACAGCGACACCACCGCGGTGATAGTCCCGGTCCGGGGGGAGGGGGTAGTGGGGCTTGGTTTCACCGTTCCCGGGGAATGGGGCGTGGATCACATGGACACGAACGGCGTTGTCCCCGGAGCGGAGAAGCACCGCGGGCGCGAGAGGGTGGCGGCGTATGGTGAGGCGTCGGGCGGGAGGCGCGCGTCGGCGGGAACGGTTCACTCGAACTGGTTCCGGTATTCGGGGGACGAGGGGGCGGAGGGCGGCGGCGCGTCGCGGCGATTCGACACAGGCGGGGGGTTCAGTTTCTTTTACAGCGGGGCGGGCGGGGCGGCTTGGGGTCTGAGCGTCAAGGGGATTTCGTCGCTTTTCAAAAGTGGCGCGGCGGGCGAAAGGAGAGGGACGGCGGTCGTGCGGGTGGGCGTGGCGTACCGGGCGGGGAATGCGGCGGACACGGTCGCGGCGGCGGACGTCGAGTTCATCGTTTCGCGCGGTGTGAGCGTGCGCGGGTTCGCCGGTGTCGAGCGGGATTTCGACGACCGGGTATTTGTCAGGGCGGGGACGATGAACGGCGCGCCGACGTACGGCGTGGGGGCGGAGTCGGGCAGTCTGCGCCTCGATTACGCCGTCGTCAAAGACCTTCTCCCGCGCGTGACCGGCAAGCCCGTGACCCGCTCGAGGGACGGGCATTTCCTGTCGTACACGCTTGAATTCGATTGAACGTAACTGCTCACGGGCGTGGAAATCCGGCGGGCGGTTCGGTCGTTCGGCGCCCCGGGGGCATTCACGCCGCGGGACGCCGAGGGTTGAGGGAGAGACCGTGAAAGCGGCGCGGTTCATACAGAGGTGGCGGGTGCGGCTGGGGCACGTTTTCGCCGTCGCGCTCGTGGCGGCGGCGTCGCCGACGGGTGAGTCGCTCGCTGCCGGCTGCGCCGTCGCGCTGGCTGGCGCGGCGTACAGGGTTTACGCTGCGGGATTCATCGCCAAGAACGAGGCGCTATCGCGCTCCGGTCCCTACGCCCGCACGCGGAACCCGCTTTATTTCGGCAGTTTTGTCATGTACCTCGGATTCTCGGTCGCGTCGGGCAGCGCGTACGTCCTCGCCGCTTTCCTCCCGTTTTTCTTCGTCGTCTATTTCACGACGATACGGCTGGAGGAAGAGTACCTTCGCGGCAGGTTCGGCGTGGAGTTCGAGGAGTACGCGGGCGCGGTTCCGCAGTTTTTCCCGGCTTTGAGGGCACGCGGCGGCGTCCGCGGGGCGTTCAGATGGGAGCGTGTCCGGGCGAACAGGGAATACGAAGGCGCCGCCGGCTGCGCCGTCGTCATCGCGGCTCTCGTTCTTAAATACCTCTACCTTTAAATCGGGCTACGGGCTACGGGCTTCGGGCTGCAGGCTACGGGCTACGGGCTACGGACTTCGGGCTACGGGCTACGGACTTCAGGCTACGGGCTTCGGGCTACGGCAAAAAAAAACAGAAATACAACTTCTCCGGGCTACGGACTGCGGGGTTCGGGCTACGGGCTACGGGGTTATGCCGGTTCCCGCGGTCCTCAGGCTGTTTCACGCGCCCCTTATGACGGTGCCGGGGCGTGGGACGGGGTTATACGCGGCGCCGTCGAGGACGTGGCGTCCGTTGATGAAGACGTGTTCGATGCCGGAGGGATACGCCCTGGGGTTGTCGAAAGTGGCGCGGTTTTCGAGTTTTTCGGGGTCGAACACGAGGACGTCGGCGTGATAGTTTTTTTCCAGGCGCCCGCGCTGTTTCAGCCCGAAGTGGTCGGCGGGCAGTGACGTGATCTTCCTTATCGCCTGTTCGAGGGGGAGCATCTTCATGCCGAAGACGTACCTGCACAGGAATTTGGGGTAGCAGGAATAGAAGAGGTGGGAGGGTTTGCCGAAGCCCATGAGGACGGTGTCGGTGGAGATGAAGACCTCGGGGTGGCGGATGGGAGCGAAGGTGGTGCGTTCGGTGAAGGCGTCCTCGGGGTGCGCCATCGAGGCGAAGACGAGGACGCAGCCGTTTTCCTCGACGAGGAGGTCGCAGGCAGCATCGAAGGGGTGTTTTTTTGCGTCGGCGGCGATCCCAAGGAGCGTTCTGCCTTCGAGATGCCTGTTTTTTTCGGAGCCGACGGACATGATCCGTGCGCAGGTCCAGCCCATGACGCGGAAGAAGTTTAGCGACCATGAGTCCTCGCCTGTGTGGGGCCAGACCATTTTTCCGTGTTCGATGCTGTGGAGCATTTTCCTGCGCTGGTCGGGGTCGCGGAGGCGTTCGAGGATTTTTCCGAGTCCGCCCATGAGCGCCCAGGGGGGAAAGAAGGCGAGCATGTGCGTGAACGCGGTGGTGGTGGGCATGACGTCCATGCCCGCGCGTACGCCGCGGTCACGCGCGTCCATGACGCGTTTAATGACGGCGGCGAGCGGGCGGTGGAGAGGGAGGGGGACGGACCACCACCTGGAGAGTCCGGCGAGCGCTCTGGCGGCGGGGCGCAGCAGGGGACCGAGCAATCCGGCGTCCGGCGCCCAGAATATGTGGGAAATCTGCACCGGCGCGCCGGTTTTTTCGCCCACTTCGAGGACTTCGTCCACCGCGAGTGTAAGCGTGTTGGAGTAGCTCCGCAGGTGGCTTGTGAAAATGCCGCCGTGTTTCGCGACGACTCCGGCGAGTTCGATCAATTCGCGGGTGTCGCTCTGGTTTCCGGGGAAGTATTGAAGACCCGTGGACAGCCCTATTGCGCCTTGTTCGAGGGCGGCGTCGAGGGCTTTTTTCATCGAGCCGATTTCGTCGTCCGCGGCGGTGCTCAGCGAGGCGCCCATGGCGTTGATGCGGAGAAGCCCGTGGGGGGCGAGCAGCGCGGTGTTCAGTACGACGCCCCGCGATTCGAGCGCGTCGAGAAACTCCCCCACCGTCCTCCACTGTATCTCCCTGTCAAAGTCGAACTTTGTGAACGCCTCGATGTAGTCCTTGATGAAATCCCTGTTCTTCTCCTCCACCGGCGCGAGGGACATGCCGCAGTTTCCGGTGACGATTGTCGTGATGCCCTGTCGGATGAGCGGTTCCAGGATCAGGTGGTGGTCGGGCTTGGAGATAGAGAGGTCTGCGTGGGAGTGCGGGTCAACGATGCCCGGGCACACGATCATGCCGGAGGCGTTCAGGGTTTTGCCGGCGGTCGCGCCGTCCGCCGCGCCGACGTGGGCGATCCTGCCTCCGGATATGCCGACGTCCGCCGGGAAAGGGGCGCCGCCCGTGCCGTCAACCACGGTTCCGCCTTTTATCAGCACGTCGAAATTCATCGCCGCCCACCTCCTGTTCCGCCGTGACCCGGAGCCGCCTCCTGTTGATTAAAAGCAACAAGGCGCTCCGGCGATATGATACGCCGCCGCGGCGGGCGTGTCAACGCGGACTTTTGGGAATCAGCCGTCGAGTGAACATTACCCACTTTTATGTCGCAGACCCGTTGCCGTGTTGCCGCCGCCGTGACGGCGGGGGAAACGAGGCGGCACGCCCTCGTCGAGCGCAATCGCCCGCGCGTTTATACTTTTACCCCGTAGTTTTTATTAAAAGTTCAGAATCGTCGTAGCCTAAACGGCTCAATAATTCCCTGCATACTCTAATAATTCTGTTCGCGCCCAGTTTTGTTTCAGCGTAAATGTTGGCGTTTTTTACCTGGAGCGGCCAAAAGCCTTTCGGTGAGCCACGTTTTACCGCCGCACTTTCCATTTCTTCCTTGGTTTTTGTAAAATAAGGACGATTACCTCTCGGATTTATCGAAAGCGCTATTCCGACGAATTCATTCCCATGTTTATCGTACAATATTTCACATAGTTTCAACAAAAGTTCTTTCCATTTTCTTATCGTAAAAGTTTCCATTAAAAAAGTGAACGAAACGGGAGTTTTTCCCGTGTACGACTCCTCTACTCCTGATTTTTCATTTCGATGAGCCTCTCCATACCCCTTAATATTTATCATTTTCCTCACATAATCGTCATGACTTCGGTTGTTATTTTTTTCGTGAATCAGCATATTAGTTAAGCGTGAACAACTCCGATCACTAACATTATCATTTATTGATGTTTTGTTGGTAATACCGAGAAGTTTACGCAGAACGTCATTGGGAGTTTTGTCTTCAAAAGGTATTGCTCGCTTCTTAAGTTCCTTATAAACTTCCTCGTCAATTTCTATGTTTCTCATTTTACATTTCCCTTCACTTTTTTATAACTTCTTTCAAAAAGAGCAACATAGCCGTGAAAAGTTTTATTCGTATTAATATTTGCTATATCAGGATAAAGCAATCTGAAACGTTTGCAGCGAGTTATCGTCTTTTCTGAAACACCTGCATCTCTCGACAACGATTTCGTATAGCCGCAAAGGACCAGCGGATTGCTTCTGTAAGACTCATTGAATCTAATAATTGCATCTCCTATTTTCCAGTACAATAAAGCAGAACTCTTGTCGCTTTCCGCAGAATTCAATAATAAGACAGTACCCCTAATATATTTTACGAGATTAAAGTAATCATCCTCTATTTTTTTCAATTCATTGCTGAGCCATTTTGCATCAAAGTCCTTTTCAAAAACAACGTTCATGGGAACGGTGGCCTTGATGGTTTCGTTACTGAACGGGTCCTTAACTCTTTTTATTTGAACAGGTATTATCGCGTTTGAAATCATTCTCGTTCACCCCAAAGCCTGAAAAATCTTTGCTGTATGTCTAAAACTCTTTGTGGAGATGATTCTGTTTCCTTTTCAATAACGTACTCGATAAGCGCGAGTATTATAGATTTCAGAATGTGGTAGTTCAACGTTTCCTGTTTCAACGCCTTATTATAGGCGGGATGTGACTTATTCAGGGTAACAATTTCAACTCCGTCAAACCACGATTCTTTTTCGATTTCGGGTTTATCATCCTCTGCGATCTTAATTCCACCACGTATAATTCTTGGTTTAGGTTTGACCGGTTCCGCTCCCCATTTAACCTGTTCCCCTTGACGGGTTGAAGAGTTTTTCGTTATTGCTTTTTTGCCGGTCTTAACTAAAATGTCCTGATATCTTTCTTCCGCTTGTGGTTCGCCTGTTAAATCTTTAACTAGTACGTCTTTAAGAACGTCTCTCCCGAAAAGTGAAAGTTCTGGAAGATTCTTTAAGATATCATTGATTTCCTTTTCGATATTGATATGCACTTGCCCTTTTATCGAGTGCTTTTCAATAAGGCCGTGTTCTTCAAGCCACGATGAAAACTCACTTTGTGTTTTCCTAAAGAAACTTCCCCATATTCTATTTCCCTTCTGAAACCTGCATTTATCGGTTGTAACCGCTTCTATCAGGTAAGGCGCTTCTATCCAGCCTGTTATTTTGTTTTTTTCTCTCGGTTCCTTTTTAAAAAAAGTTCTTTCAATGACCTTCCCATACGTACATACCATTATTCCAGGTGAAAAGTTCTCATCTTTCTTAATTAGACTGAAAAAGCCGATTGCTTTTGGTTTATTATGTACCGTTATGACAATATCCTTCTTTTTGTCAATTAGGTCCTGTAATAAAGGTTCTCGTATTATTTCCCGTCCGTTAAAATAAATATTTAAGCCCTTATCATAAATGGCGGTGTACAATTCTTTCATTTTGTGGTCAACAAGAGGATAGTAATGTTCAATCAGTGCATTTATGATTTTATCATCCGTATAAAACGGTACTTTCGCTTTTTTCATATAGAAAGAAACTTTTGTCCCGGGATCGGAAATAGTAGGAAGTTCCCCATCGTATATTTTGTATGGCGCATCGTTAACACTGACCCACCATTTCGAATATCCACGATAACTTGAAGACCATGTCTCAGTAACTACTTCGTCCGAAAAATTAAGGGCGAGTTTTGCCCCCTGTCCTGCAAAGCCTATTCCACTTCCACGTTCCTTGGTTGATGATGCGAAGTCATGATACTCCTGGAATTGTTTCTTATCCATTCCCAAACCATTGTCAATAAACGACAAAACACATTCTTTTTTATCAAGTATTATTCGTATTTCGCTTGATTTTGCGTCAAGACAATTGGCAATGACTTCAACAACTGCGGCTATTTCTGGTTCAAATGGAGTGAACTTTCGCAGAAATTCTACAGTCATCAAGCGGCATGAGCAAGGGCGTAGATCAGGGTGTTGAGGATTTTTGTATTGAGCGAAGCATTTTCGGAGTTTGAAAAAACCCTTTTACGCCATAGAA
>JBFMFE010000259.1:0-4354 GCA_040752295.1 bacterium
ACCTCGTGCAGCCGCTTCAATTCTTGGCGCTGTCGTATGGTCAGCGCCGCCCGGGCATGGAGTTTCATGGAAAACCACCTCCTATACCCGGACATTATATCGTATGTTAATGTATCATGTCAATACCCGTAGCCCGTAGCCCGTAGTCCGCAGCCTGTCGTCTAACTATATCCGTCTATCTTCGCGACGAGGTGGAACCTCGTCATAGTCAGTTTCTCGATGAGATGGCGCGAGGCGCCCGATATCCTTGCGGGGATTTTCATGTCGGACGTCAGTTTTATGGCGTCGGCGAGAGCGGACAGCGATTTTCCGCCGGCGCGTTTCACGTCGTCGGTTCTGAATACTATTTCCCTGATGTTTCCGCTTCCGGCGTTTTCCATCTCCGACAGGTATTCAGGGGAGCGGAGGGCGAGGAGCGAGCCGCCGCAGTTGATTTCGAGCGCCGAGTCGGAGGTCGCGAACGCCGGCGGCGGGACGGTTTTCAGGGATTCCTCGTCGTCCGTTTCGATCACGGTTGGTTCGCACGGGTAATCAGTGATGACCAGTCCCTCGTACGCGGCGAGGAGGTTCGGGAAGCGCCCTCTTGCCTCTTCCTCCATCCGTCTGATGAAGTTGTCGTCGTGCTGGGGGTCGTGGTGGAACATGACGAGTTTTTTCGCGCCCGCCTCGCGCGCGAGCTTTGCCCCCTCCTCCCACGTGCTGTGTCCCCAGTTCTTCTTCGACCCGTATTCGTCGGGCGTGTACTGGCAGTCGTAGATGAAGACGTCCGCGCCGTCCGCGAGTTCGAGAACGTTCGCGTCGAGCCTCCCCTCGGCGTGTTCGTTGTCCGTGCAGTAGGCGACGGTCATCTCGCCGGACGTGATGCGGTAACCGAGACAGCCCTGAGGATGGTTCAGGTATCTGGACTTCACGACGGTGTCGTCGAGCGCGAAGGTGTCCTCGGCGATTTCGTGGAGGTGCATCTTCGCCGCCATCTGTGTGAAGGCGACGGGGAAGTAAGTTCCGCCCTGCTGCCCCTCGAGGACGTCCCGGAGACGGTGGTCCGCCTTGAGGAGCGAATAGACGTTGAACTCGAACTCGGGGATGTACGCCGGGATGAAGAACGGGAGTCCGTTGATGTGGTCAACGTGGTTGTGGGAAAGGAGGATGGACGCCGTTCCCTTGAACGGCTGCGAACCTTCGAGCGCGCGCAGCGCCGTTGATTTCTGATCGCTGAGCAGCTGCATCGTTCCGGCTACCGTGAAGTCAACGGTCTGTTCGAGCGTGGAGACGTCTATCTCTCTCTCCTGCATGAGGTGAAGACCGAGCGCCCTGACGCCCGTGCCCATGTCGAGTATGATCAGGTCGTTGTTGCGGGTTCTTATCTCGACGCAGGCGGTGTTTCCGCCGTATCCAACGATGTTTCTGTCGCAGCAGGGAACGCTACCCCTGACGCCCCAGAAGACCACTCTCATCCGTGAATTTCCCCCGTTTGTATTATACCCATAAAAGCACGCCGTCGCCGCGGCTTTTTCTGACCGCGCCCGGACGCAGTTCGGCGGGAATGCCTTTATCCCCGTGCGGCGCCGGCGCGGCGGCGGGCGGCGACGGGTTCATTGCGGCGACTCCGGGTAGGAGCCGATGATTTTCATCTGCACTGTTTCCTTTTTCATGTCCCGCAGGGCGGAGGCGACGAGCGGGTCGGCGGCGTGTCCCTGGAGGTCGAGGAAGAAGATGTATTCCCAGGGCGCCCTTCGGGACGGGCGGGCCTGGATCATCGTGAGGTTAATCCCGTGTTTTTCGAACGCCTTGAGCGCCCTGTAAAGCGTGCCCGGCTCGTGGCGGACGGTGAAGACGATGGAGGTCTTGTCCTTGCCCGTTGGGGGCGTCCGGGCGCTGCCGATGACGAGGAAGCGGGTCTTGTTGTCGCGAACGTTTTCGATCCGGCGCTCGAGCACGTTCAGTCCGTAGATGTCCGCAGCGAGGCGGCTCGCTATGGCTGCGGAGGCGGCGGTCCGCGCCGCCAGGCACGCGGCTTCCGCCGAGCTTGAGACCTGAACGAACTCCCATTTTTTCGACTGCGACTTTACCCAGTCCGAGCACTGCTCGAGGGGCTGGACGTGAGTATAGACCTTTTTGATTCGGTCGAGGGACTTTGCGCGCGAGAGGAGGCAGAGCTGGATTTCGAGGAAGATTTCGCCGCACACCGAGGCGGTGGATTCGGAGACGCGGTCGAGCGTGGCAGTGACTACGCCCCCCGTGGAGTTTTCTATGGGGACGACTCCGAAATCAGCGAGACCTTTTTCGACTTCGTCGAAGACGGACTCTATGTCGGGACATGGGCGCCGGATGATTGAGGCGCCGAACCTGGCGAGCGCCGCGGAGTGCGAGAAAGTGGCTTCCGGACCGAGAAACGCCACGGCGACGGGTTTCTGGAGCGCGCGGCAGGCGGAGAGGATTTCGTTGTACACCGCCCGGAGCGAGCCGTCCGGGAGTGGACCCTCGTTCCTCGCCGTCAGGCGGTCCGTTATCGCCCGCTCGCGCTCCGGGTCGTAGCAGTCTTTCTTGTAGTTTTTCGTCTCGATGGCGAGCTTCGCTCGCCGGTTCAGCAGGTCCAGAATCCGGTCGTCCAGCCGGTCAATCCTCTCCCTCAATCGTTCCTTTTTCGATTTCGCCATCGTTCTTGAGTCCGCCGTTTCGGCTTTCGTCCCCCCGTGTGTAAAAAAAGAGGGCGCAGAGACTATTGATTCTGGTGCAAAAAGTCAAAAATGTCAAATTCGGCGGCGGCATACGGAGATGCCTGTCTGCCGCCTGCCTGTGCGTTGCCTGCCTGTGCCGCCTGCCTGCCCCGAGGGTGTGCTGTTCGACACAACCAACTATTACACCTTCATGGCAAGCAAGACCAAAAGCGAGCTTGCGCGGCGCGGCAAGAACAAATCGGGCCGCGACAACCTGCGCCAGATCGGTGTCGCCCTGCTTGTTGACCGCGCCGCCGCGCTGCCGCTCCATTACAAGGCGTTCGCGGGCAACATGCACGACCCGGTGGTGTTCGCGCAGACCGCCGACGAGATGATGTCCGTCCTGGGCGAACTCAACCCCGCCAAACTGCGCATGACCGTCGTCTTCGACAAGGGCCTAAATTCCCCCGACAACATCCGCTACATAGATGATAAACCCCACGCGCGTTTCATCACCACCTACTCCAATCACTTCGCCCCGGACGTTGCGAGCGCCGACACCAAAAACTTCGCGCCGCTGGACATCGAAAAAAACCAGCGGCTGGAGGAAAAGGGCAAAGACGCCGACAAGATTCTCGCCCGGCGCACACGCGCCGAGTTCTGGGGCAGGGAACGCACGGCCGTCGTCACCTACAATCCCGTCACCGCGCGCAAACAGCGCTTCACCCTCGACCAGAAACTGGAAACCCTCCGCGAGACCCTGCCCGAGTGGAGTGCGAACTATCGCCGCCGCGAACCCCACTGGCGAGACCCCGGCGCCATCCGCGACCGCTACATACGCGCCTGCGAAGACCTGTACATCGGCTCGCAGTATTACCGCGTCGAGTTCGCCGCCGGCGAAATGAGCTTCCGCAAGGACATCTACCAGTTCACCCAGTCGCAGACCTCCTTCGGCAAAAACATCATCATCACAGACAACCACGACTGGAGCAACGAAGAAATCGTTCAACTCAGTCTCGACCGTTACCTCATCGAACACAACTTCCGCGCCAGTAAATCACGACATCACGTCGAGACGCACCCCGTCCATCACTGGACGGACGGCAAACTGCGCTGCCATATCCTCACCTGCGCCATGACTCTCGCCGCCATGAAAATCCTCGAGATTAAGACAGCCGCCGCCGGCCTGAAAATGAGCGGCCCTGCCATCATGGCTGAAATGCGCACACTTCACTCCGTGCTGGTTTGGCCGAAAGGAAAAAAACATCCGTTGCGAATTATCGAGGAACCCACCGAGACCCAACAGCTAGTCCTGAAAGCCTTCGGTCACTGCATCAACGCCGATGGGGTCTTACAACCCCTGTCGTGAAAAACGGCTTCACCACGCCTCTTTTTGTATCACTCCTCCTCACATCGCCGAAAGTCATGTGAAAGCCGTCGTGAACGGCGTCCTTTAACACCGATTTTCGCGGAATGTGAAGCCGTCATAATCGGACTTAAGTTTTTTCACCTTTTTTCCCGTGTATTCCTCGTGAACTTTCGCACATTCTTCGTCACGATGTATTGTGGATTCAGCCGCCTTGGACTGCGGCGAGTCATCGCCGCCTTCACTCCCGCGCGGAGCGCGGGAAACAAGGCGGTGTTTGCACTCCAGCCCGCTCACCTTCTCGCGGGCGCTCGCAGACGTGTGCTCCTTC
>JBFMFE010000260.1:0-8376 GCA_040752295.1 bacterium
GGGGTGTTTCCGGGACCCTGGGGGGCGCGGGTTGTTCCTGGAGCGGTTGTCCGCAGTTTCCGCAGAACGCTTCGCCGGGGGCTGTTTCTTCGCCGCAGGCGGGGCAGGCTGCCTGCGCCGCCGGCGCCCCGGCGGGTGCGCTGGGTTCGGGCGCCGGCGGCGGCGTTACCGGCGGTTTTGCTTTGGCGGCGCCGCAGTTTCCGCAGAAAAGCTCGTCCGGGGCGCAGGTTGCGCCGCATTCGGGGCAGGGGGCGCCTGCCGGCGTGATTTGGGGAGGGGCGGGCGTGGCGGTGGTTTTCGCGGCGGGGGCGCCCACCTGCGCGCCGCAGCCGCCGCAGAAGATGTCTCCCACGGCGAGGTTTTCGCCGCAGTTCGGGCAGGTGACGGCGGGAACCGGCTCGATTTCCGCCAGCCGCGCTCCGCATTCGCCGCAGAACATCGCGCCGGGGTCCAGGCTTTTGCCGCATTCGGGGCAGGAAAGCCTGCGCTGTTCCGCCGCTGCGGCGCCCGCTGCGTCGTACTGACCGAGGTCCTGCTCGAGGGCGTTCCCGTCCTCCATGCACCACGTGAAGTCGTCGGGATATTTGGTTTTGCAGAAGGAACAGATCATCATGGCGGGGCGTCCCCTTTCGGCTGTTTTTTGAGTTTCGCGATCATGGCTGCGTTCGCCCCGCGATGCGCCTTGTCCGCGCGGTAAGAGTAGAAAAGATGTTTCATGCAGGAGGTGCACATGTTCGCGAAGAACACGTTTTTTCCGGACATTCCGGCGGAGGAGAGCCTCAGCCCGCACCAGGCGCGCAGGTCTATGAAATGCTGCCCGTTTTTTTTCACAAGAGCGCCGCCGTCGGATTCCGGCAGGCGGCTCGCCACGTCCTCGCCCACCCTGTAGCAGCAGGGTCCTATGGAGGGACCCAGCACCGCTTTTATCTCGCCGGCGTCCGCCCCGAGGTTTTCCCTGAACGCGTTCACGGTGTTTTCCATGATCCCGCCGAGTATTCCCTTCCAGCCGGCGTGCGCCGCGCCGATTGCGCCGGTGCGTTCGTGGAGGAACAGCGCCGGGACGCAGTCCGCCGCGAGCACCATGAGCGGCGTGTCTTCGATGTTCGTGACGAGCGAGTCGGTCTCGGGAATGCGTGTGTCGGGATCAAGCCCACCTCGCCCGGCGTCCTTTTTCGCGACCGTGAAAACGCCGCTCGAGTGGGTCTGGTACGGCGTGGTGAGCCTCCGGGGGGAAAGCCCGAGGGCTTCGCACAATTCCTTCCTGTGCAGTTCGGCGCCGCCCTTACCGTAATATCCGAAGTTGCAGAAGCTGGGTCCGCTGTCCTGAAGCCATATCCGGGTCGTGAAGGCGAGGAGGAAGCCGCGCTGTCTGAAATGGGGGGAGGCGTAAATGATGTACCGTCCCCGAATCTCGGTTTCAAGCGCGAGTTCCTTCATTGTTTCGTCCGCGCCGGTCTCACCGGCCCGAAAGCGTGTTTTCAGGCGCCCGTCCGACGCCGCGCTGCGGCTGTTTCGCCTCGGGAGAGCCGCTCGGGAACTTCGCTGCTTCGGGCACGCGGTAGATGTACGCTCGGGCTTCGTCCGCCCATTCCGTTTCCGGGAAGTTTCTCACGAGAAAGGTGAAATGATTTTTTGCGAGCGGGACCGCGTTGTGGGCGTGGTAGAGCTTCCCCAGGTCCAGCCGCGCCGCCGGGTTCATGCTGTCCGCTTCGAGGCTCCGTTCGAGCAGGTCTATGGAGCTGAGCACGTCGCCCCTGATGTTCTTGACTCGTCCCATCGCGTGGTAGCACCGGCTCCGCTCCTCCATCGAGTCGCAATCTTCGAGAAGCGCCTGAACGGTGTTCAGCGCCGCATTGTAGTTTCCGAGACCCGCTTCCGCCTCGGCTCTGAGTAATCCCGCTTCGAGCCGCGACTTTCTGTCCGGGAAATCCCTTTCGAGAAGTTTCAGCGTCTCGTCAAACCTTTTCAGCCGCATAAGGGAGTCGGCGGCGCCGAAAACGGCGTTCGGGTTCGCGGGGTCTCGCCGGAGCGCAAGCCTGTAGTTCGCGAGCGCGCCTTCGTACAGTTTCTTGACCATGAAGCAGTGTGCCAGGTAGAGGTGCGCGAAGGGATGGTCAGCGCCTTTTTTCATTGCCGATTCGAGGAAGTTGATGGCGGCGCCCGTCGCCCCGCTCAGCGCCGCAAGAACGCCGAGGACGACGTCCGCGGCGGGCGCGGCTCCGGCGCGCTCCGCGGCGGCGCTCTCATCGAGGAGGGTTCCGGTCCACTCCATCAGCGCGGCTCTGTTTTTCGCGGCGTACTTTTCGATCTCGCCGACCGTTTTCTCCGTGTCCCCGGAGGCAAGGCGCGAACTCCATTCCGCGATTTTTTCCTCGAGCGGCGGGACGGGCGGCAGGGGGAGGGTTTCCACCGACGGGGGGCGTTCTCGGGCGTGCGCCGGTTCATCGCCGGCGCCCTCTCCGGCGAAACCGCTCTCGACGGGTTCCTCTTCTTCGGGGACGGGGGGAGCCGGCTTTTCGGGCGGCGCCCCTCCGCGGGCGTCTTCCGGCTTCGTTTTTTCAGGCGCTTTGATTCCCGGGGGCGCGCCGGCGGGGAAAGTTCCCGCGTCCTTCAGAACGTCCTCTATTCTCAAGCCGTTCTCGGCGAGCCGTTCCGCCCACTGCGAGACGAGCGCCACGAGGTCTTTCCGTTCCCTTTCGTTCTTTGCTTTTGGGGGCTGGACGGCGGGCGGGGTCAGTTCCGTGAATTCGGGCGCGGGCGGGTGTTTCCCGCTGTCTTTTTCATCGCCCGGCGGCGGTTCTTCCTTCGCCCGGCTGACTTCCTCGTTGGCGAGGAATCCGTATTTTTCCTGTATATGGACGACCCGGTCGTGGATGCTCCGCAGGAGTTGTGAGTAATGTTTTAGCTCGTTGTAATGGAACCTGAGCTTGAGTCCGAGGGTTTGAATCTCTTCCTTGTCGAGCGACACTTCAAGCCTGCGGTCAATCTCTTCGAGCTTCCTGGTGTATTCCTTCACGACGTGGATGAACAAGGCGTGCACCTTTCAGCCGTTTTCAGACTATCGCCTGTCTCGTGAAGTTCAACTGGAGTTCGGACAGCAGCGTTTCCATGGCGCGCCGCTCGTCGGGCGTGAAGATTTTTCCGCATTCCTGGACTATGAGGGAGAACAGGTCAATGCCCGTCCTCGCCTGGTCCGTGTCTTTTGTGACCAGCCCCGTCGCCGGGTTCGCGAGCAGCCCGAGGTGAATGAAGACGTGTTCCCGCAGTATGCCGAGGTACTGGAGGATCAGGCTGTTGACGGCAAGGTTTTCCATCGCGACGTCCCGCTTCGTCGTGAACAGCCTGTCCCCGAAACGCTCGATGATTTTGTTGGCGAGCGACACGAGGAACTCCGCCTTTTCGGTCTGTTTGGGGACCTTCAACTCCGGGTGCAGCGGAATTCCCATGTAGAGCGCGGTCTGGTCGCGGATCAGGTTGAGAAAGAGCAGGGTGAACTCCTCCATTTTCATCAGCCTTGCTTCTTCCTCCGGCGCCCGGGACTCATCGTCCGCGGGTGGTCGTTCCTCCGCCCGTTCCGCTGGTTTCTTTTCGGCGTCCGCGGCGGGCGGCGGCTCGTGATTCTGCCGCCGGTCTATTACGGAATAGCCTTTCTTCTCCTGTTGCTCCGTCATTCCGGGGTGCCTCCGGCGTGGACCCGGCGCGCGCGGCTGCGTTCAGTAGGGACCCACGATGATCTGCTCGTTCTGCTCGTAGAAAGACGAGTGGTTGATTTCCTTTCTCACCGTCATGGTCGCGCCGATTGTGGTTATCTTGACGTTGGGGAAGATGGTCTTGTTGATCTTCAGGCGTCCCGCCTGCATGGATTTCAGCTTCTCGTGAATGAAGTTCAGCTTGGCGGTGTCGGCTTCGATTGCGTTTTTGAGCTGGTGGGCTGCGGGCACCAGCTTTTTCATCAGCTCCACCTTGTCCGGCGGGAGGGAACCCTGGCTCTGCATTTCCTTCAAGGTCTTGATCGAGTGGAGGGCTTTTTCGAGATGCTGCCTGTTTTCCTTGATTTTTTCTTCGAGGCTCACCTGCATTTCCTTGATCTTGGGATTGACGCCGACTTCCACCGCCGTTTCGGTGAACGACTGGGAACCGAGGTTGGTCACGTCAATGGTTCTGCCCGCGGTCGCTTTTCCGCCGACAATGCTTCCCTTGACGTTGTTGAGGATGATGTCCTCGCCGGCGATCAGCGTGCTGTAGCGCGAGGATTGAGTGATAATGATGTTTTTGCCCGCCTCTACAATGCCGCTTTCGATGGAGCGGATGGTGACGGAGCCGCCCGCGCTGATCTTGCCTTCGCTCTGCCCGTAGAGTCCGCCGCGGACGCGGACGTCTCCTCCCGCCTCGAGGTAGGCTTTCTCGATGTTGCCGTGTACCTCTATGTCGTCCGTCGCGTTCACCACGAAATCGCTCTGAACCCCTCCCTCGATGGTGACTGTTCCCTTGAAGTTGATGTTGCCCGTGGCGTAGCTGACGTCGCCCTTGACCACGTAGACCGGGCTGACGCTCACCTTCCCGTCCTTGTAAATCGGCTGTCCGCTGATTTCCGCCGTGAGAGTCAATCCGTCCTCGCTCACCTTCACGTTTTCGCCCGCGGGGAGGGGAATATCCTTGCCTTCTTTCGCCGGGAGCGTGGCGCCGGTGACCGTCATCCCCGTTTCGCCCTTCACGGCGGGGATTTTCAGGGCGAGGACCTCTCCTTCCTCGATGCTCTTGATGAGGTTTATCGCTTTGTGGTCCACGTTGCCGTGCTCGTCAATTTTCAATTCGACCTTCTTCTCGCCGCTGATGTCGAACTTGAAGTCAATTTTGGCGCTCACTCCGTCCGACGGCTCTTTCCCCTTTGCCACCGGGACATCAACTCCGAAGCTGCCGTACTGGAATATTTCGTCTATGGCAGCCTCGTCTATGCCGTACACGACGCCCTGGCTTTTCAGCGCCGCGATCAGGTCTTCCTTTGTGACCTCTTTGGCGGCTTCGACCGGCGAGAGCACGATCGCAACGGCTTTCAGTTTGTCGGCGGAGATTCTGATCTTGACGGGTTCTTCCGCCGTCGGGAGGTCGGCGGACTCCGCCTGTTGTTTTTCGAAAGCCGCGAAATCGGAGAGGATTTCGTCCTCTACTCTTTTCGTTTCCTCTTTCTTTTTCTTTGCCATGGCGACGATGCCCCCTTCTCTATTTTCCGCCCTGCCTCAACTCCTCGATTTGCTTCCTCGTCTTTTCGATCATTTCCCCGTCGTCGGAGCGCGAGATGTATTTTTCGTATTCTTCGACGGCTTTCCCGGTCCGCCCGAGGCGCTCGTAGAGCGCGCCTAAATTGTGGTGCGAATCGGCGTAGGTTTCGTCCAGCGAGGAGGCTTTCAGAAACTGTTTCTCGGCGTTCTCGAAATCCTCCGTCATGGCGTAGGCAAGCCCGAGGTTGTCAATGCAGACCACGTAGTCGGGATCAAGCCCGATGGCGTGTTCGTACTTCGCGATCGCCTCCTCGTATTTCTCCTGTTTCCTGTAGATCGTCCCGATCCCGCAGTGAGCGCGGGGATGGTCTGGGTTCAGTTTAAGCGCCTCCTCGAAGCTCCTCATCCCCTCGTCCAGCCTGCCTTCGGCGACGAAACGGATTCCCTCCTCGGCTTTGACGTCCGCCTGTTGACCTTTTTTGCCTGAACATCCGAGGGCGAACGCCGCCGACGCGACGACGATCAGAACGGTGGAAATGTTTTTTTTCATTTTTTCACCTACACGAAGTCGAGATTTTTTATGGACCGCACTTTCTCGACCCCCGATTTTGCCTCCAGGTTTTCGGGGTCAATCTCGAGTACCTTCCGATACTGTTCCTCGGCGAGGTCGAGCAGTTTTTCGGAGTACAGGCGGTAAGTCTCCGCGAGGTTGATGCGGGCGGTGACGTACCGGGGATTTATCTTGAGGGCGAGCTTGAATTCCTCCTCGGCTAAAGTATAAAGCCCCCGCTTCATGTACAGTTCGCCCATCTTGTTGCGGATGTCGGGATAGCTGGGTCTCAGGCGCAGGGCTTCCTTGTATTCGAGGAGGGCTTCCTGCAGCAGGTTCTTCTGGAGGAGCGCGTTGCCGAGGTGGTAGTGTATATTCGCCTGCCTGGATTGTTTTTCCTCTTCCGATACGGTTTCGCCTTCGGGCGCGTAGTCTTTGCCCGCGATGGTTTTGTCAATGGTTCGCATGAGCCGGCTGAGCCTGCGTTTCGCCGCGGTGTACCGGGGGTTTATGTTCAGCGATTCCTTGAATTCGTTGATCGCCCTGTCCTTCATGTCCAGTTCCATGCAGGTGCATCCGAGGAAGTAGTGCGAGTCGGCGTAGTCCGGCGCGATTTTTCCGGCTTTTTCGAAATATTTCAATGCCTGGTTGTAATCTTTTTTGGCGAAGTGCCCCTTGGCAAGGTTGATGAGAAAGTCGCCGTTGTCAGGCTCCAGGCTCACCGCCTTCGTGAACTCGGCGATGGCGTTATCGTATTCCCCCTGGTCGAGATAGACCTTACCGTACGAAAAATGTTCGTAAGCCGTTTTTCCCCCGGGTTCTCCCGACAGCGTTATCACTCCCGTTCGTGGTTTCGGCGCCCTGTGTCTTTGATATTATATCATCGCAGCCGTTTTCAAGCCAATTTGCGGGGAGCGGCGTTCCGGCGTCCGGGACGCCCCGTAAGTTTGCCCGCGGGTCAGGTTTTGACGACGAGACAGAACGAACCGAACGAGGGGTTCTCCCTGATCTCCATCTCTATGAATGGAACGATCCTGTCGGGAGTTCCGAGCCTGGAGAGGTCAATTGTCCTGCCCCCGTACACGAGGTGCATCGGCTTCACGGTCACGCCCCCGTCGCCGTAATGGAGTCCCGCCTGCGCGGCGCGCCCGACGCTTCCCGCGTCGTTCCTTCCGAACACGAACACCTCGCCGCCCCGCACGTTCAGTCTCACAAGCCCGAACGAGTCCACGACGATTGCGTACTGTTCCGGGCGCTTTCCGCCGGGCGCCGTTCCATTTGCAGCGGGCGCCGCGCGGAACACGAAGGTGCCCCCGTCCTCGAACTCGAGCGTGGGCGCCCGGCAGCCGGGGGGAAGCTGCGCCGCGGCTGCGGCGGACGCCTCCTCGCGGGTTATCTTCTCTGTTCTCCTTCCCGAAACGAGCGCCGAGGAACCTTCCGCCTCGGCGCGGATCGTGTTTCTTTTCGCGTCAATCTCGATCTGCACCTCGATGCCGTCCGGGTCGCAGCCTTGTTCCAGAAGGGCTTTCACCGCTTCGGAACGCACCCGGCGGACGTCGCTTTCGGTGGGATTGACGACGCTTCTTTCCACGGTGGTCTTCGTCAGCGCCATTGCCACGCCGATCGCCGATACCAGTTCGGGGCTCTTCGCCTGCCGGTAGTGGAGCGCGAGACCGCGCGAGAGCGCGGGCGCAAGGACCGACGCCCCGCCGCCGCCGCCGACGATAAGGTTTACATCTTCCGCGCGCGCGTATTCAGCGATCAGTTCCTCGACCCGCGCGCGGAGTTTTTCGACTGAGAGCCTGATCATCTCTTCCGCGGCTTTCTCCGGGGGCATGCCCAGCGCGGCGCCGAGCGCCTCGAACGCGGCGCGCGCGGAAACAGTGTTTCCAGCGGCATAGTCTCCAGCGGGCAGAAACCCGAGGAAGTTAGCGGCGCAGGTGTTCGTTATCGCGGCTCTCCCGCCCGAGGCGAGGCGGAGTACGGCGTAATCGCAGGGGTCACCCGGCAGTGGCGCCGCCGTTTCGATCACGGCGCCCCTGAGGTTTTCGGGGTCGAGATAGCACGAATAGGGGAGACCGGCGATGTGGGCGCTGCGGGGTCCCACGTCCGCGATTTTCCCGCTCCGTATCCTCGGCATGGAGCCTCCCGCCACGCCCGCGGTGCGCACGTCGAGGGTCTTGAGGTGAAGGGCGTGCGTGCCGACGACGGCGTTTTTCCGGGTGGGTCTGCCGTTCAGCACCACGCTGACGTCGGTGCTCGTTCCGCCCACTTCCACGAAGACGCCCGAGGCGAGGCGTTCGTGCAGGATCGCCGCGGACACTCCGGCGGCGGGACCGGAGAGGATCGTCTCGATCGGCTTCACCCGCACGCGATCGGCGTTCATCACGCCGCCGTCGCTGCGCATGATCATCAGGGGACGGTCCACGCCGAGCCGGTTCATGCTCTCGCGCGTTTTCAGCGCGGCGTCGAGCATTTTCGGCAGGATTGCCGCGTTCACTATCGCCGTTCTCGTCCGCGCGCGGAGTCCGTACAGCCCCGAAATCTGGTGCGTTGCCGTCGCGAGAACGCCCGCCCGCACCGCGGCGTCGAGCGCTTCCATTTCTC
>JBFMFE010000261.1:0-21887 GCA_040752295.1 bacterium
CAAGGCGTTTCGCGCATATTGATTTTCGCATGATCGGATTTGCATCGGACATAAATAAAATTCATCTGTCTTTAAAGCTTCCTCCGTGGAGCGGGAACCAAAAAGTACGAAAGTTCACACTGTCGGGGTTGTCGTAAAACGCCCGAGCCGGGTTAGTCTCCTGAAAAGAAAAAAAGTTGTCGGAAACCTCGAACACGGTGACCTTCCCGCGCCGCTTCCGCTCCGCCACAACAGGCAGAAGGTCGGGGTCGCCGAGCATCTGAAGCACCGCCACGTCCGCGTCCCGCAGAATCCGGTTCTTCCACGGAGATATGTTCATCAGGCTCACCGTTGCGAACCCGGGAACAGTCCCGAGCGCACGGTCGGGCTGAATCACACGGTAAACAAAATCCCCCGTCTCCGCCGGCTGCGGCGCCGCGACGTGCGCAACTAATATCCCGCCCCCAGCGCGTTCCGGAACGTCCTTCACGTTTTCTCCCGACGGGTTTCCACCCGCCCGCGGTTTTCCTGTATTATATACGCCGTCACTGAAAACGAGGCGCGACCCGCGGGGAACCTCACGGTGAAACCGACGCCGCCACCCCGGGGCTGAAGCACGCGCACGAGAGTGACTCCCGATGGAGAACCGATGAAAAGAATCTTCGTCTGGTCAGCCGCCGTAGCGATAGTGCTGCTCGGAGCACTCTACTTTTATGTCAACGGTTTACTCTCCTCCGGCGTCCCCGTGATCGAAGGCACGGTACGGTTACCCGGTCTGAAGGAAAACGTAAGGGTGCTCCGCGACCGGTACGGCATCCCCCATATCTTCGCGCGGGACGAGGAAGACGCCTACTATGCCCTCGGTTTCGTCCATGCCCAGGACAGGCTGTGGGAAATGGAAACCATACGAAGAGCCGCCGAAGGACGGCTCTCGGAACTTTTCGGAAACCAGCAGAGGAAAGCCCCGTACGCGGAATGGAACACCCTCCTCGACCACGACAGGTTCTGCCGCGTGATCGGCTTCTGGGACATGGGAAAACGATACGCCGGACGCGTGAAGGAGCCTGCCCGGACGCTCATGAAAAAATACACTGAAGGAGTAAACGCATGGACGGAACGCAACCGGGGGAACCTGCCGCCGGAATTCAGAATCGTCTCCCACGTGCCGGAGCCGTGGAGCGCGGCGGACATCATAGCCCTCGCGCGCTACGTCGCGTGGGGGCTTTCAAGCAACCTGGACGCCGAACTGCTGCGCTACGAAGCCGTCAGCCGCTTCGGCGCGGAACGGGGATGGGAACTCCTCCCGCGCCACAAAGACAGTCCGGGTCCCTGGATAATCCCTCCATCAGAGAAAAAATACGACCCGCGAGGCAAGACAATCGAGAAAAACCCGGTCCCCATCCCCCCGGAACTTATCAGCCCAAACCTTTTCAGCGCGATTCTCGACATGAACCGCCCGCCGCCCCCGCCGGGATTCGGGGTCTTACCGGCGGCGAGCAACAACTGGGTCGTGGCGGGCGCTCGGAGCGCGTCCGGCGCGCCCATACTCTGCAACGACCCCCATCTCCCCCATATGCTGCCCTCGATTTTCTACCTCGCCCACCTGAAAACAGACGACGGGGTTGACGTCGCGGGCGTCACGTTCCCCGGAGCGCCTTTTGTCGTCCTCGGTCACAATCGCCGCGCAGCCTGGGCGGCGACCACTACACTTGCTGATGTGCAGGACCTCTTCATCGAAAAAACAGACGCTGCCCATCCGGGGCGATACCTCTACAAAGGAAAATGGGAAAATTTCGGAATTAGAAAAGAAACCATTTTCGTAAAAACAAAAAAAGGCAAAAACGCCATCGTTCTTAACGTCCGAAACTCAAGGCACGGACCCATCCTGAACGACATGCTGCCCGAACACTACTCCCGAACCCCTCCCATCGCGCTTCGCTGGGCGGGGCACGACCCTTCCGAAGAATACTTCACGTTCCTCAAGCTCTCGCGGGCGCGTGACATTAATGACGTCCGAAAAGCGCTCCTCCATGCCGGCACGCCGATTCAGAACTGGCTCTTCGCCGATGCGGACGGCGGCATCGGATTCTTCCCCGCCGGAAAAGTGCCCGTCAGAAAAAAGGGTGACGGAACCTTCCCCGTGCCCGGCTGGACGGGCGAATACGACTGGGCGGGGTTCATTCCCTACGATGAACTCCCGCAACTATACAATCCATCCCAGGGTTTCATCATCACCGCCAACAACCAGGTCGTGCCCGAGGAAGACTACCCCTACGTCTTTTCGTTCCGTTACATGATGTACCGCGCGCAGAGAATCCAGGCGCTGATCGAGTCGAAGGATAAACTCACCGTGGACGACATGAAAAAATTCCAGATGGACAACCACTCCCTTCAGGGAGAGCGGCTTCGCGACCGCTACGTTGAAGCGTACGAAAAGCGGGGCGACCGGGGAAGCCTGCTCCTGCGGCGGGCGGTCGAAAAACTGAAGGAATGGAACCTTAAAACCGACGCCGGGAGCGCGGGCGCCGCCGTCTTCTTCAGAGCGTACTACGAAACGATAACGAGAACGCTCGCCGACGAACTCAGCCCGGAGATGCTCGGGAACTTCACCCGGAGCTGGACGTCGGACTCGGTATTCGACGGACGCGTCGAAACGGGCGAATTCTCCTTTTTCGACGATGTGCGCACTGCTGAGAAGGAATCGAGCGACGACGTGCTCGCCGCAGCCCTCGGCGCCGCCGCGGAATGGTTAGCCGGCAGATTCGGAAACGACGTGGACAAGTGGGAGTGGGGCGGGTACCACCGGCTCGAAAGCGTCCACGCGTTCTCCGGCATCCCCGTCCTCTCCTTCTTCTTCGGGCAACCCGGAATACCCCTTCAGGGCAGCAGGAACACAGTTGACGCCGAAGACTTCGCGTGGGCGGACGACACCCTCCTTGCCTACGTGGGAGCGGCGATGCGGCAAGTCATAGACATGGCGCACCCGGAAAGAGCCGCGGTGATCATAGATTCCGGACAATCGGGGCACCTCAAAAGCCCGCACTACCGCGACCATCTGCGTATGTGGCTCAAGGGCGAATACGTCCCCATGTGGATGAACGAGGACGACGTCCGCGGGAACCTCGAAGGTGAACTGCGCCTCGTTCCCGAAAAAAGCGGACGCGCCCCGCTCTGATCGTCCACACCCCTGCCGCTGCCCCGGCCCTCACGGCGGCAAACCGGGTAAAATGACACCAGCCGGAGCCGAGATGCCCTCGCGGAAACATTCATTACTTTCCTTCAATTCAGAAAAACCGGCGATAACTCCCGGGGGGCTTTTCCCTGCTCCCTTTGATGGCGTGGTGGAGTCTCTGCCTGCTTCTGAGGAGGGATAGGGGGGGTGAGCGCCGCGATGAAAGTTAAGCCGCTGACCGCTCTCGTCCTCATCGCTCTCGCCTGCCTCTCTTTTTTCATGCGGACGTACCGGCTCGCGGGCGTACCGCCGGCGCTATACGTGGACGAAGCCTCGTTCGGGTACAACGCCTACTCCATCCTGAAAACCGGCAGGGACGAATTCGGCAGGGTCTTACCCCTTTACACCCGGTCCACGGGCGGCGGCAAGAACCCCGTTCAACTCTACTCCGTCGCCGGAAGCGTGTGGGCTTTCGGTCTGAACGAATTCTCCGTGCGTCTTCCCTCGGCTGTGTTCGGAACCGCCGCCGTCGTGTTCGCGTACCTGCTCGCCCTCGAAATGTTCAGAAGCGCCTCGGCAGCGCTGCTCGCCGCACTCCTCCTCGCGGTCTGCCCATGGAATTTCCATCTGAGCCGCGTCTCTTTCGAGGCGATTTCCCTGTCCGCCTTCCTCACCGCCGGCGCGTACTTCCTCCTCCGCTCGCTGAGACAGCCTTCCCGCTCGTTCTCCGCCGCCGCCCTCATGGGGCTGACGTTCTACTGTTACGCCCCTGCCTTTTCCTTCGTCCCCCCCTTCCTCCTCGCGTTCGCGCTGATCAATCGCCGGGCGGTCCTGGCCCGCCGGCGAACGTACTTCGCCGCGTCTGTCCTCCTGTTTCTCCTTTTGATCCCGCACTTCATCACCTCCGTAAAAGGGCATGAGCAATACCGGTTCATGAGGATACAGCTGATAACCCAGCCCGAAAACCGCGATTTCATCCTGAAACTCCTAAAGCACGAGCGCTTTCCGCTGACGGGCTGGGCAGAGAAAAACCCGCTCATTCTGTCCGCCGCCGCGTTCACAAGAAACTATCTGTCAAGTTACAGCCGCCGCTTCCTTTTCGCCGAAGGCGATACCTCGACAAGAAGGCAGTCGGTGGAGGGGTTCGGCGTTCTCCACCGGGCGGAACTCGCTTCCATTCTCGCCGGAATACTTCTGTGCATCGCAAGGCGCGGTCCGTCGGAAAAGCTGCTTCTCCTGTGGCTGCTGATCTACCCCGCCGGTCCCAGCTTCGGCGTCCAGTGGGTTCCGCCGATGCTGCGTCAGGTATGCGCGCTGCCGGTTTATTCCATCCTTTCCGCGCTGGGGTTCGTCTGGTTCGCGAGCCTCGTGAAAAAAACCATTTCGAAGCCGGGTTTATGGAGAGCCGCGGGGGCTGTCGCCGCGGCGGCGCTCGCCGCGCTCGCGCTGACGCTGCTCTTCAACGCCGCCTCGTTCTTTCACGCCTACTTCCGCGAGTACCCGCGTATATCAGCCAACGCCTGGGGATACGGCGCAAAGGAATCGCTCATTCTCACGGAGAAAATAAAGGATATGTACAACTGCGTGGTGGTGGACGACGGCATACCGTTCGTTTACATCAATATCCTGTTCCATCTGAGGTACGATCCCGGAAAACTGCTCGAGGAGAAGACGCTGCGCTGGAACGGTCCCTGCCGCGTGGGGAGGATCGGCGACTACATCATCGCCCCTCCGAAGCCGCCGCCTGAGGGCATGAGGTGCCTCTTTATATCCTCCAGTCCCCTGCCCTTCGGCCGGGTCGTGAAAAGCGTTCGTTACCCCGGCGCCGCGCCAATGTACTTCGTGTCCGTGGCGCCGTAAAAGCCGTCCGGGATAAAACGCTATTCGACAGTGACCGACTTCGCGAGGTTTCGCGGCTGGTCAACGTCCGAACCCCGTTTCACGGCGACATAATACGCCAGAAGCTGAAGGGGCACGACGTTGATTATGGGGGACAGAAGCTCGACCGTCTCGGGCACGTATATGACGTCGCCCGTGTACCTGAGGATTTCCTCGTCGCCCTCCGTCGCGAGCGCGATGACCTTCCCCTCACGCGCCTTCACTTCCTGTATGTTGCTCAGCACCTTCTCGTAAGTGGAGCTTCTGGTCGCGAGCGCGAGCACCGGCATGTGTCTGTCAATCAGCGCGATGGGACCATGTTTCATCTCGCCCGCCGCGTACGCCTCCGCGTGGACGTATGAAATCTCCTTCAGCTTGAGGGCGCCTTCCATGGCGGTGGGGAAATTGATGTTCCTGCCCAGGTACAGGAAGTTCCGCGCCTCGAAGTACTTGTCGGCGATCCGCTCGATCGCGCGCGCGTTCGCCAGCACGCGTTCTATTTTCTGAGGGAGCACCTTGAGGCGCCGGATGAGGTCCCGCGCTCCGGCGGCGTCCACCAGCCCCCGCACCCTGCCGAAATGAAGTCCCAGAAGCGTCATCGCCACGAGCATCGCCACGTACGCCTTCGTTGACGCCACCCCTATCTCCGGACCGGCGTGTATGTACAGCGCGCCGTCCACCTCGCGGGCGATGGAACTCCCTTTCACGTTCACCACCCCGATCACCTTCGCCCCGCGCCTCTTCGCCTCGCGCAGCGCCGCGAGGGTGTCGGCGGTCTCCCCGGACTGGCTGATCACAACGACCGGAATGCTCTCGTCGAGCAGCGGGCGCCGGTACCTGAACTCCGACGCGAGGTCAACGTCCACGTGAACGCGGGCGAGATGCTCCATTATGTATTTCCCCACCACGCCCGAGTAATAAGCCGTCCCGCACGCGACGATGTACATCGAACGGCACGACCCGATCTCCTCCTCCGTCAGACCGATCTCGTCCAGGTACACTCTTCCCGTCTCCTCCGACGTGCGCCCCCCGATGGTGTTGCGTATGACCTGCGGCTGCTCGTATATCTCCTTCAGCATGAAGTGGTCGTAGCCGCCCTTCTCAGCCAGCACGGGGTTCCACTCTATGCGTTCGATCTTTATCTGCGCCTGCGCCCCGTCCAGAGACGAAACTTCCACTCCGTCCCTCCTGAGCACGACCACCTCGTCGTCGTTCAGGTACACGATCCTCCGCGTGTAGGGAAGTATCGCCGGGATATCCGAGGCGATGAAATTCTCGCCTTCTCCAAGCCCCAGAATCAGCGGGCTTGCCTTGCGTCCCGCCACGAGCACGTCTGGAAAATCGCTGAAAACGACCCCCACGGCGAACGCCCCGTCCACCTTCCGCAGCGCCGCGCGAACCGCCGCCAACGGGTCGCCGTCGAGCGCGTCCTCGATCAGGTGCGCAAGCACCTCGGTGTCCGTCTCCGAGGTGAACCTGTGCCCTTTCCTCGTCAACTCCTCCTTGAGCGACATGTAATTCTCGATTATCCCGTTGTGCACCACCGATATCCTGCCCTTGCAGTCCATGTGGGGATGGGCGTTGTCGGTCGTGGGGCGCCCGTGCGTCGCCCACCGCGTGTGCCCTATCCCCAGCTTCCCGCTCATCGGCTTCTTCTCGACTGCCTTCGTCAGGTTGACGAGCTTCCCCTCGCTCCGGCGAAGCTCTATCCCCCCGCCCTGCACAACGGCGATACCCGCCGAATCGTACCCGCGGTACTCAAGCCGCCTCAGCCCGTCGAGAATGATCCCCGTCGCGTCGCCGTCACCTATGTATCCCACTATTCCGCACATAAGTTGTTACGTCTCCTCATTATAAAGTCAGGTTTTTGCTCAGTCTTGTTTCAATTTCCAGAGGCATGTCATACCTCCGGCAGTCCCATTTCGTTAAAGACCTGCTGAACCAGCATGTCTGCCTGTTTATGGTCGATAGTGCGGCTAAAAAATACTTCGAAGAACTTTGCTTTCAAATTTTTTAGATACCTTTCATATTCATCAATTGCTTTCTTCACGGCAATGCTGCTGTTTGGTATTCTTATTACATAATTATCCGGCTTTTTGGAATATACGATAAATTTTGCTTCTTCCGGATTTTCAGCCTCGTATTTGAATCCTTCTTCCGATATTACTTCTTGCGCGCCCATGAAGTAATAGCCTAATTTTAACGTCCCGGTGGGCACGGATATCTCTTTTGAATTCTTCAGATATTTATGGTCAATAAAATCTTCGGGAAAACTTTTAGTCCCATCGGGAACTACCTCTTCAATGACCTGCTCTTTTAGTTTTTCAGTATCATTTCGTGTTTTCGCATTCTTAATCTTTTTCCTTGATTTCGCGAGATCGATCCTCTCGCTTACCATCTCTATAAGCCCCTCGTAAAGAGGCTTTAGATATTTCTTTGGGTCAAGTCCGAGCGCTTCAAGAACTGCGCGGTCCAGCGCCTGCCTGTCCTTCATCTTTATTTCCTCAAAGATATGCTTGACCGGTCGGGCGAGGAGTTTGTCAAAGGCTTTAAGGATTTTTGACGAATGAGATTTCGGCAGGTTCGTTATAACAGGAACGAAAAGTTCCTCAAATTCATAAACTGTTAAATCAAGGGCCCCCTCGCCCAAACTTACTCTTCCAGCTGATTCCATAAGTAAAAAGGTAATACTTGAATTAAGACATGCGGCTAAAAGGATTGGATTAAACTTTGCTTTAATCTCATATAACCTTTTATCAGCAGGAAAGTTCCCTTTATTCAACGGCATAAAAAATCTGGTGTTCCAGTTTTCCTGGACAAATATATCCCACGGTTTACGCTCACCCGCATCATACCAGAGTTTTCTGCCTTTTACGGATGGGACTTCAGGAAAAGGGATTCCATCTTTTGTTATCTGCCCTTCGCCGTGTTTTATATATTTTAAAGCATTTGTCCCTCTTAATTTTTTCTTTTCTTTATCACATCTAAAAAGATAAAGATTTGACTTTATTGACTTATCAACCTTGATTCTGTCAATCTCTTTAAACGACTTGACAACTGGAATTAAAAACTCTTTCTCGATGCCCCAGTGTTTAATTTTTTCTTCTGTTAAATAGAAAAACTCATTTATGCCTGTAGTGTATCCCCTTCTTATTTCTGAAACTTCCCTTAGGGGTACAAGTTTTTCTTTACACTTCTCCAATATCTCAAAATAAATCTCCGGCGCCCTCAGATATTGTCCCCATTTTACAGTCTTTTCCGCTTCTTCCACCTTCTCAAGAAGTTCACCTTGTCTTAAAACTCTTATCCTGAAATTGTCATCTTCAAACGTCGCGCGGCCTTCGAGAGTATTGATAAACTTTTTCCCTTTAAGTTCAAGATGTTCATAACCCGTCCTTTCAATCGTGTGAACAAGTTTATCAAGCTCCAGCCATCTCTGCATCGGCAATTTAATGTCCCGCGTAATAAGTTCTTTAAGCTTCTTTTTAATCTTTACAAACTTTACATTATTACCTTCTCGTGACTCCCTTTTTTTACATCTCTCAAGGATTGTAACAATTGTATTAACCGCTGCATCTTCAAACCACGGCTCGCAACGGGATTCAAGTATGGCAACGATCTTGAAATTTTTAAGAATGAATTTCTGAAGTTCATATCCAAAGGCGACATCGAGCCAGGCGTTTGATGTAACGATGCCCATTCTCCCGCCGTCTTTAAGGTGCTTTGCTGCATGGAAAAATAAATATGCGTAAATATCAGCCTGACCCGAAAGCTTTATACCTCCATCTTTAAAAAGGTCCGGGTAATCTGTCCTCCAGTCCCGCTCAAGAACCTTTGCAAGGGTATTTTTATAGCCTTTAATGCGTTTCTCCACAAGCTCCTGTCTGATATACGGGAAGTTGCCGACAATGGCATCGAACTCCGGCAACTTTTCATCAATCATAAAATCGAGACCGCCCGTCGGCTTCGGCGGCGGAAATTTAAAAGTGTCACCAAGCCCAACCTCAAAAAAATCTTTTGATATTATTCGGGGAAAATTTGCATAGTCCTCAATGTTTTGCCTGTAAAGGTTTATAGTCGCAAGCTCGGCGGGGAAAGAGGCAATATCAACGCCCCATAGTTGAGAGAGCAGCTTCTTATGATCCTTCTCTCCATGATTTTTCAGCCTGTCATAAGCCCGTATAAGAAACGTTCCTGTCCCGCAGGTTGGATCTAAAACCTTATCTGTTTTCGATTGAACGCAGAAAGCGGTTATCAGATCAACAAGGTTTTCGTTCGTGAAATATTGTCCCAATCCGTGTCTTTCTTCTGTTGGTATTAGTTTTTCAAAAACATTTCCCACTACATCCTGGGGCATATTTGAAAAATTGTATCTCTGGAGGTCATCAATTAAGTTTAGCAGAGGTTCAACTCCGCTCCTCGGGAAAGGCACCTTGTCCGGGAAATCCTCCTCGAATACGGCTTGATAATCGATTTGCCTCGCCATCTCAAAAAACTCTTTCAATTTTTTCGAAACCTTTTCGGCGGCTGCATCATGCAAATCAAGTTTCGGGATGTCGGAACGGAACCGGCGCAATGTCAGATAAAATAGAATTTTACCTAACAGCCTGTAAACAATCTGTCTTGACACAGCCTCAAAGAACGTCCCGCCTTCATCGTATCTTTGAATACATTGCTTTGCCGCCCAGTCGAAGAGGTCATTTTTAAATTTAGAGCTTCTGCCTGTTTCAGACACTAACGACTTATGCATGTGAGGGCAAAGGGTTTTAGATGCTGTTGAAAGCGTATGAACAAAAAAGACGGAATCTACATCTATTAAATGGAGGTGCCCTTCACGATAAAGTGTTGAGAGATCGTTTAGAATTTCTCTGGTTCTTTCTTTTAAAATCTCCCGTTTAAATTCCGTCCACAAATCATCAGGGCGCGATATCTGATGTATGGGCGGATATGTCTTTAATCTGTTGATACTTGACACTGCCTCCGCCTTCAGCGGAGTCCTCCAAATAATCGCGTCCCTCATATTCCACGTAACAAAATAGTCCGCAAGCATTGCCCCTGCATTTTTAGCGGCGTCATCAAGCAACTCCTGATTATCCGCGGGAGTTTCAGGCGTTTTTAATGCTATCTCGCAAAAACCTTGATTGGCCTTTCTGTTAAGCCATATCTGGACATCGGGAAATTTAGTCGTTCCTTCCGATTTTACGGACGCCTCCGACGATACCACTTCAAACGGATAAGAGCCTGTTTTTAGGAATTCGTTAAGCCATGAGTCAACCTGACTCATGAATTCTCTCTCGTTTGATTTAATATCGGTCAATGAATTTCTCCCCGCCCCCGGCGTTCTAATCGCTTAATATGTTTTCTACCTTCCCCCGCCGCCGCCCCCTTCCTCCTCCACAATATCGTTCACCATAATCTCCTCCCCCTCCACGCGCTCAAGAACGCTCGCGTCCGCGTACTTCTGCTCGACGTGCGTCACGATTATCTCCCCCACCCTCCTGCGCCCGGTCTTCAGAACCTCCCCGGTCGCGGGGTCGCGGATTTCCCTCACGACCCTTGTCACCCGGAACACGTCTCCCGCCGCAACTCCCGCGTCTTCACCGATGTTGATGACCACGTCGGAGCCGTCCACGTCCGCCACAAGCCCGCGCAGCGCCGCGGCGCCCATAAGCTCCATCATCTTCGCCGCCGACAGGTCCCCCGTCACCATACCGGCGATCTCATCCGCCGCCTGGCGCGTCGCCTTCCCCAGGAGCGTATCCTGAAAACCCGGACTCGTGTAATCGAAATCCGGAATGCCCAGAACGTTGATCCCGAGTTTGAAAGACGACTTCGCGCCGACGGCGGACCACGACTTCAGAACCCGCCCGTCGTCCACCAGCACCGCCCGCGCATCGAGCGCGACACGGGCGCGAAACCTTGTGACCGTCCCTCGAGCGGGCACCCGAACCTCCTGGTCCGTCACTCCGTACTCCGTTATCTTTCCCATCACGGCGACGCTCGCGCCCACCGTCTTAACCGCCTCCATCTTCCCGCCCATGTCCATCCCGAGCTTCTGCTCCCTGAAAACCTCCTCCAGTCTGCTCCTCTCGAAAACCCTGAACCGCCCGCTCTTCCCAAGCTCCGTTATCAGCATGTCCGCCACCGCGCGCCCCATCCCGGTCGAGCCGCCGGGTCCGCCTTCAAAATCGAACACCACCAGCGGCGCAGGAACGCGATGCTCTGCCCCGCCCTCCTCCGCCCCGACCGCCATCCCGCCCGTAACGATGAGCACAACCGCGGCCATGCAAAAAAAAAGCGTCGCAAAAATTCTCTCTTTCAACGGCGCGCCGCCCCCTTCAAAATCATTTCAACGGACCCTTCAACAACCCCACGTCGTCTATCCACACGGTCCCGCTCCCTTCCACCACGACGTTGAGCTTCACCATCTCCGGGGTCTGCCCCTTCTGTAGAAAGAACGGCGTCTCCACAGTAGTCCAGTCCACCGTCCCCGAAAGCGAAGACTGCAACGCTCGTGAAAAGTACTCTCCTTCGCCCGGCATGACGCAGATCATCTCGAGGTACGCGCTTCCGATCACGTTCTCGGTCCTCATTCTCGCCCTGTAGATGAGCCTCGCCTCATCCACGGCGACGCCGCTCACCTCGTAAAGAAGAAAAGTCGTTGACCCGCCCGCATCGAGCCTGAGCGATCCGTTCCCTTCGGACGAGACCTCCGAGTCCACCGACACGCCGGTGCGGGAAATGACGCCTTCCAGACTATCGGCTGGAAAACGCCTGATTTCCTCCACCCTGCCCCGTTTCGAGCATCCCTGCGAGACAAAAACGAGGAGCACGAGCGCGAAAAAAGCAGCCTTCCTCATCTCACAACCTCTCCTTTCCAGGGCTTTCCGAAAAGCGCCGCCGGCAGACGCGAACCACCCGAGCCGGAACGCCCGTCGAAATCCCCCTCAAAACCCCGCCCGCAGCCACGACGCCTCTCCACGCCCGGCAGAATTCTATTTCCCGCGGTCAATTTTCTCAAACGGAAATCCCCCCTGCCCGCTCAATCCCTCTCACCCATGCGATGCACCTTCAACATGTTCGTCGTCCCGCTCACGCCTATGGGCACGCCGGAGGTGATGATGACCACGTCTCCCCTGGCGGCAATCCCGCGCTTGAGAAGCATCTCCTCCACGCCCGCGACGAGCGACTCGGTGCTGAGTATCTTTTTGAAAACAACCGCGCGCACTCCCCAGAAAAGGCTCATCCGGCGGGCGACGTTCTCGTGAAGCGTCGCGCCGACGAGCAGGCACGGCGGACGGTACTTCGACGCGAGCATCGAGGTCGTGCCCGACTGGGAGAACGTCACTATCGCCTTTGCGCCGGCGTCGCACGCGAGCCGGCACGCCGCCTCGGCGACGGCGCCGGAAAATCCCGCCGCGCCGCGCAGATACTCCGACGGCGCCTCCAGCATCCCACCCCTCAGCGCCTTCACCTCCGCCTCCCGGAGAATCCTCGACATCATCTCCACCGCCTCTACGGGATACTTGCCCTCCGCCGTCTCGCCTGAAAGCATCACCGCGTCCGTGCCGTCGAAGACCGCGTTCGCCACGTCGCTCGCCTCCGCCCGCGTGGGTCTCGGGCTGTTTACCATTGATTCGAGCATCTGGGTCGCCGTAATCACCACCCTCCCGCGCCCGTTCGCCGTCTCGATCATGTGTTTCTGGAGCACGGGCACCTTCTCCGGCGCCATCTCCACCCCGAGATCGCCGCGCGCTATCATTATCCCGTCCGCAACCTCAAGGATGCTCTTCAATTCGCGAACGCCCTCGGGTCTCTCGATCTTCGCCACAACGAGCGCGTCCGCCCCCGCTTTTCTCACCTCTTCACGCACCCTTTCCACGTCCCCGGCGGACCGGACGAACGAAATCGCCACTATGTCCACTCCGCGCTCAAGTCCGAAACGCAGGTCCTCCATATCCTTCCGCGTGAGCGCCCCGGCGCTTATCCTCCCGCCGGGAAGATTTATTCCCTTGTGCGGCTTCAGGTATCCGCCCTGGAGCACCGAACACTCGACGCTGTCCGCCTTCGTCGAAAGCGCTTTCAGAACGATCTGTCCATCGTCCAGAAGCACCTTCCCGTTCTTTTTCACATCCCTGGGAAGCGCCCCGTAAGTGGTGGGAATCACGCCGCGCGCGCCTGTGACCCGCCTGGTCGTGAGAGTCACGCGGGAACCCTTCTCGAGGAAAACGCCGCCGCCCTCAATCTCTCCGACCCTTATCTTCGGGCCGCTCAAATCCTGCATCACGGCTACATGGCGGTCGAGCTTCCTCGAGACCTGCCGCACACGGCGCATGACGCGCGCGTGCCACCTGTAATCGCCGTGCGAGAAATTCAGCCGGCACACGTCAACGCCGGCGCGGATGAGCTTTTCGAGAACCCCTCCGTCGCATGACGCCGGTCCTATCGTGGCTATTATCGTCGTCCGCCGCAACGCTCACCCGCCCGAAACCGATCGGGCTTCACGGAAATATTCTACAACACGCGCCGCGGCGTCTCCAGAGCGTCCCGCCCCGGGCTTCAGCCGGGCGCCGCTCCGCGGAATTGTGTTTTCGCCGCCCTTCTGCGAAAATATCGTCCGTCCGCTCAAAACGCCGCCGCCGGGAGGGCTGTCTTCAATGGCGGAAGAATACAAACGGGTGGTGAAACTCAAGACCGGCGAGGAAGCCGTGGTGCGGTTCCTCGAACCGGACGACGACAACGCTCTGTACGATTTCTTTCAGCGGCTCTCATACGACACGCGCAGGTTCCTGTACGACGACGTCACGGACCGCAGAGTGGTGGACTCGTGGGTCAGGAACATAGACCCCGACGCGGCTCTGCCGGTCGTGGTGGAAGTGGGAGGCAAAATCGTGGCGGACGCCACTCTGCACCGCCGCCGCCTCGGTCCCCTGCGCCACGTCGGTCGCGTCAGGGTGGTGGTCGAAGACGAATGGCAGGGCAAGAGCATCGGCAAAATCCTTATCGAAATGCTCGAGGAGATCGCGCGCGAGACCGGTCTCACCATCCTATCCGCCATGCTCGTCAAGGACGAGGAAAAAACGGCGCTCAACGTCCTCGAGGGCGCCGGCTTCAAAACAGCGGCGGAGATTCCCGGCTACGCCATGGACCCCGAAGGCAACGTCTTCGACACCGTGATCATGCTCAAGAAAGTCGAAGAGTGACGCCCCGCGCGCCGTCCCCGCGCGCCCGCAGCCCCTTCCTTTTGTTCCTCAAAAAAAACCGCCCGGAAAATCAGATCAGAAACCCGAGGAACGTCACGCCCAGTCCCATTATGACGAACCCGAAAATGCACGCCACCGCCGAGTAGCCCATGATCTGCCGCGCCTCGAGATGGGTTATCCCCAGAAGCGGAAGCGTCCAGAACGGCTGGATCATGTTCGTCACCTGGTCGCCGTACGCCACCGCCATCAGAGTGTGCGAAAAGGACACTCCCAGCTTCGGCGCGGCCTCCACCATGATCGGTCCCTGAAGCATCCATTGCCCCCCGCCGGAAGGCACGAACACGTTCACTATACTCGCGCTCACGAAAGTGAACAGCGGGTACGTGAAACCGGTGGAGAAACCCACGAACCAGTCCGATATGATCGCCACAAGCCCCGCGCCGTGCATCATGCCCATTATCCCGGCGTAGAACGGAAACTGAAGAAGTATCCCCCCGCACCCCCGGACGGCGTCCGCCACCGCGCGCACGTACGCCGCGGGGCTTGCGTGAAGTATAAACCCCGCCACCAGAAACGCCGTGATTATCGAATTGAGGTCAACGCCGCCGAAGCCCTTCTCCCTGAAGTGGAGAATCAGATAGCCGGCCCCGAGCAGGGCGAACACCGCCGTTATCAGCGCCGAGTTCTCCAGCCGCCCGGCGAACGTCGCGCGCGCCGGGCGCGCCGCGGCGCCCCGGACGGTCTCCTCGTAAATCCCGTCCGGCATCTCGTCAATCTCCTCCCTGCGCCGGGGCGACATCGCCCCCATCACGAGCGGCAGCGCCGCCACGAGCGCACAGCTCACCACCAGGTTCATCGGCGCCAGTATCGTCTGCCTTATGGACAGAACGCCCATCCTGTCGGCGAGAAAGTGCCCTTCCTCCGCAGCCTTCAGCGGCGCCGAACCCGACAAACCTCCGTGCCACACCATCAGACCGGTATAAGCGGCGGCGCACAGCAGCGCATAAGAGACCGGCAGCCCCCTCCGCCTCGCCTGCGCACCCATCTCCCGGCACAGCATGGCGCCCCCGATCAGTCCGAGTCCCCAGTTGATCAACCCCAGAACCGACGCCGTGAGCGTCGTGAGAGCGACCGCTCCGAACTGGCTCCGCGGCACGCCCGCGACCGCCTTCAGCAGCCGCCTCACCGGCGCCGTGGCGGCCAGCGCGTGACCGGTTATCAGCACCAGACACATCTGCGCAGCGAACGTCAGGAACTCGGACCCCATCAACCCCCGCCCCCACATCCGAACCATCTCCGCGGCGCCCTTCCCGCCGAGAACCATGCCCAAAACAAACGTCACGAAGGTCAGGATAAGCGCGAACACGAACGGATCGGGCACCAGGCGGAGCGAAAGAAACGTGAAGAATGAACCGAGCCTTCTTATCATTTTCCGCCGACAGTCAGGTTTTCAGCTCGGGGATATCCTTGTACAGATCGAGCGATTCGGGATTGGCGAGCGCGTCGCGGTTGAGCACCGGCGCGCCGTGAATCACGTTCTTGACCGCCAGTTCGACCTTCTTCATGTTGATCGTGTAGGGGATGTCCTTTATGGGAAGCACCTTCGCCGGAACGTGGCGCGGGCTGCACTGCGTCCTTATCGCCGCCTTGAGCCTGCCTGCCAGTTCCTCGCTGAATTCGTACCCCTCCGCCGTCTTCACGAAAAGGACCACGCGGACATCGTTTTCCCAGTCCTGCCCCACCACGAGGCTGTCGGCGACCTCCTCCATGTTCTCCACCACCCTGTAAATCTCCGCCGTACCGATCCGCACGCCTCCCGGGTTGAGCGTTGCGTCCGATCTCCCGTAGATCACGACGCCGCCGCGCTCGTTTATCTCTATGAAATCGCCGTGAGTCCATACGCCGGGATACCTGTCGAAATACGCGCGGCGGTACTTCTCTCCGTCCGGGTCGTTCCAGAAATAAATCGGCATCGAAGGGAACGGCGACGCGCACACCAGTTCCCCCTTCCGTCCGATGACCGGTCTGCCGTCGGGATCGTAAGCGTGAACGTTCATGCCGAGACACCGGCACTGCAGTTCGCCCCTGTAAACGGGTCCCATCGGATTCCCCGCGGCGAAGCACCCGTTCAGGTCCGTGCCTCCCGATATGGAGGACAGGCACACGTCTTCCTTGACGTCGCGGTACACGTAATCGAAGCTCTCCTCGGCGAGGGGCGATCCCGTCGAAAGCACCGCCTTCAGCGCGCTCAGGTCGAATCTCTCGCGGGGCTTCAATCCAGCCTGCTCGACGGACGCAAGGTACCTCGCGCTCGCGCCGAACACCGTCATCGCCTCGTCCTGCGCGAGCCGGAACAGCGCGCCGGGATCGGGATGGAACGGCGACCCGTCGAAGAGTATCACCGTGGCGCCAAGCGCAAGCGAGGAAACCATCCAGTTCCACATCATCCAGCCGCAGGTCGTGAAGTAGAACAACCGGTCCTCGCGTTTCAGGTCCGTGTGAAGCTTCAATTCTTTAACATGGTTTATCAGGATGCCGCCCGCGCTTTGAACCATGCACTTCGGAAGCCCGGTGGTGCCGGACGAATACATTATGTAGAGCGGGTGATCGAACGGAAGCTGTTCGAACTCCATCTCAAGCCCCGCGTCACTCGATATGAAATCGTCGTAGTGGACGGCGTCCGGCAGGGCGCCGATGTCCGCGCGCTCCTCGGTATAGGGCGCCACGACGACCCGGGGGCGCGACGAAAGCTGCGAGAAAATCCCGGCGACCTTTTCGAGGGAGTTGAAAGACTTCCCGTTGTACGAGTAACCGTTCGCCGTGAAAAGAACCTTCGGCTCGATCTGCCCGAAGCGGTCGAGCACCCCCCTGACGCCGAAATCGGGCGAGCACGACGACCAGACCGCCCCGATGCTCGTCGCGGCGAGCATCGCGATGATCGCCTGCGGCATGTTCGGCATGAACCCGACCACCCTGTCCCCCACGGTCACCCCGGCGTCGCGTAGCGACTTCGCCAGCCGCGCCGTCTCGTCGTAAACCTCGGCGTACGTCATCCTCACCGGCGCCGCCATCGCCTCGCCCTTGAATATGATCGCGGGATGATCGTCGCGGTACCTCAGAAGGTTCTCCGCGAAATTCAGCCGGGCGCCGGAGAACCATCCGGCGCCGGGCATCTTCCCGGCGTCGTCAACGACTTCGTCGTACCCCCTGGACGCCTTTATCTCCGCCTCCTCCCACATGTCCGCCCAGAAATCGGCAACGTTCTCCACGGACCACCGGTGAAGTTCCTCGTATTCGCGAAAGTCTTTGCCGCGTCCGGCGTTCACCCTGCGCATGAACCCGTAAACGTTTGTACCCTTCGCCCGTTCCTCAGACGGAGTCCACATCGGCTGCTTCGACATGCCCTGCCTCCTGCCGGATTCTCTTTCGTGATTCAGGAACCGTTTAAAATCGTACCCCTCATTTCCTCGCCATGTCAACAAAACCAGACGCCGGGCGAGCGGCGCGCCGCGGTTATTTTACCTCACCCTGTATGGGGGAAACTCAAGGTTTTTCACGAAAAGTTCCTGAAAGCCGCGCCATCCGGACAGCTCGAGGCACTTCATTTTGCCCGCCGTGTCCACGGCGCGGCGCCACGCCCGCTCCGACAGCAGGCACATCGCGGCGCCGTCCAGTGCGGCGTTCCCCACGTACTTCACCCCTTCCGCGTCCACGTCGGGGAGCACCCCCGCCTCGATGGCGCTCTCCGCCCGAAGCGAACTCCCCAGAAGTCCCGCAAGATATATTCTCCCGATCTCACGCGCCCGCACCCTTTCCTTCTTTAAAAGCGCCTGAATGCCGGTGATTATCGCCGATTTCGCAAGCTGAAACTGCCGGACGTCGCCCTGGGTCAGAAAAACGCCTTCACTGCCCGCCCTTAACGCGAATCTCTCCCCGCCCCCTTTCTCACGGACGAAATTCCTCTTGAGAAAAGCGTATTCGCCCCGCAGCCGCGCCGGGTCCAGCCTCCCTCCCCCGTCAATCGCGCCCGCGAGCCGGAGTTCAGCCATCGCGTCCATGAGCGCGCTCCCGCACAGGCCCGACGGCGCAAGCCCCCCGATTGTCGCGTACCTCAAAGCTCCGGCGTCCAGAAAAACGTGCTGCACGGCGCCCGGTTTCGCCCTCGTCCCGCAGGAAATCTGCGCCCCCTCCAGCGCCGGTCCCGCCGCCGCGGAGCACGCTGCCATCCCCCCCCGCCCGCTCAACACGATCTCCGCGTTCGTGCCCATGTCAACGAGCAGTTCACACTCCCCCCCCCTCCCAATACCAGCCGCCAGAACCGCGCCTATCGTGTCCGCGCCGACGTACGCCGACACGGCGGGCGGAACCCTAATCCGCGCGCCGGGACTGACCTCCAGTCCAACGTCGCGCGCCGGCACGTCGAGCGCGCCCGAAAACGCGGGCACGTACGGCGCCGCCGCTATGTTCTCCGGCGAGACGCCCCCCAGCAGGTGCATCATCGTGGGATTCCCCACGGCGACCACCTCGTATATGCCTCCGGGGTCAACGCCCCCGTCCCGCGCCGCCCCGTTCAGCATCCCGTTCAGCGCATCAACGACGATTTTCCGCAGGGTCTCCAAACCGCCCTCTCTCTCCGCCGCAAAAAAAATCCTCGACGCAACGTCGGCGCCGTACCGCTCCTGGGGGTTGATCGCCGTCCTCCCCCCGATCATGTCCCCCGTCCTCAGATCGTACACGCTCACCGACAGCGTCGTTGTCCCCACGTCCACCGCTGCGCCCGCCAAAACCGGCGTCGTGTCTCCCGGCTCCACCGCCGCCAGACGCCCGCCGCAGGTCACTGCCGTCACACCGAACCCGCCGGCGCGCAGCGCCCCCGGCAGTGTCTTCATCACGTCGAGAGAAACTTCCATCCCGTCTCCGCCGCCGAGAGCCTCGATCACCCGTTCAAGGTCGCTCTTCTGGCTCCGCAGGCTCGGCGCCCTCAGCTTTAAAAACGTCTTTTCAACCCTCGGCGCCGGTTTAATCCCCCGCGCGCGTAAAAGAGAGCGGGGCGTTCCGGACTCTCCGCCCGAAACGCGCGCCGGGGTCCGTACCGAAACGTCTCCCGCCGCTTCCGCCTGGCACGCAAGCCGCCACCCCCGCCCCATCTCACCCGCCGTGAGCTTCTCCAACTCCCGGGGCGTCGCCGGAGCGGCGTCGCCCTTTACCCTCACCCGGCACTTCCCGCATTTGCCGCGACCGCCGCAGGGCGAATCAACCGGCTCGCCGGCGCGCCACGCCGCCTCGAGCACCGTGCAGCCCAGGGGAACCTCCGCCTCCCTCCCCGAAAGTTGGAAAAAAACCCTTGCCTTCCTCATCCGCCACCCGTAAGCCCGCGCGATAAACGGAAAAACACGATGAAGCCGAACTGTTCTTTCAGTGGAAAAGTCAGTCCTGCCCGGGGAACTCGTCCGCGGTCCCGCTCTCGTCGAGTTCCGCGAGCCTGTTTATCTTCGCTTCAGCTTCTTCGAGGAACTTCTGGCATTTTCTGGCGATCCCGATCCCTTCCTCGAACAGTTTCAGTATCTCCTCGAGATCGCCCTCGCCGCCCTCGATGCACGACACTATCTCCTCGAGCCGCTTGAGGTTTTTCTCGAAATTCTCTTTTCCGACCTTCGCTGCCAATTGCGGCGTCCTCCCCCGCAATTCTATCACATCCGGCGCCCGATCACCCTGAACACATCCTTACTCTCTTATCAGCCCTCCGCGCCGCCGCCCCGTAAATCAAGCTCCCTGTTGCTCAGCGTTCGGTCCCGCATACCCTTCTCCCCGCCGCCTCTGCCCTCAGCCACGGAGAAAAACTCTCCATCCGCAACCCTCGTCCTGAGCCTGCGCCCCCGCCTGACCTGCGACACGCTGCGCACAAGATCACCCGTCGCCGAATCATAGCACAGGGAATAGCCCCGCGAAAGAACCCGCATCGGGTCCAGCGACTTCAACTTTTCATGGAGCATTCTCACGCCCCCCGACGCCGCCTCCAGACGGTAACGAACCTCACCCGCCGCCGCGGCGACACGCTCATCAACGTACTGCTGCTTCTGGCGCACCATGTCCGCCACGCGCCTCGTGGTGAGAACCGCACGGCTTCCCTCCAGCTTCGCCTTTTCGAGTGCAACGCGCCCCGACGCCGCCCTGAGTATCGCCGCGCCGGCGCGCGCGACCTTCCCCAGAACCTCTTCAAGCGAGGGCACCGCGATTTCAGCGGCGGCGGACGGCGTCGGCGCGCGCAGGTCGGCAGCGAAGTCCGCTATAGTGAAATCCGTCTCGTGACCGACTCCCGTCACCACGGGAACCCGGCTCGCCGCTATCGCCCGCGCCACCCGCTCGTCGTTGAATCCCCACAAATCCTCTATCGAACCGCCGCCTCGCACGAGCAGTATGAGCGAAACACCGCTCACACCCTGCGCCGCCCCCAGCGCCGCCGCTATGCTCCCCGGCGCCTCCTCCCCCTGCACCACCGCCGGCACCACCACAAGCTCTATCGGGGGAAATCGCCGCGTGATCACGTTGATCACGTCCCGCACCGCCGCCCCCGTCGGCGACGTGACCACCGCAACCTTCCACGGAAACTCCGGCAGCGCCTTCTTCCGCCCCTCGTCGAACAAACCCTCAGCCGCTAATTTTTTCTTCAACTCCTCGAACCTGACGTACAGTTCGCCCAATCCCGCCGGGCGCAGCCGCCTCACGTACAACTGGTACTCCCCGCGTTTCTCGTACACCCCAACCGAGCCGAATGCGTGCACCTTCGCCCCGTCCCCGATCCCTCCCGCCCCGGCCGACGGGGCGAACTGGCGGAACATGACCGCCCTTATCTGCGCGCCCTCGTCCTTCAGGGAAAAATAGAGATGCCCGGAACCGTGCCGTTTGAAGTTCGACACCTCGCCCTCGACCCATACCTCCTGAAGCACGGGTTCCCCCTCGACGGCGTCCTTCACCAGCGCCGTTATCCCGGACACGGAGAGAATCCGCGCCTCACCGCTCATCGGTCCTCCCTCCGGACGACGCGGACGGGTTGTCCCTCAGGAACTTCCCGAGGATTCCGTTAACGTACCTGCCGGAATTCTCCGTGCCGAACTTCTTTGCTATGCGCACCGCCTCGCTGACGGCGACGCTCGCAGGAACGTCCTTCAGGTACAGAATCTCCGCGAGCGAGATGCGCAGCACCGCAAGCTCGACCCCTCCCAGGCGCCCGATCGGCCAGTCGGTCGAATAATCGCCGACAATCCCATCTATGCGGCGAAGGTTTTCCCTCACGGTTTTTATTATGTTCCGGATATACTCCGCGTCGCCGGGATCGAGCGTTTCCTCCCGCGCCCGCGCGCCGACGACGTTGTTGACGGCTCCCTCGCTTTTATCAATCTGGAACAGCGCCTGCATTGCGACGACGCGGGCTTTGTTGCGCGACATCTCACTTCCCTAAATAGGTGTCTATGAATCTGCGCAGAAGCTCGCGGTCGTCCACAACCCTGCCGATAAAATACCCCGCTGCGGCAAGCGCCGCGATGAAGATCGCCTTGAAAAAACCGACGGTGACGATCAGCACGCCCGCCGCGGCGAACAGGAGCGCCAGGAGTACCCTCGCGCGGTTCTTCTCGAACCCCCCCCCTCCGTTCATG
>JBFMFE010000262.1:0-25204 GCA_040752295.1 bacterium
CGTCGGGATAGAGACTCTTTGCCTGGTCGAGGCTCATACCCGTTTTTTCCTTGAGTTTGCCGTCAATGAACGACTCGCAGCCGACGATCTGGATTTCGCGCAGGTCGTCGTCGGTGATCTCGCCGGCGATCTGGTTGATGATGGAGGCGTCCATGCCTTCGGGGAGCTGAGTGTCCGGCGGCTGCTGCCGGGCGGCGGCGGTTGTTGTGGTTTCGGGCTGGCGGGCGGGCTGTTGCTGCGGCTGCGGCGCCCGTTCCTCGGCGGCGCCCTCCTCGCCCCTGAAGTCCACTTCTTTAAGGTCCACGCCTATTGCTTCCCCGAAGCTCGTGATGGTCTCGTCAATCACCTTGTTTATCGTTCCGCCGGACTTGTACTTGATGCGGCTCATGACCTCGCTGACGGAAGGTATGGGGCGGGTCTGGTCAATGAGGAACGGAGCGGCGTTGGGGATTACGAGGACGAATATCACCCAGATGAGGAGCAGCACGGAGATGGACGTGGCGGAAGTGCGGCAGATGATGGAGACGAACAGCCCTGTGGAATACATGACGCCGATGAAGAGGAGGGAGGCGAACGTGGCGAGGGCGAAGGCGCCCCAGTCCTGTGCGTTGAAGTGCAGTTTCAGGCTGACGAGGATGACAAGCGAACAGATGACGGTCCCGATCAGGAAGGGGATGACGAGGCTGACGTAACCGCCGATCCACTTGGCGAGAATGACGCGGTCCCGCGGGATGGAGTAGGACATCAGCAGTTTTAGCGTGCCCATTTCGCGTTCGCCGCTGACCGCGTTGTAGGTGAACACGAAGGCGAGGAGACTCATCACTATGCTGACCACGAAGATGAAGTCCACGGCGGGAAACAGCGGGAAGACGGGGTTGACGTTGAGTTCGCCGGTGAATTCGGGCTTGAAGAATGGCCAGATGTTGGCCTTGCGGTTCGGGTTTTTTTCGACGCCGGTGTAGAGGAGTTCGAGGTGCTCCGGCGGGCGGTCCACGCCGACGCCGGAGAACATGAGCATGAGGTAGGAGTTCTTCTCCCTGGCGTCCTGAGAATAAGCCTCGGTGTTTTCGCGCCAGGTCGCCAGCCGCGCCTCGTAGTCCTGTTTCATGACCATCATGCTGAGGAGCATCAGGAAGATCACGATGACGAGGGACACGTGAAAGCGGAAACTGAGGAAGTTGTCGAGGAGTTCCTTTCTGATGAGCGCGGCGATCATGATTTCGCGGCAGCCTCCCGTGTTCCGCGGCGGTTCATTTCACGTCGTACCTCAGGAACCTGATGAACGAGACCATGAAGAACGCGACGGCGAAGACGAAGAGGAGAGCGAGGTCGAGGAGGCTGTTGGAGATACTCGAGGCGAGGTCTGAACGCGGCTGATGGAAGACGGGGAGTTTTTCGTAGTCAATGACGATGTAAAGCATGGGTATGTTCTTTGATCTGTCGTCGAGCAGGAATTTGTTCCGCGAGTCGCGGAGTTCGTACTTGTACCGTATGATTCGTTCCTTGAGTTTGTTGTAGTCGGTCACCCCGGTTCCGGCGAGGTTGACCGCCGCGTAGGTGAAGCTGGAGGAGGGGGAGAGGCGGGACAGGTTGACGGATGCGTTCACCTGTCTTGCGAGTCTTCGCAGGTAGGCGTCTTCGAGGGCGCTGGTCCGGGCTTCGATCTCTTCGCCGAGGGATTTCATTTTTTCCGCGCGTTCTTCCTCGGGCACGTTCTGGAGTTCGTCCCGCATGTCGCGCTCGATGCGTTCTTCCTCGCGGACTATCTGGTCGGCGGTCTTCAGGGGGACCATCTGGCGCGCTATGACCGGGGAGACGTTGGGGACGACGAGCACGAAGAATATCCAGGCGAAGAGCGAGAGAATCAGGGAGGTCGCGGAGCGCTGAGTCAGGGTGGAGAGGACCATTCCGAGCAGGAAAAAGACGCAGACGTACAGCGAGGAGACGGCGAGCAGCAGGGTGATGCGAATCCAGTCTTCGCCGCTGAACGAAACGTAGGGGCGGATCACGATGGAGAGCAGTCCGGCGATGAACGCGACGAAGAAGGGGATTATTATCGAGACGGAGCCGCCGAGCCATTTGCCGATCAGCACGGCGTCGCGCGGGACGGAGTTGGTGAGCATGAGTTTCAGGGTCTGGTTCTCTTTCTCGCCGGAGACGGCGTCGAACGCGAAGAGCATCGCGAGGAGGCTGAGAACGATGTTTATCACGTACACGAAGTCCGGCGGCTGGAACAGGGTGAATACGGGGTTGGAGTACTTGCTTGCTTCGAGCTGCATCCCCTGGAGCTTTGAGGCGGGGGCGGTTGAGGACATCTGTCCCCGCTCCTCCGTGGCGAAACCGGGAATCATGAACGAGCGCGACATTTCCCTCTCGAGTCCCATCGCGAACACGCCGAGGATGGATGGTTTGGGGTCCTGCGTGACGCCGAAGGCTTCGAACTCGAGCCGGCTGTTCATCTTGAGCAGGTCGTCGCGGTGTATCTCCGCGCCCGTCGAGTAGTCCTCGAGCCTTCGCCCGTAGTTGGTCGCCATGATCTGCATGCTTCCCACGATGAGGATGAAAAGCAGGACGATGCACACCTGGAAGCGGAAGCTGAGGAGGTTGAGCTGGATTTCCTTTCGGGCGATTCTGAGGATCATTGCCGCCGCGTACGTCCTATTTTTTCGCGAGTCCCGGGTCCATCCTCCCGTGCGTGACGTCCTCTGTGATGTACTGCAGGTACAGCGCCTCGAGGTTTTCCCTTTCGAGTTCGGCGCGCGGGATGACGCGCAGAAGCTGTCCCGCGCTCATGATTCCCACGCGGTCGGCGATCTCGCGCGCGCGGAAGATGTCGTGCGTCGTCATCAGTATCGCCTTGTCCTCGTCGCGCAGCTGCTCGAGGAGGCGGAGGAATTCCTTTCCGCCCTTCGGGTCGAGTCCCGACGTGGGTTCGTCGAGGAGGATGACCTCGGCGTTCTTCATGATCGCGATGGCGATGCCGAGCCTCTGGCGCATGCCCTTGGAGAAGCCCTTGACGCGCCGCGTGTGCGCGTCCGCAGCGAGACCGGTGCGCAGAAGAACTTCCCTGTAGTCCTTGTCGGTCTTGTCCGTGATGCCCGCTATCCTTGTGAAGAAGTCGAGGTTCTGCCTCGCGGTGAAGTTGCCGTAGAGCTGAACGTTTTCCGACACGTACGCGACGTGTTTCTTCGCGCCGAGGGGGTCCTTGTTCACGTCTATTCCGCAGATTTCGACGGCGCCGGCGGTCGGTTCCGTGAAGCCGAGGATCAGCATAAGCGTTGACGTCTTGCCGGCGCCGTTCGCTCCCAACATGCAGAACACCTCGCCGGTTTTTATCTCGAGGTTGAGGTTGTCCACCGCCAGCACGCCCGTTTCGTAGCGTTTGGAAAGACTCCGGATACTGAGCTTCACGTCGTTGTTCACGCGGCGTCACCCCATTCGGCGTTCATCATGCCGGATTGTTCACCGTCGCCGGGCAATCCGGGCGGAAACCCGCTGAAATATACCGGGAGTGCGCGCATGTTGTCAACGCTTACGCGAAGGGTTTGAGGCGAACTCGGACCCGGCGCGCAGAGCCGACGGCGATGGCGCTTCCGGAGTACGGGGCTTTTGCGTCGGCGCTGACGTTCCTTTTCATGCCTCAGGTGCCGCTCACGCTGGGAAACGCCGTGATAGGGCAGCGGGAGACGGCGGTCGGTCTTTACGGCGAGGCGGCGGCGGGGCGGGCGGCCCCCGCGACGGTTCGCCGTGACCTCTTTAGTCCCGCTTCCGGTGGTATGCGAACCAGTATATGAGTGCGACGAGGAAACTGCCGCCGATGACGTTGCCCACCGTCACCGGGAGCAGGTTGTTGAACAGGAAAGCCCGGACGGTCAGTGCGTCGTGCGCGCCGCCCGCGGCGATGCCCTTGAGGGCAAGCCCCATGGGGATGAAGTACATGTTGGCGACGCAGTGTTCGAAACCGCAGGCGACGAAGGCGGTGATGGGGAAGATGACCGCGAGGATTTTGTCGGTGACGCTCCTCGCGCTGGCGCAGAGCCAGACGGCGAGACAGACGAGCGCGTTGCACAGGATGCCTCGGGTGAGCGCGACGATGAAGGGAAGTTGCACCTTCGCCGCGGCGATTGCGAGAGCCTTCGCCCCCACGCGCCCGTCGTTCAGTTCCCAGTGCCGTGAGAGATAGATCCAGAGCACCATGGTCAGCGCTCCGATGAAGTTCCCGGCGTAGACGATGACCCAGTTCCGAAGGAGCCTGCCGGTCGTGATCCTGCGGCTTACGAGCGCCATGACGACGAGGTTGTTGCCGGTGAAAAGTTCCGCCCCCGCGACGACGACGAGGATCAGACCGAGCGAGAAGCAGAGTCCCCCGGCGAGCTGAGACAGTCCGTACTTCAGCCCGGAGTCGTGCGTCACGAGCGTGAAGAACACGGCGCCGAACGAGATGAACGCGCCCGCGAGGACGGAGAGGATGAGCGTTGAGAGGAAGTCGAGGTTCGCCTTCGCCACGCCCACGTTCTCTATCCGCTCCTCCATCTCGGCGGGCGAGTACGCGTCTATCTTGTAGTCCTGCACGGTATCGCCTCCGATCGTTGTGAATTCGGATTATCCAATCTGGAAGACCGCAATAACGCCGAACCTTCGCCGTTATCTGGATTCGCGGTGAAGCTGCTCGATGCGCAGTTTCACGCGGTTGACCATCATGGCGACGGGCGCGAGGTGAAGCCCCAGTTCAGCCGTGGGGAGCCGTTCCACGAGGAAGCGGAGGAAGATGTGGATGGAGCGGACGTCTTTCGCGACGTCGCCGTGAGCGAGTATGATCCTGTTGGGGTCGCCGGTCGGAAGGATCGCCCAGTAGCCGCTCATGCCGCCGCTTTTCGCGTCGTACACGTTTACGAACGGGCGGGCGACGGACATCCTGTAGGTGTACCTGACGGTGCCGCCGATGCCCATGACCTTGATCCCCGCTTCGAATTTAACGACGATTTCGTTTTCCTTTCTCGAAAGCACCTTCGAGACGTTTATTCCCGGAAGAAACCGCTGGTAGCCGTCGTAGTCGAGAAGCGTTTTCCAGGCGTTGTCTTCGGTGGAATCCACGAGGGCGGCGCTCATTATCCCTTTGACTTTCCTGTTTTCCTCGAGCAGGAGCGTGACCTGCCCGGTCTTCAGCATGGGGAGGAGTTCATCCGCGCCCTTGCGTTTCAGTTCAGCGAGTATCTTTTCGTTGTCCATCGCCGCGCCGCGCCCCGCGCGGGGTTTACGGTGATTATATCGCAGCAGAAGCGCAGTGCGAAGTCCGGAATTGGGTTTCTAATCCTCTTCGCCGAAGACCTGCGCGGTGTAGACCTGGAAAGAAGCGCCTTTCTTCCAGCCGTCGGGGGGAAGTCCGGCTTTCATGGCGAGGTGTTCGAGCATGGTGTCGCGGTCCCAGCCCTGCTCGGGGGCGACCTGCGGGAGAAAGGTCGCCCCCGACGCGCCCTTTTCGAGGATAACGCCGTGTTTACCGACGATTATGTCCTCGTACGAGGCGACCGGCTCGGGGGACGACAGGACCGAGATTTCGATGGTGATGTCTTCGAGTTCGTCGGGACGGACCGGGGTGAACCGCGGATCGCGGGTCGCGGAGACGATGACCTGGTGGGCGGCAAGCTCGTTCAGCGGGACGTCCTGCTCGAAGTGTCCCATGCAGCCGCGGAGCCGCCCGTGTTTGTTCAGCGTGACGAACATGCCGCGCATCGCCTTGAGTCCCTCGTCGCCTGTCGGGAATTTCCTCTTCTCGCCCGTGCGGACGTAGTTTTCGAGCGACTCGCGGGCGATCAGCAGCAGTTCTTTCTTCTGCGCCTCGTTCAGTTCGCCCGCGCTGAGGTCTTCGTTTTTCATTTCCATCGTCCCCTTTGCCTTTTTCTGCGAGGTGTCGAAGAAAGCCGCGGCGAGGTATCCGACCACCCTTTCCCTGCTCTCGCCGGTGATGTCGTATGAATCGGCTGTCTTTAGTATGACGCCCCTGTCCGCTCCGAGGGCGGCGGCGGCTCTCATCACGGCTTCGGCGGCGCCGTGTCCGCACATGCGTCGTCCCGTGGCGTCGCCGGCGAGGAGTTTCCGCAGTCCGTCCGCGTCCATCTTTTCGACGTACTTCGCGGTTTCAGCGTCGAGCCTTGCGGTCTCTTCGTGTGTCCAGAAGTGCGCGAGGTCGGTGCTGGCGACCATAAGGGCGTTTCTGCCCTTGAGTACGCGGGCGAGGGCGCTGGCGAGGATTTCGACGTTCCCGGGCGACTGCCCGCCTATCATCACGGGCACTAATTTGAACGCGCCGAGGACCCGCTGGAGGAAAGGCAGTTCGTTTTCGATGGAGTGCTCCGGGGCGCGGTCGCTGAGGAAAGGCTCCCGGTAGAAGCGGATGGAGGGATGCTGATCGATCAGCGCGCGGGCAAGCTCCGTGTCCACGGGGATCAGCCCCAGCGGTGTTTCGAAGTGTCCTTCGGCGTACACGGATATGTCGTCGAAGGGGAACCTGTGGGCGAATCCCACGACGACGACCGTTTCGAAGGCAGCGCCTTCGAGCTGTTTGAAAGCGTGGGCGGCGACGCTTCCGGAGTAGACGTATCCCGCGTGCGGGGCGATGAGAGCGATGAGTCTGCCCTGAACGTCGTGTTTCTTCGCGCCGGCGAGGAAGCCGTCTATCATGCCCTCCAGTTCCGTCCCGCCGCCCGGGTACCAGCTTCCGGCGAAATGGGCGGGTACGATGCCGCCGCGGTCCGCTTTCTGCGGCGGGGTCGTTTCTTTCGGGTTGTCCGCGGCGGGGAGCGCCGTTTTTCCCTTCTCCTGCGAGCAGGAGGGGATCGCGGGAGCGGCGAGCAGGACGACCGCGAAAAACGGGATAAGGATGCGACGACGGCAGGTTCTCGTCATGATCGTGCTCACGCCCCGCGGAGATTAGGCTTTTTTAATTATACCACGTTCCGCATTTCTTATGCGGCGGCAGGGTTTGCGGCCGTTCTCTCAGGGATCACCATTGCTCCCAGAATTCCTGTTCCGCCTTCCGCTTGAGTCCCATGAGCATTGACTCGTTGTTTTTCCGCATGACCTGGTCGAGGAGGCGGTGTATGATGGGCGTCATGAAGGGATGTTCGACGCGGAAATCAACGTCGAAGACCATCTCCGTGCCTTTCGGATGGGGTCGGAACGCGAGTTCGCCTTTCAGTTCCTTCATTTCGTTTCCGCTGTGGAGGCTTACGCGGCAGACGAGGCGCGAGTCGTCCCAGTTGTCGTCCTGGACCCAGACGAGGTTTCGCGTGGCGCCGAGGAGTCTGGCGATGGCGTGCCACTCGGCGCGGACGAAGCTGCCGTCCGTTGAGCGTTCTATCACGCGCACCTTCCTGAGCGCCGGGATGTAGCCGGGGTAGTCCTCGATGACGTGCGCCATTTCGTAGAGTTTCTCGAGCGGCGCGCGCGCGACGAGTGATACCTTTACCCTGCCCATCGGCGGTGAATCCCCTTGCGTCAGATGCCGCTCAGGCGGAGGTCTATCAGCGCCGACACGCCGACGCCCTCGACGCGGTTGAAGTCGAGCGGGTTCTCGCTGTCGCTCGGCACGAAGACCTCCACGTCGAGGTTCTTCGCCCCGAACTTTGTTTCGACCTGCACCACGACGACGGTCTTGTCCACAAGGTCCTTCGGACCCGTCACCTGCGCCGCGCCGACGCGCGTCCCGGCGCCGAGCGCCACGATGGGCACCACCTTCGTCGCCGCGTGGGACGGCACGCCCTTGTTGAGGGTTATCGTGTTGATGAAATCGTTCAGTTGATCGGCGAGGGCGGCGGTGAGCAGCGCAATCCCGGCGCCTTTCAGGATTTTCCCGACGAATTTGTCGCCCAGCTTCGATGAGTGAACCGGCGCGGCGAGCGCGGCGGCAAGCACAAGAACACAAACGGCGGCGGCGGCGTACAATCGCGCTTTTTTCATTTCGCGTCCTCTCTTCAAAAAATATTTCCCTCCGTTTTCTGAATATATCAGGCGCCGTTTACAGTGTCAACGAACCGCCGCTGCGAGAGGGTTTCGCGGGCAGAAGACCGGCGGTTCCGCAAAATAAACCTCCCCGGGTTGAACTTCACGGCTGCTTAATCTATACTACCCGGAGATCAGCCCCGACCCACATGATTCGTTCGCCGCGGCGATGACGCGGACCGGGGGGGAGGATGATGAAAACGACGCACGAGAAACTCGGCGAGCTGTACAGGCTCCAGCAGGTTGACAGCGAGATAATCGAAAGCATCAGGACGGTGAGGCGTCTTGAAAAAACCGAGACTCCGGTGCAGAAGAAATATCGCGACCTCTCGGCGAAAAAAGAAGCCTGCGAGAAAAAGTCGGCGCCGGTAATTTCGGAGGTGAAGCAGCTTCAGGACGAGATGGCGCAGCTGAACGAGAAGAAGAAAGCCTGCGAGGACAAACTGTTCAGCGCCGAGACCAACGTCAAGGACCTCCAGTTCCTTCAGAAGGAGCGCGAACAATACGTCAATCAGCACAAGATGAGGGAGGAAAAGGTCATAAAGCTGATGATTCAGGTTGACGGTACCGAGCTGAAGAAAAGGGAAATAGAAGAAAAACTGAAGGAGATAGAGGACGAGTACCACGGAGAGCAGAAGGCGGTTGAGGACAGGATAAGGGAGTTGAAGGAGCGCATCGAGGTTTTAAAGCAGGAGCGCGGGCGCTTCAAGGGATTCGAAGACAGGGGTCTGCTCGAGATGTATCAGGACATACAGAGGAAGAACGACGGTCTGGCGATCGTGACCATAATGAGGAACGAGGACGATCCGAAGGACGACGCGCGCTTCTGCGGCGGCTGTTCCGTCGAGGTTTCGAAATCCACGATCAGCAGGCTTCTGGACGGCGACGAGATAGTCATGTGCCAGCGGTGCGGAAGGATCATCTTCATCCCGGACGCGGGCAGGGCGGAAGCCGCCGAAGCCACCGCGTGAGAACGCGCGTTCCCCTTTCGGGCGACCCCGTCGTTTCCCCGTATTTCTGGAAGTCCCGGCTGACATGGGCGCGGAATCCACTCCAGGCGGTTTTTCACCGGGGGCGCTCGAGGCGTATATTGACGGCTCATCGCGCGGGAATCCGGGACCCGGCGCCGGCGCGGCGGTGATCTTCGACGGGCGGAAGATCGTCGCAAGAAAGGGAAAGTATCTCGAACGCTGCACGAACAACCAGGCGGAATACACCGCGCTCCTCCTCGCCCTCGAGACCGCGCTGCTCATGGGCTGCACCTCCCTCACGGTGAAAACCGACAGCCAGCTCGTCGCCCGGCAGATCGGCGGGTCGTACAAGGTCAAAAACAGAAACATCCTCCCGCTTTACCTCGAAGCCGTGAAGCTGATAGGGCGTTTCCGCGAGTTCGCCGTCGTTGAGATTCCCCGTGAGGAAAACACGCTGGCGGACAGGCTGACGGCTCTCGTCATCGCCAGGCATCGGCACGGAAAGCCCGCCTCGGGCGGCGCTTCCGCAGCCGCGGACTGATCGCCGCCCGGCAGCCGGCGGGCTTTCACCGCGCCCGCAGTATCAGCGCGGCTCCAGCGAAAATCAGGATCGCGAAAACGAAAACGCGGAAAGTTTTTTCGGGGATGCGCTCGTGAATCGTTTCCCCGATCACGATGCCGAGCGCGAGTGACGCCAGCAGCCCGGCGCTCTCCCTGAGTGTGCCGATCGTGGCTTTTCCGGAGACGACGTGGCTCGCGAAAAGCGCCGTTGACAGGATGAGCCACAGACCCGAGAGGGTGCTTCTGAAAGACCTTTTGTCGGTCAGCTTCCTTCCGGCGTAGTAAACCACCATGGGACCGCCCGAGGCGTATATGCCCTGCATTATTCCCCCGGACAGAAGCCAGAAGAACGACTGTAAGCCCGGGAGCGGCTTCGGGGAAAAGTCGCCGGCTGTCCGCAGAGCGATATGGACCTCCCGCACGGAAAGACAGAGCACGAACGTCCCGTAGGCGATCCTCAGTGTGTCCACCTCCGCGAGGTGGAAGACGGCTATCCCCACCGCCAGCCCTGCGCCCGACGCGGGGAGTATCCCCCTGAAAAGCTCCCTCGCGTTGACCGCCTCCCGGTGGCGGATCACTATGTATGAGCTGAGGACGATGTTGACGGGAACGAGGATGACGACGAGCCGGTCTATCGGGTAGAAGTGAGCGCCGAGGGTCACGGCGATGATCGTGCTGCCGAAGCCGGTGACTGCCTCGACGGCGTTCGAGCAGAGCACTATGGCGGCGAGAATGAAAAACCGTGGAGGCGGCATGTGCGTATCATAATATACTACTCGGAGCGTGAAGCGCTTCCATCTTCATCATTTCAGGCGCCCTTTGCGCCTTTGCGTGAATGAGAAGTATTTTACGCCCGCCGCGGTAAAAGGGGGACGGCGGACACGAGAGGTCCGCCGTGTGCCGCCCGCGCCTCTGGCAGGGCAGCCTCGTTTTGTGTATAGTTTATTCGCGGGATTGCGCGGCTGTTTCCACGACGGGAGAAGATTTCAATGGCGCGGATACTGGTGATTGATGATGAGGAGGTCGTGCGCGACGTCCTGCGGCGCATTCTGGAAAGTCACGGGTACGAGGTCGCGGCGATCGAGGACGGAAGGTACGCGATGCAGACTGTCAGCCGCGAGACGCCGGACCTGATCATACTGGACGTCATGATGCCGGATCTCGACGGCATGGCGCTGGCCTACCACCTGAAATTCGAAAGCGACTACAGAAAAATCCCCATCCTCATGCTCACCTCGCTCACCGACGCGCACACAAGGCAGTACAGCAGGGAGTCCGCGGTGGACTGCTTCATGACGAAGCCTTTCGAGGAGGCGGAACTCCTCGAGCGGGTGAGCGGTCTGCTGAAGAACAAAGCCGTCCGTGTGGGCGCGAAACGGAAACTGCTCGAGCGGCGGCATTTCTATTCCATAAACCTGCTGCTGATCGCGGCGCTCGCGGCTTTCATCGCCGTGTTTCTCGTCAACGTTTACGCGCCGCCGGCGCCGCCGGACGCCGGCGCCTCGCCCGGCGTCGTGAGCTTCTTCGCCGACAGGCTTTTCATCCTCGTCGTTCCGGTCGTTCTCATAGTCATCCTTTATCAGACTTATCTGCTTCACAGGATTTACCACGAGAAAAACCGCAGATAGCGATGATGCCGCGCGGGAGGGCAGGCGCGATGGACGAGACAACGAGACTGATAGGCGATCCCGGCGGGGTCACCACCGAAAGACTCGTCGCCAAGATAAAACACCAGAAGCTCGTCATAGAAAAGCTCGTGAGGCTCGCGGCTGCGTTGACGTCGAGGATTGACGTCGTGCAGATGCTGGACGTCGTGAGGAACGAGTGCGCGGAACTGCTCGGCGCGGACAGGTGCGCCGTGTACCTGCTCGACAGGGAACGCAGGACGCTCGGTCTTTACTCAGCCCCGGACAAAATGCTGGAGGACGTCAGCCTGCCCCTCGACCGGACGAGCGTCGCGGGCTGCACGGCGCTGACCCAGAGCGCGTTCCGCATCGCCGACGTCCGCAGGATGCCGCCCGACGCCGGATGCCGCTTCAACGACGTCTTCGACCGGCTGAGCCGGTATCGCACACTGTCCCTCGTCTCGGCGCCGATGGTTCAGAGCACGGGAGAGACCCTCGGAGTGATCCAGGCCCTGAACAAGAACGTCGAGGGAAAGGTCGTTCCTTTCACCGAGTACGATCTCGAGATAGCCCGCGCACTCGCCTCCCTTTCCGCCGCGATGATCGAGAAGACGATGCTCGCCATTGACGCCGCCAGCCGGCTGGACGAACTCGAGGAGAACAGGCAGTTTGTGGCGGAGACCACCGAAGCGCTGCGCCACTCCGAGAGGCTCTCCACCATCGGACAGCTCGCCGCGTCGGTGGCTCACGAGATAAATTCCCCCATAACCGGGATTATTTCCTACGCCAACTTCATACTGGGACAGCGCCGCCTCCACCATAAAATCCGCGAGGACGCCCTCGCGATCAAAGAGCAGGCGCAGAGGATTTCCACCATCGTGCGCAACCTTCTTGACTACTCGCGCAAGAAGACGAGCGTCATGGAATTCTGCTCCCTCAACGAGGTGATCACCGACACGATGTCTTTCTGCGAACACTTCCTCTCGCGCTTTCAGCACGTGAAGCTGGAGTTGAACCTCGAGGAGCCGTCCCCGAAACTCCATCTATCGAAAGTGGAGATTCAGGAAGTTCTGATCAACCTCATCCGTAACGCCGCGCAGGCGATGCCCGGCGGCGGCGCGCTGACCGTGTCCACCTCGGTCGTCAGCACGATCCGCCCGCCGACGAACATATCAAGGGAGATTTTCGAGAAACTGACGAGGGTGGGAACGCGGGACACCACAAGGTACGCCCTTGTCCGCGTGGACGACACCGGCGCGGGGATTCCTTATGAGAACCTGCGCAAGCTTTTTAAACCTTTTTTCACAACGAAGCAGGGCGGCGACGGCACGGGGCTTGGTCTGTCCATCAGCCAGGAGATCGTCGTCCGGCACGGCGGACTCGTGGACGTCGCGACAGCGCCCGGAAAAGGGTCCACCTTCTTCGTTTTCCTTCCGATGTGAATCCCGAGTCAAACATACTTGAATTTTCATTTCCCCTGCCAGTGTGCGTGCCCGTGCCCGTTCCCGCATTTGTTTTTTCGGGTGTGCCTGCCTGCCGGTCAGGCAGGCACACGGGCAGGGGCGCGGGCACGGGATAAAGAAAAACCAATAATAACACGGAATGTTTCACTTACAACTTAACACTTATGAGTTCATTTCTCTCAATGTGTTCGTGTAAGAATCTCATCCCCGCTGCTGCGGTGAGGGTTCACCCCCCGCGGGTGTTTTCCCCGCCGGACTGCTCCGTGCGGAGCCACACCGTGCGCTGGGGAAACGGGATTTCGATGCCGGCGGCGTCGAAACGGGCTTTGATCCGCCGGCGCAACTCCCTCATCACGTCCCACTGCTTCAGCGGGACGGTGTCCGCCATTATCCTTACGGTGACGCTCGAATCGCCGAGGCGTTCGACCCCGGGGATCACCGGTTCACTCACCAGCAGCCTGCCGAATTCGGGGTCCTTCCTGAATTCCTCAAGTATGTCTTTCAACACGGAGATGACGCGGTCAACGTCCTCTTTGTAAGCGACGTCCACGTCCAGCAGCGCACGCGACCAGTTCTTGGTCATGTTGCTGACGGTCTTGACTTCCCCGTTCGGCACGTAGTGAACGACTCCCTCGATGTCGCGCAGAACCGTGACCCTGAGGTTCATTGATTCGACGAGCCCGCCTATGCCGGCTATGCGAACGACGTCGCCCACCGAGAACTGGTCTTCCAGAAGGATGAAGAACCCGGAGATGAAGTCGCGGACGAGGTTCTGCGCGCCGAACCCCACCGCCAGACCGGCGATGCCGGCGCCCGCGATTATCGGCGCGATGTTTATGCCGAGCTGCTGAACGACCATCATGACCGCGATGAGTGACACGATTATGCTCCCCGTGCCGCGAACCACGCGCGAGAGCGTCTGCGTCCGCTGCTTACGCGACGTCCGGTCGCCCGAAGCGCCTTCCTCAACGAATCTCTCGAGGCGCTGCGTGAAAAACCTCAGTATCCTGAGGGTAACGTACGCCAGGACGGCGATCAGGATCACCTTCGGAACCGTGGCGGCGCTTTTCTGGATGAACTGCTCAAGCAGAGACTCAAGCTGCACGATTGCCTGTCCTTTCTCCACTGTTCAGCCCCCTTCCGCTTTTTCAGCCCGTTCTGGAATGTTGTATTTTACATCCGATGCCGCGGACATGAAACCCCCGGAACGATATGACTGCGGCGCGGACGTCCCGGCGCTCCGGGATGCACGCCTGCGCATTGAGTCGAATTAAATTATCAGTTATAAGACTTGTTTTGGTACCCGTCGTGAAGATGCTTTGAAACGTTGCGTCTCTACAATACAACCGGATGTGTTATAATCAGGAAAAATTTAAGAGGGACGGCAAATGGACATAGCTGTGATCGGCGCCGGATACGTCGGACTGGTTACGGGGGCGGTCTTCGCGGAACTCGGGAACAACGTGACGTGCACCGACAGGGACGCGGAAAAGATCGCCACACTTAACGAGGGCAGGATGACTTTTTACGAGCCTGGTCTCGAGGAAATGGTCCTCGCGAACGTGCAGGAAAAACGCCTCCGCTTCACCACCGACACCGGCGGCGCGGTGCGTTGCAGCGAGATTATTTTCATCGCGGTGGGCACACCTCCGGCGGAGAACGGCGAGACCGACCTGTCCCAGGTCGAGGATGCCGCCGACGAAATAGGCAGAAACCTCAACGGATACAAGATCGTGGTCAACAAGAGCACGGTGCCGGTGGGAACGGGGGACTTCGTGAAGGAAATCATAGACCGCCGCCGCCCGCAGGGGGTCGAGTGCGACGTGGTCTCCAACCCCGAATTTCTGTCCGAGGGGACGGCGATAAAGGACGCGATGGAACCTGACCGCATCGTGATAGGCGCGCCCAACAGGAAAGTGGCGCTGAAGCTGATCGAACTCTACTCGGCGATTGAAAGACCCACGGTCATCACCTCCGTGCGTTCCGCGGAGATAATCAAATACGCTTCCAATGCGTTTCTCGCCACGAAGATATCGTTCATCAATTCGGTGGCGAACCTGTGCGAAAGAGCAGGGGCGGACATCGAGGAGGTCGCGCGCGGCATGGGGCTTGACGAGAGAATAGGACCGAAGTTTCTTCACGCCGGCATAGGGTTCGGCGGCTCGTGTTTCCCGAAGGATACCGAGTCGCTCATGCGCGTGTCCAGCCGGTTCGGCTATGATTTCGAGATCCTGCGCGGCACCATCAACGTCAACAGGGCGCAGCCGCCGGCTTTCGTGGAAAAGGTCGAGAAAGCCCTCGGGGGGATCAAAGACAAAACGCTCGGAGTGCTCGGTCTTTCTTTCAAACCCGGAACCGACGATTTGCGCGACTCCGTATCTGTCAACATAGCCCGTCTGCTGCTTTCCCGCGGCGCGATTGTCCGGGCTTACGACCCGATGGCTATGGAAAAATGCAGAAAGCTCCTGCCTGAATTGAAGTACTGCGACGACATGTATTCCGCCGCGAAGGGGACGGACGCGCTGCTCGTTCTTACCGAATGGAACAGGTTCAGGCAGATCAACTTCAGCAGGCTCCGGCAGGTTATGCGCGGAAGGCACGTTTTTGATGGAAGGAACATATACGATCCTAAGATTCTGCAACGCTACAAGTTCATTTATCACGGGATTGGGAGGGGCGGCGTCGAGGCGGGCGGGCAAGGTTCGGCGCAAGAGTAGAAAGGCTCCGCTTCTCCGCTGACGCGGCGCCTCAAAGGGACGGTGGTAAACCGGATGACCGGGAGGCGGAAGGTTATCATAGACACCGACCCTGCCTTCGGGTACTTCGGGCGGGACATGGACGACGGACTCGCCATCATGTTCGCTTTGAATTCGCAGGAGATCGAGCCGCTCGCGCTGACGGTGACCCATGGGAACGTTTCAATGCCGAAAGCCTTCCGCTCCGCAAAGAACGTGTTGAAGTTTCTCGAGAGGGAGGAAATACCGGTGTACCGGGGCGCGGCGGCGCCGGGCGCGGACGATACGGAGGCGGCTGATAAGATACCGGAACTGATCTCCGCGCACGGCGGCGGATTGACGATCTTGGCGATAGGTCCGCTGTCGAACCTGGCTGCGGCGGAAAAGCGCTGCCCGGGCGTCCTCTCACGCGTTCACTCGCTCGTCATAATGGGTGGAGCGGTGTACCGGAAAGGGAACGTCCCGCCGTTCATGCACGCGGAATTCAATTTCTGGAAGGACCCGCTCGCGGCGGGCGCGGTGCTTCAATCCGGCGCACGGATCGTCCTTTTTCCCCTCGACGTAACCCACAAGGTGACGTTCGGCGGAACGTGCATGAAGCGGCTTCGCGCCTCGTCTTCACCGGCGGCGCGATTCCTGCTTGACAATCTCAAGGTCTGGCACTGGATGAACAGTACGTTCACCCTGCTCGACGGCTTTCATCCTCACGACCCCATTGCCGCTTCGTATCTTGTGGCGCCTGAATTGTTCGAATTAACCGACGAAAAGCTGGAGATTCATCGGACGGGAAGCCGGAAAGGAATGGTTTTCACCTCGGATGACGGCGTGCCGGTCAGTGTAGCCGTTGACGTTGACGAGAACGCCTTTCTAAACCTTCTCCTTGAAAGACTTCTGTCACCACCCCTGTGACCTGAGGTTCGTTGTCCATCCTCATACTTGCGGCTGACAGGTTAACACCGGCTTTCATATTCATAGAAACACCTTGTGATACCTTGAAAACTTTTTTGAGCCGATTGATTTTTGCATGTTCGGGAGTAAAATACCTGCATGTTCAATCTTCTGGACAGGGCTGAAACGGGTGTAAACCTCTCGCCGGATGAGGCGCTGAGACTTTTTAACGTTCCATTCGAGGATGTCCTCGGTCTTTTCGACGCCGCCAACAGGATCAGGATGAAACATTTCGGGAACAGGGTTGACCTCTGTTCCCTTGTCAATGCGAAGTCGGGAAACTGCTCCGAGGACTGCGCGTTCTGTTCACAGTCAGTCCACCACAGGGCAAACATCAGGAAATACGGACTCCTGCCTAAAGAGAAGATACTCGGGCGCGCGGTCGAGATGGAACGCGCGGGGGCGCACAGGTTCTGCATAGTCGTGAGCGGGGGGGCGGTCGTCCGCGAGACCGAGCGACGGGGGATTCTCGAGGCGCTCGAAGCGATAAGGACGAAAACGGGACTGCTCACGTGCGCGTCGCTCGGATTTCTCGACTCCCGGTGGGCGCGAAGGCTCCTGAACGCCGGACTCGTCAGGTATCACCATAACCTCGAAGCCGCACCAGGTTTTTATCCCTCCATCTGTTCGACGCACCCGCTGGAGCGGCGGATAGAGACGGCGGAACTCGCCGTTGACGCGGGACTCGAACTCTGTTCCGGCGGCATCTGGGGGATGGGGGAGACCCCCCGACAGCGGATCGAGCTTGCGTTCGAGTTGAAACGACTGAAGGTGAGTTCCATCCCCATCAATCTCCTGAACCCCATCCCGGGAACGCGGCTCGAAAGGCAGCCTCCCGAACCGCCGTTGAATCATCTGAAAATGGTCGCCGTTTACAGGTTTTTGTTCCCGGCAGCGGAGATACGGTTCGCCGGCGGGCGGGAGATCAACCTGAGACAGCTTCAGCCGCTTGGTATGCTGGCGGGCGCGAACGGTCTGATGATAGGGCATTACCTGACCACCTCGGGGCGGAGCGTGGAGGCGGACATGGAAATGATATCCGACCTCCGGCTGACAGCGGCGGCGCCTGACGACGCGGCTTTTGAAAAAGCGGCTTTCGGAGATTTCAAAAGGAGGTTTTCGTGATGGACGAACCGAAGAGGGTGGTTATTCTGGGCGCCGGGGGGCTTGGAAGGACGGCGGTGAAATACCTTGGGTTCAAGAGAGAGATGACACCCGTTGGAATCTGCGACAGCAGGGGCGTCGCGTGGAACCCGAAGGGACTCACCGTCGGGATGCTTGGGGAAGAGAGCCCCGGAGGAAGCGTCGCGGATGCGCCGGGAATCGGCATGAGCGTCGAGGACCCGATTGGACGCCTCATCGAAAGAAGGGACGATTACGACGGGGTTTTTCTCGCCCTGCCGAACATTCCAAACGACTTCGTACCCGGTGTGATAGACAGGTTCATTGAGTCTGGTTATTCCGGCGTCATGGTGGACGCGCTCAAGCGCTCGAGCGCAATGGAGATGGTTCAGTCGAGGAAGGACAAGCTCGACGGGTCGCGGATGGTTTACGTTTGCGGGGGCGGGGCGACCCCCGGTCTTCTCACCGCGGTGGCTGCCATTGCCTCCCAGTCGTACGTGGAAGTGGAGGACGTGGACATCTACTTCGGCGTGGGGGTCGCGAACTGGGACGAGTACAAGGGGACGATACGCGAGGACATCGCCCACATGCCGGGGTTTTCCGTTGACAGGGTGGCTCAACTCACCGACGCGGATATCGCGGAAATCCTCGACGAGAGAGACGGCGTCCTCGAGCTTGAGGGGATGGAGCACGCCGACGACGTGATCCTCGAGAGGGCGGGCGTCGTCGCGCGGGAAAAAGTGAGGGTGGGGGGCGTCGTCAACACGAGATCCTCGAAAAAACCGGTCAGTACGAGGATGAAGATCACCGGGATCACGTTCGAAGGAAAAAGAAGCTCGCACGTTTTCATCCTCGGCGACGACACGTCCATGGCGGCGAACGTGCTGGGTCCGGTTTTCGGATACATGAAAGCCGGGTTCTGGCTGAAGAATAAGGGCATGTGCGGATTTTTCACGTGCGCCGACGTCATGCCGCGGTTTGTGCGCTGAAAGGGGGGAACCAGGACAACGCCACACACAAAATTAAAAATTTGAAATGAAGGTTGAAAGAAAAATGACACATAGTCGAAAAATAAGTGTTAAAGATGAGCAAGAATTGCAAAAAGCAATCCTGCGGGAAAAAGCAAAAGGCATATCTGATATGGAAATTGGCAACAAATATGGAGTTACGTTTAGATACGTTGAGAATCTCATCACTAAATCACAAGGGATAAATGTCAGCGCTCTGAATTCTTTAAAGAAAATAAAATCTCTCAATCCTAAGTTTTTTAAAGAAGAACAAAACACTGTCTGGAGTTTTAAACAGAGAGGCAATTGGGCGACTCACAGTGGAGAGTACAGAGGTAACTGGTCCCCTTATATTCCCCGCAATATCCTTCTTAAATATTCCAGACCGGGAGAATTGGTTTTGGACTATTTTTGTGGAGCGGGAACTACTGCCGTGGAGGCAAAACTGCTCGGAAGAAGATGCATAGCGCTTGATATTAATGATAAGGCGATTGAACTGGCAAAAAGGAATGTTCATTTTGGGATAGAACAGGAACAATTAGACTTATTCGGCGATGATAAAGCCTTGAAGATTTACGAGCCTGAACTGCTGGTAGGCGATGCAAGATATTTAGAATTCTTAAAAAATAATTCAATAGATATGATCTGTTCTCACCCTCCTTATGCAAATATTATTAACTATACGAATTCAAAAAATGGTGATTTGTCATTTTATGGTATTGATGAGTTTTTAGCGGAAATGTCGAAGGTCGCTGAAGAAAGTTTTAGGATACTGAAACCCGGCAGACAGTGTGCGATTCTAATAGGCGATACCCGCAAAAAAAAGCATATAATTCCTTTAGGCTTTAAACTGATTAATATTTACTTGAACGCTGGTTTTAAGCTCAGAGAGTTAATTATTAAGCGTCAACATAATTGTAAAACAACGGGATTCTGGTGTAAAAACAGTGTTAAGTATAATTTTCTCTTATTAGCACATGAATATCTCCCGATCTTTGAAAAAACCAAAACAGTACTTGGTTCAAATGTAAAAGAGAGAGACGCGAGTTATAGCGTGATTGCTCCTGTAACGGAAAAACCGGCATTAAGTAAAAAATTAAATGAATTGGAAACTACAACTGTTTGGGTTTTGCAAGAAAAAGAATTTGAAAAGCAATTAAATAAAAACGTGATAGAGAGATATTCAAAAGGCAATGGACATTTGACTGTTTCCTTTAATTCCGGTTCTAATCATACATTTTTATTTGGTGAGAAGAGGATTAAAAACAAAGGGCTGCTTTTTATTAAATCATCATTTTTAAGTCATTGCCATTCCAAAACGGATATCGAGATTTACTTAAATAAAATAAACGAGATTATAAAAGAAGATTCCATAAACAAAGATGGTTATCTTATAATTCAGACACGGGATGTAAGACTGAACGGATATATAGAACCCGTGGCTAAAATACTGGTGGATATGCTTACAGACAATAAAAATCTGTGGCTTAAGGAAATTGTTATCGTTGTTCCTGAAAAGCAAAATCATCAGAATAACAATCCACAAGAATATTTAAACATAGAACATCAGTATTTGCTTGTTTATGAGTATTGCATCTTCAGTGACATTTGTCTTGATGAAAGGAAAATATTAAATGCCCCCAATAGTATTTCAATAGAAGGAAGAACTGGTTGGAAAAGCGGAAAGACCAGCAAAGGCGGTGGAGGGGGTATTTCATCTTGAATCTGAAACAAACGGGCGATACCGGAGTCCTTTCGAGCATCAGGGAGAAAGCCCTTTACCGCTCGATGAGGAACGTCGAGACCGGCGCCGGACCGTGGATTTGCATAGAAGGCAGGCGCGTGCTTCACCTTTGTTCGAACAACTATCTCGGACTTTCGGTGCATCCCCGCGTCGCGGGTCTTGCGGAGCGTTACATTGAGAATTTCGGCGTGGGCACGGGGGCGTCGAGGCTCATCTCCGGCAATTTCACCGTTCACGGGCTTCTGGAAGAAAGGTTAGCCGCGTGGAAGGGGAAAAGCAAAGCCCTTCTCTTTCCATCTGGATACATGGCGAACGTGGGTGTGATTTCCGCGCTCGCGGGCGAGGGCGACGCTATCTTCAGCGACAGGTTGAACCACGCCAGCATCGTGGACGGGTGCCGTCTCTCGCGTGCGAAGGTTTTCGTTTACCCCCACGCCGATACGGAGTGTCTCGATGAGATGTTGAGTCGCGCGTCGGGTTTCAGGCGCAGGCTCATAGTTACGGACGGCGTTTTCAGTATGGACGGGGAGATAGCCCCGCTGGGAAGGCTTGTGGAACTGAAGGGGAAACACTCGGCGCGGCTCATTGTGGACGACGCGCATGGGACGGGCGTCGTGGGAGAGCGCGGGGCGGGGAGTCCCTCGGTTTTCGGCGTTGAGGACGAGGTGGACGTCGTCGTCGGGACGCTGTCCAAGGCGCTCGGCAGCCAGGGCGGGTTCGCGGCGGCGGACGGGGAGACGGTGGAACTCCTCGTGAACACGTCCCGTCCTTTTATTTATTCCACCGGGCTTGCCGTTCCGTGCGCGGCAGCCGCCCTCGCGGCGGTGGAGATTATTCGCGAGGAGTTCGGCACTCTCGAACGTGCGTGGAGGCGGAGCGCCTCGAGGCTCAGGCTGGGGCTCAGGGCGATGGGATTCAACGCCGGAGGCGCGGAGACGCCGATAGTGCCGGTGATCGTCGGCGATTCGCGCGCCGCCCTGACTTTTTCCGCGGAGCTTTTCCGCAGGGGCGTTTACGCGCCGGCTATCCGTCCCCCGTCCGTCCCGGATGGCACGGCGAGGATAAGGGTTACGGTGATGGCGTCGCACACCGGCGACGACGTCGGTTTCGCCCTCGATGTTTTCGGTGAAGCGGGAAAAGCGGCGGGGGTGATACGGTGACGCGCGCGGGGGTTTTCGTCACGGGGACGGACACCGGCGTGGGAAAGACGCTTGTGGCGTCGGCGATCGCGCGGTTTCTTCTCGGGCGGGGCGTGAACGTGGGGGTGATGAAGCCGGTGCTTACCGGTGTTCCGCCGGAGGACCCGACGAGCGACATCTCGGTGATGATACGGCTTTCCGGGTGCGCCACGCCTGCGGGACTCGCTGTCGCGTTCAGTCATGACCAGCCGGTGTCGCCGTACTCGGCGTCGCTCGTTTCAGACTTCCGGTTCAACGCCGCCGCCGTCGCCGCCGCCCTCGAGAGGCTTCAGGAGGCGCACGAGGCGGTTGTGGTGGAGGGACTCGGCGGCGTTATGGCGCCGCTGGCGCGGGGGGTGTTCGTGAGGGACCTGATAAAGATGACGGGTTTCCCCGCCGTCGTGGTGGCGCGCGCCGGACTTGGAACCTTGAATCACACGCTTCTCACGGTAGAAGCGTTGAACAAAGTGTCGGCGCCGGTTGCCGGGGTCATCCTGAATTCCGCCACCGGCGCGGCGGACGCCTCGACGGCGACGAACCTTGAGGTCCTGCGCTCGCTGCTGAACGGGACGCCCGTGCACGGGATAGTGCCTTTCATCAGCGGGGGCGCGGAGAGCTTCGATGAATTTTACCGCGCGTGCCTTCCGCATATAAAAGCGCTGTTTGAGCCGGACCTTCTATCGGAAAAAATCAAGGGTGGTGGACAAATTGAAAGTCGAGGAAAATGAGATATACACAACCAGGGAAGTCGCGCAGATACTGAAGGTGAGCCTGCCTACCGTCAAAAGGATGCTGAAGGACAGAAGGCTTCCCTCGACGCGGATCGGGAAACAGCACCGTTTTCTGGGAAGGGACCTACTGGCGATACTCACGGAGCGCAGGGACCTGCGGCGGAAAGGCGGCGACATCGGCGCCGCCGTCGAGAGCGAACTGCTCGTTCCGGGGGAGGAACCCGCGTACGTCAGGAGCCTCTCGGCGATCGAGAGACGGCAGCGGACGTACGTGCTCGGGAAGAAGACCGCGAAGCCGACGCTCGCCGGCGACGGGAGCGTCCTCGTGGACGTCGGGGTGGCGGTGGACGACGACGTGATACAGCTTGCCCGCGCACATAAAAAAATGATGGAGCTTTTCAGCAACCTCGAACACGATGAGAAATGAAAGCGGGAACCGGCGCCCCGTGGAGACCGGGAGCGGCGGCAGGCGGATATGCGTGAACTACGGGGGGCTTGAGATTGACGGCGCGCTGTACCCGCTGTATTCCGGAAGCGTGCATTACTGGCGGCTCGAGACGGACGTCTGGGAAACCGCCCTGGACCACGTCCGGGAAATGGGCTTCCGGTTCGTCTGCACCTATATTCCGTGGAGCGTGCACGAGGTCCGGCGCGGGACGTTCGACTTCGGCGAGAGGACACCCGAAAAGGACGTCGGACGCTTCCTCGAAACGTGCCGGCGGAAAGGCTTCTTCGTGCTCGTCCGCCCGGGTCCCCACATCAATTCCGAACTGACGTACTTCGGCTATCCCGAGCGTATTTTCGCCATCCCCGAGGCGCTGTCCCGCAATCCCGACGGGGCGCCTGTCCTCGTGCCGGCGCCGCCGCGGATGTTCTTCGCGCCCGGATACGCCTCCGAGAGATTTTACGAGGAGGTCGGTCTTTATTTCGATGCCCTCTGCCCGATACTGCGGAAGCACCTTTACCCCCGGGGACCCGTCGTGGGCGTGCAGGCGGACAACGAGCTGTCGTTCTTCTTCCGCACGCAGCCCTACGATCACGATTACTCCCCCCCCGCGGTCCAGCTTTACAGGAGGTTCCTCGAGCACAAGTACGGCGGGATATCCCGTCTCAACCGGGTGTACGGTTCGAAGCATTCCGGCTTCGACCGCGTCCAGCCCCCGACGGAGTACGCGGCGGAGTCGCTCCGCGATCTCCCTTTTCACCTCGACTGGATGGAATTCAAGGAATACTACATCATCTACGGGCTTAACCGCATATCCGCCATGCTCAAGGAGAGAGGGATCGAGGGGGTGTTCACCTTTCACAACTATCCCACCGGCAATCCGGTGACGCCGTACAACGTGGTCGAGACGGAAAAATACCTCGACGTGCAGGGGTGCGACCTGTACTGTTCGCGGCGGGAGTACGCGAAAATCAAAGAGTCTGCGCTGTTCCTGTCCACCACCAGCAGGATGCCGTTCTTTCCCGAGTTCGGATCGGGTGTTTTTCCGTGGTGGCGCCCTCTCTTTCTCGACGATCAGAAGTTCACAACCCCCGCCGTGTTCATGAACGGCGCGAAGGCTGTGAATTTCTACATGATCGTCGAGCGCGACAGGTGGTACGGTTCACCCGTTACGCGGAAGGGGAGGATGCGGGACAAATATTTCGAGTTTTACAGGGATTTTCTCGGCTTCCTCCACGGATACAGGTTTCACGAGTACAGGATGTTTGCCGAAGCGGTTCTCCTTTCCTGCCGCGATTACGAGCGGTTTCAGCTTGCGTCGTCGCTTCTCAATCCGGTGCCGTCCGATTTCGCGGGCGGCATGCCGCCGGACTGGTTCTCGGACCCCCGCGCGCTCCGCGGGCTTCGGGACCCGGTTCAGTCCGTTTACCAGCGCCAGCGCCGGGCGTACACCTTGGGGTTCGCGCAGGCGGGGATACCCCTGGCAGTCGCCGATTCCACGGTTGACCAGGAGGTTCTCAATCGCTTCAGGTTAGTGATAGCTCCCTCTTTCGAGTTCATGAGCATGTCCCTCCAGAGAAAGCTTCTCATTTACGTGATCAAGGGCGGGACGCTGGTTCTGGGACCGCGGGTCCCAATCTACGACGAGTTCATGGAGGAAAATTCGAAGCTGGCGAGCCATCTCGCACAGCCTGCCGGACGCCTGGAGGAAGTGGATTACAAGGGGATAGTCCTCCGGAGCGCGGACACATTCGCGGACGCGGCTCCCTTTCTCCAGGCGGGCTCCGACACCATCGCCTGCGTCCGGACGCTGGAGAAGGGAAAATTCGTACAGATGGGTTTTCTCTTCCCGGAATACGAGGGGATCGAGCGGTCCCCCGTTCTGGTCTCCATTATGGAGAAGCTCGCGGCGGCGGCCGACCTGAAGAGACCCTACGCGCCTGATGACCCGCTCGTGGAAACGCGTCTTCACGTGAGAGGCGAGGACAGGATGCTCTTCGCGGCGAATCCCACCGCGGAGAAGAGAACCCCGGCGGTCGCCACGAGTGCAGGAGAAGGACTGCTGGACGTTTTCAGCGGCGAACGTCTCGGGGGGGAAGGCGCCGTCGGGATACCCCTCGAACCGTTCACCGTTCGCGTGTTCAAGGTGGAGCGCGGAGGCGGATGAATGCTGGCGCCGGACGTGAGGATAGTTGACATTGACCCGGAGCACGTGGAGAGGGCGTTCAGCCTGATCTCGCCCCGGATGCCGTCGAAACCGTCCGTACTCGTTGTCTTTTACGAAGGCAACCGGGTGGTCCACGCCGTTCACTCGCGCAGGGGTCCGGTCGCCGGCGTTCATTTTCCCGGCGTCAGCCGTCTCGAGCAGGTCGCGGACGCGCAGGGGGCGGACGTGGTGGTGTGTCTCGAAAAAAACGCGTTGCCCGGGTTTGTGACGGACGTTCAATCAAAAGTCGCGTGGGACGAACCGTACCTTTTCCAGGCGCTGACGGTTCTTGAATGCCTCCGGTCGGAGCTTGGGAGGAATATACATTTTTACTCGCGTTCGCCGATAAAGATGCCCGCCGTGTCCCGGCGCGCGGCGTCGTTTTTCGTCCGGTTGCTGCCCGCGAGGACGCTTTTAATGCTGGTCGTTTTCAACGCGGAAGAGGAGGAGGTCTGGTCGTCGCTCGT
>JBFMFE010000263.1:0-6300 GCA_040752295.1 bacterium
AAATCCCTGACCGACGCCTTCGCTTCCTCGTCGTCATCCGGCAGCGAGCCTTCGCAGCGAAGGCGGTTCTCAAGTTCTTCTTTAAGCTGAAGGATGAATTTTGAACTAATGGGCTGGTACGAAAACCCGAACGACTCTATCGCGGGGCTTCCGATCAATTCGCGCGTGTCGCGGCGCACCGCGACGGACACCGCCACCGCTCCCTTCTCCCCCAGTTCCCGCCGTTCCTTCAGAACGTTCCTGCCCACGTCCCCAACGGTGGCGCCGTCAACGTAGACGTCTCCCGCCTGCGCCCGTCCTCCGGCGGTGAGGGTTCCGTTCTCGAGCGCGACGCTCTCCCCGTTTTCCATTATGAGAAACCTCGAGGCGGGGAAACCGTCGCGTTCGAGAACTTCCCGCATTTTTCTCACGTGCCTGTATTCCCCGTGGAAGGGGACGACGAAAGCGGGGTTCACCGCCCCGACGAGCGCCGAGACCTCCCTCGCGCCGCCGTGCCCGGAGACGTGCACTCCGGACTCGTCGCCGTACACGACCTTCGCCCCGGCGCGGCAGACGTTGTTGATCACCTGGTTCACGTGGAACTCGTTTCCCGGAATGACGCCGGCGGAGACGACCACGACGTCGTCCGGCTCCAGTTTCACCAGCCTGTTCTGCCCTTCCGATATGGAACGCAGAGCCGACATGGGTTCGCCCTGCGCGCCCGTGCACATCACGAGCACCTCGCCGTCGCCGCAGCGGTCCAGTTCACGGACGTCGCGGAGGATATCCCCGGCGAAGGACAGATACCCCGAGTCGCGGGCGGACCGTATGACGCTCTCCATGCTCAAGCCCAGGACGAAGACCTTTCTCGAGAACCGCTCCGCCATGTCGAACGCGAACTGTATGCGCTGCACGTTCGAGGCGAAGGTGGAGAAGACGATCTTTCCGCGCGCGCCGGCGAAGATTTCCTCCAGCCTGTCCCTCACGACCGATTCCGAGGCGGTCTCTTCGTGGTCAACGTTCGTGCAGTCGCACACCAGAAGGTCAACGCCCCCGGCGCCGAGTTCCCGGAACCGGGCGAGGTCCGTGGGAAGACCGTCGGCGGGCGCGGCGTCCATCTTGTAATCGCCGGAATGAACCACGAGGCTGCCGCCCGCGCGGACGGCGAAACCGAGGTTGTCGGGAATGCTGTGGTTCACTCTGACGAACTCCATCTCGAGGGCGCCGAACTTCAGCCGTTCGCCCTCGCGTATCTCGTTGAGCGCGGGACGCGCCGCCCCGCTGCGGTCCGCCAGCTTCGCTTCCGCGAGCCGCAGCGTAAGCCCCGCGCCGTACACCGGCGCCTCGACCTCGTCAAGCAGGTACCCCAGCGCGCCTATGTGGTCCTCGTGCCCGTGCGTCAGAACGATGCCCCTCACCTTTTCGCGGTTCTCCCTGATGTAGGCGAAGTCCGGAATGATGAAATCCACACCCGGCAGGTTCGTCGTCGGGAACGCAAGCCCGGCGTCAACCACGACCATCTCCCCGCCGGCTTCCAGCGCGAGGCAGTTCTTGCCGAACTCGCACGCCCCGCCCAGAAAAGTGAGTTTCAGACACAGGCTCACGGAACACCCCGCTCACGAGTTCCGTCCGCGGCGCCCGGAAGCCGCGCCGCGGCTTCATCGCTCCGCCAGCGCCCGGGCTTTGTCCCTGGCGGCGGCGACGGCGTCAATCACCGCCGAGCGGAACCCCCTGCATTCGAGAAGCGCCGTCGCCTCGACCGTTGTGCCGCCGGGCGACGAGACCTCTGCGCGCAGCAGCGCAGGCTCCGCGCCGGACTCTTCCATCAGCCGCGCCGCGCCCAGGGCGGTCAGCGCGGCGAGCTTCATCGCGGTCTTCCTGTCAAGCCCGACCCTGACCCCGCCGTCCGCCAGCGCCTCGACCAGCATGAACACGTACGCCGGTCCGCTCCCGCTCACGGCGGTCACGGCGTCCATCATCCGCTCCGGCACTTCCACGACGCCGCCCAGGAACTCGAAGAGCCGGACCACAAGCCCGTAGACGGCGGACGGGACCGAGGCGTCCCGCGACACGGCGGAAACGCCCGCCCTCACGCGGCACGCAAGGTTGGGCATCACGCGGACGCACGCGCGGACGCCGCCCAGTTCGCGCCTTATCCGCTCCGTGCCGACGCCCGCCATGATGCTCACGACGCACGCGCCGGGCGCCAGCGCCCCTCTCATCTCCTCCGCCGCGGACGGAAACTGGTCGGGCTTCACGCACAGGAATATGACGCCGCACCCGCGCGCGAGGTCCGCCGGACTCGCAGCCCTCGCGACGCCCAGTTCCCGCGCGAGCTTCTTCGCCCGCGCGGCGTCAAGCTCGTACACGACGACGTCCGCCGGCTTCACGAGACCGCTCTCCACGAGTCCCTTCAGGACGACCGCGCCCATCTTTCCCGCGCCCACGACGCCGGCGCGGAAGCCCGTTCGCTTCTCCTTTTTCATCTCGGACCTCCCGGCTGCGGCGCGGTCACCTCTCGTTGAAGATGAAACCGCCGTCGGCGCCGGTCTCCCCGCCCTCGTCAACGCTGAGCCTTATCCCCGCGGGCGTGAACACGAAGATGTTCTCGCCGACCTTCTTCGTCTTTCCGCCGAGGGCGTAGGCGTTGCCGCTGACGAAATCAACGATCCTCTTGGCGATCTCGACGTCGAGTTTCGACAGGTTGCACACCACCGCCGTTCCGCCCCTGAGGCAGTTGGCGAGACGGATGGCGTCCTCGAAGCTCGATGGGCTGATCATGGAAATCTCGAACCTGTGATGCCTCGCCTTCCTGCCCATCTGGACGATCTTTTCGGACGGCTCGGAGATTTCCTCGCTCTCCACGAAATCCCCGTCGTCGGATTCGAACTTCAGAAACGACACGACCTTTTCAATGAGTCCGCCTACCATATCGGATTCCCTCCTTAGAAAATCGTACGTTCATTCCATGCCCGGCAAAACGCGCCCGTTCTGCGTTTGAAACCAATCACCTCCTCTCAAAGACCGCCCGTCCGATTCGCAGCATCGTGGAACCTTCCTCGACGGCGATCTCGAAATCGTCGGACATTCCCATGGAAAGTATCCGCAGCCCCCGACGGCGTGTTTTCTGTTCGTCGAAAATCCGTTTCATTTCCCTGAACGAGTCCCTCACCGCCGCGGCGTCGTCAGTGAGCGGACCTATGGTCATAAGCCCCTCGACCTTCAGGTTTTTCATTTTCGCGCACTCGTCGAGCGCGCCGGGGAGTTCTCCGGCGGCGAACCCGCCCTTCGCCGGATCGGCTGTGACGTTCACCTGAACGAGAACGGGCATGACGCCGCCGCGGTCCTTCATCTCGTCGTTCAGCTTTTCCGCGAGCCGCATCGAGTCCACCGAATCCACGGCGTCGAAGAGCCGCGCCGCCTTCCCCGCCTTGTTCCTCTGGAGATGCCCGACCATCCTGAGCGTGAACTCCCTGCGCAGTCCGGCGAACTTGCCCTCGGCTTCCTGGACGCGGCTTTCCCCGATCTGACGCACGCCGGCTCTCACCGCCGAGTTCACCGCCTCGACGGGATGGTCTTTCGACACGGCGACGAGCGTGATTTCGGAGGCTTTCCGCCCGGCGCGCCGCGCGCACTCCTCGATTGCCCCGCGCAGCCTCGCCACGTTCCCGGTCACGTACGCGTACTCGTCCTTCACGACGCCCCCGCTTTTGCGACGACGGTCTCGTATTCCCCGCGCAGGAACCTCCTGTCGAACGGATACTCGAGCACGTCCCAGGGAAACGTTTCGTCGCCGCCCCTTTCCCGGTAGAGGAAAAAGCCGCCGTTCAGCCCGAGCCTGCGCGTCGCGCGCATGAATCCGCCCGCCGCCGCCGCGCCGCCCGCTCCGCACTCGAGCACGGCGCCCGCAAGCCGCCTGTCGCCGCGCGAGAGCAGCCCCTGCGCCTCCGCAAGGCGCGGGCTGCCCACCTTCACCGAAACGTCCCTCATCCCGGAGAGACGCGCTTTCAGCAGCCCTGCCTTCTTTTCGAGAGATTTTCTGTTTTCCATCGCCATCCACTGGAGCGGAGTGAAGGGCTTGGGGACGAGGGGATTGACGCTCAGCGAAACGGACATGCCGGGACGCGCAAGGGACGCCGAAAAGTCCGCAATCGCCTCGACGTCGGCGGCGCCCTCGCCGGGGATGCCGATCAGGAAATAGAGTTTCAGCCGCTGGACGCCGGCGCGGCGCAGCGTTTCCACCGCCTCGGGGGTGTCCTCCTCGAGGTGCTTGTTGACGATTTCGCGCAGCCGCGGCGACGGCGTCTCGGGGGCGAGCGTCGCGGTGCGCAGTTTCAGCCTTTCGCCGAGCGTGCAGATGACTTCCCTCGCCTGGCGCGTCAGCCGAAGGGACGAGAACGAAACCTCGCCTCCGCGGTCGAGGATGAACCGGCACACCGAGTCGAGCTGGTTCGAGCTTGAAAACGCGACGCCGACAAGACCCGTCCGGCGGGCGGCGCCAAGCCCGCGCTCAAGCGCCTCCTTCCACCCGGAACCGGAGAAAGTCTTCATCCGGCGGTGCGTGTAGCCCGACAGGCAGAACCGGCACCGGTACGGACACCCCCTCGAAAGCTCGAGCAGGAACATCCCCGGGAACGCCGACCCCTTCGAGACCACGGGCGAATGGGGGGGCGAGTCCGGCAGCCAGTCGTCCCGCCGCGCGACACTCTCCGGCGCGCCGCAAAGCGGCTCGTGCCCGGCGACGCGCCCGTCCGGATGGCGCGAAACGCGGTACAGCGACGGAACGTACGCCCCTTTCACCGCCGCCAGGCTCTCCAGAAACGCCTTCTTGAACCCCTTTCTCGTTCGACCGAGCTGCCCCGCCGACGCGGCGTACGCCTCGACGAACTCGCCGATCACCTTCTCGCCCGCGCCGACGAACACCGCGTCCAGAAAATCCGCCACCGGCTCGGGGTTGGCGCTCACCGCCGCGCCGCCCGCGACCACCAGCGGCGAATCCCTGCGCGCCGCGAGCGGCTCTATCCCGCCGCCGGACAGCATGAGGGGCACGTTCAGATAGTCCATCTCGAACGGAATAGAGAACCCGACGACGTCGTACTCCGAGGGCGGTCTTCCCCCCTCGAGCGTCGCAAGCCCGCTCCTTGCTCCCGCGGAATCGAGGAAAAACCGGTCGCACCTCACCCCGTCCATGCTGTTCAGCAGATGGTAAATCCACAGGAACCCGAGGTTCGCCATGCCGGCGGCGTAGACGTTGGGATAGCCGAGCGCGAACCTCGGAAGGCAGGAGTTCCATCGCTTCCCGCCGTAGTCGTAAAGAAAAGTTTCAGCCTGCGGCGGGGCAACAGGGGTTGTCCGACCTGTCCGACCTGTCGGACCTGTCTGACCTGTCTGACCTGTCTGACGCATTTTCACCGGTCTGTTTTTCACTTCAGGAACGGCGGCACGTCCAGCTCGAGCGGTTCCGCCCTCCGCGGCGCGGCGTGAGCTTCGGGCGCGGCGACCACCGCGAGCGCCCGCTCGGCGCCGGGCGAGCCGGAGCGCTCCCTTGCCGCCGACAGCTTTTGCAACTCGGGCGCGGGAATCCTGTCGAAGCCCGTCGCGATGACCGTGACCTTGATCTCGTCGGACGCGAGCGGGTCCAGCACCGCGCCGAAGATGATGTTGGCGTCGGGCGCCGCCTCAGCGGAGACGACCTCGGCGGCGGCGGTGACTTCCCTGAGGGACACGCCTGGACCGCCGGTGACGTTGATGATGACGCCCCTTGCGCCGTTCATGGGGCACTCGAGAAGCGGGCTGGAAATGGCGGCGAGCGCGGCGCGGCGCGCGCGGTCCTCGCCCCTCTCGACCCCGACGCCCATCAGCGACGTGCCCGACCCGAGCATTATGGTGCGCACGTCGGCGTAATCGAGGTTGATGACGCCGGGCACCGTGATGAGTTCGGAGATGCCCTGCACGCCCTGGCGGAGGATGTCGTCGGCGACGAAGAACGCCTTCACGAGGCTGGTTCCCTCCTTGACCACTTCGAGGAGCTTGTCGTTGGAGATGGTTATGAGAGTGTCCACGTTTTTTTCGAGTTCGGCGACGCCGTTCTCCGCCGCCTTCCTGCGGCGGCGTCCCTCGAAGGTAAACGGGCGCGTGACGATGCCCACCGTGAGAATGCCCATCTCCTGGGCGGCGGCGGCGACGACGGGCGACGCCCCCGTGCCGGTGCCTCCGCCCATGCCGGCGGTGAGGAACACCATGTCAAGCCCGTCGAGCAGCTGCTCGATTTCGGCGATGCACGACTCGGCGGCTTTTTTTCCGACTTCGGGGTCGGCGCCG
>JBFMFE010000264.1:0-3072 GCA_040752295.1 bacterium
TTCTTTTCCTTTTCTTTTTCCTTTTCTTCCTCTTTCGCCTTCGCCTTTTCCTCTTTCTCGGGCGGCGCGGCGGTCTTCAGCGTTGCCGTCCTGCCTTCCCACTCGCCCGGCGATTTTCCCTCGATTACCCTGGCTATCGTGTAGTGTTCAGCCGTCTCCGTCACGCTGACGCGCCCCGCGCTCTCGCCGCCGATGACGACCTCGTACTCCTCGCCCTTCTTCAGCCCCGCCTCCTTTCCCCTGTAGATCATCACCCTGCCGTCTTCGAAAACGAGGTTGATCGTGACTTCCGTTTTCCCCGCTTCGGCGGCGCGGCACGGCGCCTGCGTCCCGAGCCACGCGGCGATGCACAGACAGGCGGCAAGCGGCGCCGCGGCGGCGCGTGTTCTTGTGAAAACTAATACCCTCCGTTTTTCAGAGCGCCCGGCGCCTCGCGGGGAGTTCTTCATCGTTTTCCCTGAAGTTTACAAATTTTAGCATCGCCTTGCGGGTGTTGTCAAAACATTTATTCCAGCGGCGGAACGCGCGCCTCGGTTCCCGTCCCGCGGACGCGCTCCGCACGGTGAACGCCGGGACGGGCGCTTCGTCCCCGCGGATGAAAATATATCCTTGCAATTGCTTAAATTATGCGGCGCGTCTATTATTATTAAGATTATGAATTCCGTTGTCGGCGTGGACATATCGCCGGATTTCCTGAGGGCGGTGGAGATAAGCCGCGAGGAAGACGCCTACCGTCTCGTCGCGGTCGGCGCCGAGCCGACCCCCGAAAACAGCATCGCCGACGGTCTGGTCGTTGACCACCGGCGGATGGGGCGGGCGATACGCGAGATGTTCCGCAGGCACGGTTTCAGAGCCAGGAAGGTGGTCACCGCCCTGCGCGGACCCGGCACGATGGCGCGAATCATCAACCTGCCTTCACTGCCCCACCAGAGGCTGAAAAAACTCGTCGAAAGCGAAATCGCGCGCTACGTCGCGTTCGGCGGCGCACAAAAGGTCTTCTACTACCATCCCCTCGAGGAATTCGACGAGGGAGACAGGCGCAAGGTCAGCGTGCTCGTCGCGGCGGCTAAAATGGACCTCTGCAATTCCTACTACCGCGCATTCAGGGAAGCCGGCCTCGACGTCGTGCACATGGACCTCAGCCCGTTCTGCGTCATGCGCGTCCTCAGAACCGCCGCCCCGGCGCTCGGCGACGCCGCCACCATGTCCGTCGTCTTCGACTACTACGGCGTTTACATGAACATCTTCCAGGGCGACGTCGTCCGCTTCCTGCGGACCATCACGCTGCCCGGCGATCAGGTCTTCCCCTCGACAGACGGCTTCATGGACCGCCTCGCCACCGAAATCCTCATGTCCATCCACTACTACCAGAGCGAGCACGCTCAGGGCGCCGGCATCTCGAGGGTCGTCCTCACTCTCGGCGGAAGCGTGGACTTCGAAATCTACAACCAGCTCTCATCCAGCATCCCGGACATACCGCTCTTTCTCCACGCGCCGTTTTCGAGCATCAAGGTGCGCACGGAGGACTTCCCGCCCGAAGTGATGGAAGCGGTGGATTACAACTTCGTCCCGGCGGTCGGGCTTGCGCTCTGGGAACAGGAACTGGAGCCGCTCCCGTTTCAGGTCGAGCTTTTCCCCGATGAAATATCCGGCGCCAAAACCCTCCTCGCCGAGGCGAAGTACCTCATGCTCGCGCTCCTGACGGCGATCCTCGCCCTCACGCTCTACACGTCCGGGCTGCGAATGCAGATGAAAAACCTCGACGATGAGCTTCGCCGACAGACCACGCAATCGGATTTTCTCAACCGCTTCATCGAAAACGCAAGGCGGGCGAGACCCGATTCGGCGGGCGTGGAGACGCTGAAAGCCGACGGACCCGTCACGCCGGCGCTCACCGGCGTGCTCGAGGAAATCAGGAACATAATCCCCTCGGACGTCCAGCTCGTCTCGCTCGGTCTCAGCGAGCCGGACGGCGTTGTTTTCGAGGGCGTCGCCGATTCCAACCCGGCGATCTTCTACTTCCTCGCCTCACTCGAGCGCTCCGAAATGTTCCGCTCGCCCGAACTGGGTCCCAGGAAAAAAGTCAACGTCGGAGGGCACGACATGGTGAGCTTCACCATACAATGCAGGTACGTTCTGCCATGATAACACTTTACCGATCCGAAGCGGCAGGAATGAAACCATCGAAAAAGATGAATGATGAATCTGAAATTTCCAATCTAAAATTTCAAACGAAATTCTTTACTTCTACACTGGATATTCATCATTCTACATTCCTCGCTTTAATACGAACTTCCGTTCGGTAAATAATTACCTGCCATGAAGAAACTGACAACGCTTCTCATCGGTCTCACTCCCCTTCACAGGGCTGCGGCGGGCGCGGTCGCCGTCCTGGCAGTCTCGGCGCTCATCTTCCAGATGATCGTCGCCCCGTACGGCGAGCGGAGGAAATCGCTGAAGACGACGCTGGACACCGTGAGGCAGGCGAACCGGGTCATGGAGATACAGGCGGCGAAGCTCAAATCGGGCGCGCGGGAACTGGCGATCTCCGGGACTCAGCGCGCGGCGCTCGAGCAGATGGGAACCGGGATTTTCACCGCGGACGAGGCGCCGGGCTTCATCGAACTGCTTCGAGGCGTCGTCGAGACGGCGGGCGGAAAAAACGTGGGCGTGCGCGAGGGCGAACCGCTCCCGGCGCTTGTGCAGGTGCGCGGCGACGCGGGCTTCTTCACCGCCGAGAAACTGCCGCTGACTCTCTCCTTCGAGGGTAACTTCGCGGAGGTCTCCGACGTGCTTTTCAAGCTGCGCGGAATGAGGCGTTTCATCGGCGTCCCGGAGGTCAGGATGAACTCGAAAAACTACACGTCCGAACTCGACGTGCGGATCGAGCTGGACGTCGCAATCGCGGGAGACTGAATCGTGTTCAGCAGGACCGGGATGATAATCATCGTGGTTCTCGTGCTCTCGATCATCGGCATGCTCCTGTACGACAAACTGGCGAAGAAAAAAACCCCGCCGAAACCCCCCGCCGCGGAAGCCGTCGTCGAGAACGCGCCCCGACCGGCGCTTCCC
>JBFMFE010000265.1:0-2079 GCA_040752295.1 bacterium
CTCCGCCGGGTAGCCGAGGGCTATGACGCTGTCTATCCGGCAGTGTTCGGGGATGCCGAGGATTTCTGCGGCTTTCGTCCTGTTCACGGAGCCGACCCAGCACGAGCCGACGCCCTCCTCGACGGCGGTGAGGAGTACGTTCTGAACCGCCGCCCCCGCGTCGTGTTCGCCGCCTGCGCTGCGGACTCTGCCGTTAAGCAGGACGACGATGTAAGCCGCTGGGCGTTCACCTTCGGGCGGGTCGCCGGCGGGCGCGATGTAGCCCGCCCACAGGAGACAGGGGAAAATTTCCGCGACGGTGCCGGGGTCATCCACGATGACGAATTCCCAGGGCTGGAGGTTGTTGGCGGAAGGCGCCATGCGCGCCGCGTCCGCGAACCTCTCGAGAAGCTCCCTCGGAACGGGCTTCCGGAGGAATCTCCTGATCGATCGCCGCCTGTGAACAGCCTCTCGAACGTTCATGCGGGCGTTTACGCCGAAACGCTCAAAGGACGCGGACGATTCGGCAGCGGGGCGGTCAGCCCGTTTCGATTCCGAGGTCCGCCGCGGTGAACACGGGGTCGTACCGGTAGCGGCTCAGTTCCGGGTCCTTTGCCTCGAGCCGGTCAACGAGCGAGACGAGCATCACGACCGTGCAGCCGAGTTCCTCGACCGCCCTCGCCGCCCGGAGCAGCGAGCCGCCCGTCGTGACGACGTCGTCCATCAGCACGACGCGCGCGCCCGGTGGGAGTGGTCCCTCGATGAGCCTCGCGGCGCCGTGTTTCTTGGGTTCCTTCCTCACGATGAAGACGGGGAAGGGGCGTCCCCTCCGGTGCGATTCCGCCGCTGCCGCCCCGAGTATCGGGTCGGCGCCGAGCGTGGGTCCGCCGAGGGCGTCGAACGCGACGCCTTCGAGACGTTCGAGTACGACGGACGCCGTCAGGCGAGCGCCGAGCGGGTCCAGCGTGGTCTGCTTCGCGTCTATATAGTGGTTGCTCTTCCTGCCGGACGTGAGCGTGAATTCGCCGAACCTGACGGATTTTTCGATAAGCAGGTTCCTGAGTCGTTCGCGGTCCGATGTCCCGCCCGTGCCGCTCACTTCGCCCCCCGTTCCTCCGCTATTGTAAATACGAGCGCGAGACAGCGTCAAGGACGTTCCCGGCGTCACCGCCGGATGTACGTCGTCGCTGGCGCGAGGCGTTTTCCGTCCGAAAAACGGCTTATCACGGTGCGAGCGGGCGGGTGTCCCTGTACATTTCCGCGGCGCGTCGTTATGATTGGACGCGCGTGCACGAACTCGGCATCACCCAGGAGATAGTCCGCATAGTCGAGGAGGAGCGCAGACGCGCCGACCCCGGCGCCCGCGTGATAAGGGTCTCGCTGAGGATCGGCAGGCTCACGACATTCGTGGGCGACTCCGTGAAATTCTATTTTTCCATGATCACGGAGGGCACGCGCCTCGAGGGCGCAGAGATAACGGTCACGGACGAGCCGCTCGTTCTGCACTGCGCCGCCTGCGGCGCGCGCACGGAGCGCGACGAACCGGTGTTCGAGTGCGGCGAATGCGGAAGCAGCGACACGAGCATCGCGTCGGGACGCGAAATGATAGTGGAATCCATAGAACTGGACTCCTGAAGCGGCGCCCGGCGCCGGCGTCCCCAATCAGGGTCTTCTGGTCAGAAGGCGTTTCAAGAGCGGAGTTTTACGGTAGGCTTTCACTTCCCGTATTTTCTCCTCGGACGATTCGAGACGCCGCTGCTTGAAATCGCGCAGCTGTGTGTTTTCCCTCTTGAGCACGGCGATGGATTCCCTGAGCCTGTACAGCGCTTCGTCTTTCTCTTTTATTTTCTGGCGCATGGAAAGTATCTTGTCTTTGACTTCCTCAATCTGGATTGCCTTGACGCCGCCCCGCGCGAGTTCCTTCACGTTCTCCTCGAGCCTGTCCAGCCTCGCCTTGATGTCGCCGGTGGTCTTCGACTGCTCCCGCACGGCTGCCATCATGCCCGCGGAAACGGTGTTGAGCGCGTCCTGAAGGTTTCTCGCCACCTCGATGAACTGTTCGGACGGGGCGGCGCGGTTCCGTTTGACAAGCCCTAAAAT
>JBFMFE010000266.1:0-2560 GCA_040752295.1 bacterium
ACGGCGTCCATGAACCTCTTCCAGTCCATCGCCCCGCCGTGCTTCTCGATGAAAAAAACGACGTCCCAGAGCCACTTTTCGCCCCGGAAACCGTGGCTGAATAGATGCGTCAGCATCGAAAGAAGGAAATGCTCCGGCGCGAGGAGTTTCATCTCCCTGCCCATGTACGCGCCTTCGACCCGCGCCCTCTCCACCTCGGCGGCGAGCGCCGCCGTCTCCCCGCGCGACAGTATCCGGCTCCGTATCCCTGCTTCGCGGACGAGGTTCCAGTGGACCTCCACGAGCACCGGCTTCGCCCCGGGGGAGAGGAATTGAACCCCGCTCGGATACGCCGCGGGGTCGGCGCCGAGAAACTCCCACACGAAGGCGTATCCCGCCGCCCGCAGGGCGCGGCAGGCGTCGCCCGCCCGCGTGCGGGGAACGTACACGTCCGCGTCGGACATGCCCCGCAGGGCGGGGTTCCCGTACACGGTCTCGATGAGGTGAAGTCCCTGAAGGGGCGAAACGAGTACGTTTTCGGCGCGGAGGATTTCCTCCACTTTGAGGAATTCCTCCTGAATGACTATGTTTCTGACCGCAGTGTGGTCGTAAGCGAGCCTGACGCGGTCGGCGAACGGCAGCGCGTCTCCGCCCGCGGCGCCGCCCGCCTTTTGGAGCGAGTGGAAGAAAAGCGGCGCGAGGTCAGTGCCGAGGACCGACGCGCAGAGGTCGTTCCACACCGTCTCCGGAACGGCGTCCGGGATGCGGGTTCCCCCTGAAATTCCGCCGATGAGAACCGCCTTCAGTAAGTCGCGCCCCGTTTCCGGCATAGCATGGAGGCGGGTCCTGAACCCGCCCGGATTGCCCGCGCCCGCGCGAATCGCATCCGGGGGTCGTGCGCCCGCCTGAGCCGCGATTCCCGCCCGAATCCCTCAGGGAGCAGGATTTACCCTTATGTACGCCACCTGCGCGCTGTTCAGGTAATACGTGCCGTCTTCGAGCACCACCTTCATGGTTCCCTCGAACGTGACGTCGTCGAAGGACGATTCGGTGGTTTCGAGCGTGAAGACCTTCCCGTCCGTCATCGTGAGCTGCACGGTGTACGACTGCGGCTGAGGCTGTTCGTTTTCGAAAATGAGGTCGAGGATTTTGGAGCGCGCGAGGGCGACCTGAGCGGCGGCGGCGATGAAGAGAACCGCGAGGACGACGGCGAGCCATTTTTTCATTTCACACCCCCTTCTTGGTAAAAGCGTGGTTATGCCCCGCAAAGCGCCACCGGAGCTAATGAAACCTCAAGGTTTCCGGTTCCTTCAGAGTCTTTATAAACGTCACATTTGTCCAGAAGCTCATTGGCTGGATGGGCGGAAAGCGGGTATGCCACCTCCACGTGTTTTGCCGCGTCTTTGACTATCTGAACCGCCTCCGCAAAATCCGAGTCGCCGCTGACTAAAATTGCAACATCACATTGGTTTTTTAACCCTTTTGAAACCATATCAACAGCGAGTTTCACGTCAACGCCCTTTTCCACGATGCGGTTTTGCCTTCGAACAAGCCTGCCGAGTTTTATCTCGAAATAAGGTATTTTTTTAAGAGCGCTGAAAAATCTTTGCTGGTTTCTATAGTTTTCCGGCGCTTCTTCTGCGATGACGGGAGCGTTGTAGTAATAAGCTCTGATAAGTTCCCTTCCAGGCGTCACGAGGTTAGCCAACATGTATTCAAAATCTACGTTCGCCCGCAGATAAACTTTTTTCAGCGCATGGTACAGGTTGCTCCCGTCTATGAACACCATAACCCTTTTCATTTTCTTGATGTCCTTTCTTTGTCCAAGAAAAACAGCGGCGGGTTGTGTTTTCCAACCCGCCGGAGTCAATTCATCCGGGATTGTATATACAATCCCGGCGAATCAATGTTCGATCTTTCGCTTTTTATATATCTGTCTTTTTGCATTTTAAATTATTCCTTTAAACATGTCAAGAAACCTTCGAAAATTTTTCCTTCATTATATTATCATAAAGGGTAAGCAAGGAGGTCGTAGGATGAGAGAAACAATGTATCTTAGTGCTCTATTTCGTAAATTCGGCAACGTATTTTTTGCGGCTTCGGTCAACTTGGAGTGCGGCAAGAGATTGCCGCCTTCACTCCGGCGCGGAGCGCGAAAATCAAGGCGGTGATGTCTCACCGCGCTCCAAGGCGCTTCGCGCAAAATTCGTTAGTGTACTTTTGAAGTGCTACACTTAGGTGAATACGTTGTTTCTGTTGTGCAAAGTCGCCCATTGTGATTCATGGTGTTTATAAATCGCTTATTATGTGTTCAAAAGAAAGAAGACATCGAAAATATAACCTTTGACGAAAAGCGTGTAAGGCAGTACACATCTTTGGGGGGCTACAGCGGCTGCTTATTGCACGCTCACCCCCCCGACATCAGGGGCAGACTCGCCCGCGCCCCCTGGCGCGTGTCCCGGCGTTCGAGTTCCTTTACTATCATCGCGACGGTCTCCTTCTTCCGGGGCGCCCACGACGGGGCGACGAGGACGTCCGGGGGGGCGTCCGCCGTGAGCCGGTGTATGACCACGTCCGGGTG
>JBFMFE010000267.1:0-15799 GCA_040752295.1 bacterium
AACATGCCGAAATCCTTCGCCTTCTCGGGGTGAAGTATCCCGGTTGTAACTAACGGGAAAGCCGTTTTCGAACAATTACCCTTTGTTCATGCGGATTCTTCTTTGCCGGGCGGGGGTAAGTTAGGTGGTAAGAAAAAGAAAGGTCCGGGCAGGAGCAGGGGCAGGCAGGGCAATTTAGAGGTTGAGGCTCGTCAAACGGCGTAGGGGACGGGGTCGGGGACGCCTGCCTCGCGGAACCCCTTGAGGCGAAGCAGGCAGCTGTCGCACTTTCCGCACGCTCGTCCCCGTTCGTCCGGGTCGTAGCAGCTGTGCGTGAGTGAGAAATCCACCCCGAGTGAAAGCCCCTTCGTGATGATCTGCGCCTTGGTCATGGAGATGAGCGGCGTGTGTATGGCGAAGGGTCGCCCCTCGGCGCCGGCGCGCGTGCCGAGATTGGCTGCGCGCTCGAAGGCGCGGACGTACTCGGGGCGGCAGTCGGGGTAGCCGCTGTAGTCCACGGCGTTCGCGCCGAAGAAGACGTCGCGGGCGCGGAGGGTTTCCGCCCACGCGACGGCGAGCGAGAGAAAAACGGTGTTGCGCGCGGGGACGTAGGTTGGGGGTATGACGGCGCGCATCTCTTCGGGGGAACGTCCGGCGGGGACGTCGCCGCCGCCGGTGAGGGCTGAGGCGGCGATCCCGCGCAGGTCGAGTTTGATCACGGCGTGTGCGGCGATGGGGAGCGAGCGCGCGGCGCGGCGCGCCGCCGCCACCTCGCGGCGGTGGCGCTGGGAATAATCAACGGTGAGGGCGTACGCCTCGAATCCATCGTTGACCGCGACGGCGAGCGTCGTGGTGGAATCCACGCCGCCGCTCCAGAGAACCACCGCCCGCTTCGCGCTCATTTTCCCCTCTGATCGCCCCAGAGATATTTATGAAGCTGAGGCTGGAACCTGACGGGCAGCACGTCGTCCACAATCCACTCCGCGAGGACGCGCGGCTCCATCCAGCCCCAGGCGGGCGAGAACAGCACTTCGCACCGCCGCGCGAGTTCAAACCTTTCCATCACCGAGCGCGCCCAGTCGTAGTCCTTCCTGTTCATGATGACGAACTTGACGTTGTCGTGCTTTTCGAGGAAATGGACGTTGTCGTAGCGGCACCTGTCGCTCTCGCCGCTGCCGGGGCATTTGATGTCAACGACCTTTGTTACCCCGCGCGGGACGAGGCTGACGTCGCGCGCGCCGTTCGTTTCGAGCACGACGTCATAATCTCTGGCGAGGAGATTTTCCATGAGGACGAGGGACACGGGCTGGAGGAGCGGCTCGCCGCCGGTTACGTTCACGAGTCGGCACCCGAATTTTTCCACGCGGGCGAGGACATCCTCGACGCGGCAATCGTCGCCTTCGGCGCGCGCGTACCGCGTGTCGCAATAAACACAGTCCAGGTCGCACCCGGTGAGGCGGACGAAGACGCACGGTTTCCCCATGTGCGACGATTCGCCCTGTATGCCGAGGAAGACCTCGTTGACCTTGAGCATGGGCGACCTCCGGATGGAGGCGCGCGGCGGCGTCCGCCGGCTCACCTTCCGCCGACAGCGGCGAGGTAAACGGAGAACTCGCTTTCGCCGTCGGCGCCCACGAGGGCGTTCACCTCCTCATCGAAGAAGGCGCCGATGGTGCAGCAGCCGAGTTCGAGGGCGGTCGCCGCGAGGCAGAGGTTCTGCGCGGCGTGACCGGCGTCCATGTAAACGTAGCGGTAGGCGCGCTCGTGATAGCGGACCCTGCACCGTGCGATGACGGCGGTCCAGATGAACACCGCGGCGGCGCGCTCGCACATCGTCTGTCCGACGCAGGCGTCCGAGAGTGCGGCGCCGAGGCGCCCCGTTTTCAGCAGTTCGAGCGAGAAGCGCAGCACGTTGTGGTGGTAGGCGCCGGGTTCGAGACTTTCAACGCGGTTGACGACGAGGTAAGTTTCGACCGGATAGAGCGCGCCCGCCGACGGCGCGGTTCGGAGCTGGTAATGCGACGAGCGCTTCGTGACGCCGTTCACCGCCCAGAGAAGCTGCGACAACACATCGAGGCGGAGCGGGTCTTTTGCGTAGTTTCTCACCGAGCGGCGCGCCGACATCGTCGTCCACAGCGGCGCCCCGTCCTTCGTGAGCGGCGCGGGCAGGGGGACATCGCGGAGCGCGCCGGGGATGGACTTGTAGGTTCCGGGGTCGGCGTCGCCGTAGGCGCCTTCCGGCGCCCTGCCGCGGAAGTAGCTGCTTCTGAGCTGATAGACCTGTCCATGGCGCCCTGAGTTCACGTGATTTTCCCTCCCCGGTGCGGATTTTCAGCGCGTCGGCGGGATTTTTTCGTGTGGATCAGCCCGCCGGGCGGCGGGAAGTTTTTTTTCAGCGGTCTGTGCGTGAAGCGGCGCGCGCGGGCGCCGGTGTACTCGGCGACGGTCTGTCCTTTTCCGATGAGGACGTACTTGTAGATGAGCAGCCCTTCCATGCCGACGGGACCGCGGGCGTGGGTTTTGCCCGTGCTGATGCCTATCTCGGCGCCCTTGCCGAAGCGGTAGCCGTCGGAGAAACGGGTTGAGGCGTTGACGAAGACGCATGCGGAATCCACGCGGTCGAGGAACCTTCGCGCCGCGGCGGGATTAGAAGTGACGATCGCGTCGGTGTGGCGTGAACCGTAGCGGTTGATGTGCTCCACGGCGGCTTCGAGGGAGGCGACGACGCGGACGGCGAGTACGAGGTCGAGGTACTCGGCGGACCAGTCTTTTTCAGTCGCGGGTTTGAGACCGCGGACGATTTTCCTCGACGCCGGGCAGGCGCGCAGTTGAACGCCGGCGTCGCGGAGGCGGGCGACCATGGGGGGGAGGAAGCGCGCGGCGATCTTTTCGTGGACGAGGAGCGTCTCCATGGCGTTGCAGACCGCCGGGTACTGGACTTTGGCGTCGAAGCAGACCTTCAGCGCCGTTTCGATGTCCGCCCGTTCGTCCACGTAAACGTGGCAGACGCCGTCGGCGTGCCCGATGACGGGTATATTCGTGTTGTCCATGACGCGCCGGATGAAGTCCTTGCCGCCGCGCGGCACGAGGAGGTCAACGTAGTCGTCCAGTTCGAGGATGGAGCGCACCTCCGCGCGGGTCTCAATGAGCTGGACGGCGTTGGGGGGCATGCCGGGCGCGGCGTCGAGGGCAGCGGAGATCGCGCCGGCGAGGGCGAGGTTGGAGCGGGCGGCTTCAGAGCCGCCCTTGAGAATGACGGCGTTACCGGACTTGACGCACAGAGAGGCGACCTGCGGGACGACGTCGGGTCGCGATTCGAATATGGCGCCGATGACGCCGATGGGACAGGCGATCCTGTAGAGGTTCAGCCCGGCGTCGAGTTCGAGGGCGTCGAGCGTCGCGCCCACGGGGTCGGGGAGCGCCGCGACGGCTTCGATCCCGCGCGCCATTTCCTCGATCTTCCCGTAGTTCAGGGCGAGGCGCTTCAGGAGCGCCTTCGTCATTGCGCCTTTCGCGACGAGTTTTTCCGCGTCGCGCACGTCGGCGGAATTGGCGGCGAGGATATCCGCGCGGCGTTTTCTGATTTCCGACGCCGCGGCTCGGAGGGCGCGGTTTTTCGCGGCGGAAGACACGCCGGCGAGGACAAGCGCCGCCTCGCGCGCCCTCCGCGCCTTTTCAAGAACGCTCACACGCTTCATCGGCTGCTCCTCCTTCGTCCGCGGCTTATCAGCGGGGGCGATAAACACTGGACGTGCGTAAAATGGATTACCTCGCCCGGGCGGGAGTTTCCGGGATCAGTTTTTTCAGCCGCGGATATTTTGCGATAAGTCTTTTGATGTCAAGCAAATCCTTCTCTCTTTTCAGTTCGTTTCTCTCGGGATCGGAGTATTCCCGGATTTTGCCCCGCAATATGTCTTCCTTTGCAGCGACCTTCAGGTTATAACCGAGGACGTTACGGTATTTCGCTCTTTTCAGAAAGGGCTGGTATCTTTTATCCGATTGAACGTGTATTTTCAAGTCGGAATATTCCGATCTTATTTCAATCGTATGAGGGTGCTTCTTTACCTTGAAAGTTTTGTTTTTTCTTAGAATTTTAACCGTATCGGAAGCGCTTTCCATAAATACAACGCAGTCAAAGTCGAGCGTAATCAGCGGTTCACAATACGCGTTTATGCCGATCCCTCCAATAACGCAATAATCAATCTCATTACCGTCAAGAAAGTTTATGAATTCCGCGATTATGTCTTTTTCCGACTTGTTTATCCTGTTATAAAATTCCCTTGCGTTCATCTGCGCTCGTCGCCGTTCACTTTGAGGCACGTCTCCGACCGGGGCTGGCGAACCGAGTGAGACGCGGGGTTCAGCCCGGCGGTTCCTTTCCCAGCCAGTCTCTGTAGAAGGTGTCAATGTCGGGTAGGAAATCGAAGACGAATGGATAGCCGGGCGGGACCGCCTCGACCTCGAGCTGCGCGGCGCAGCCGGGGCAGTAGAACTCGCGTATCTCCATCCATTCGGGAACCGAGTGCATCATCGGTGGATAGACCTCGCGGAGCGATTCGTCGGTGTTTCTCACGTGTATGAGCGCCGAGAGCTTCCAGTTCGCGCGGCAGTCTCCGAACTCGTATCCGCAGTCGCATCTCACCACGCGCGCGCCGTCCGGTTTCTGAACGATGTAGAGATGCGGTCCGAGGGGGAGGAGTATCGGTTCGTTCCAGGGGACTTTTTTCTGGAGGACCCCGATGTACTTTTCGAACCTGTCGGGGTCTTTGAAGCTTGACATCATACGGTGCAGGTCGTCGAAGGAGAGTTTCGCGTCAACGAGGTCTTCGATTTCCTTTTTAGTGTACGAGGTTTTCACGATTTCGCCTCCGTTCGAGCCGGCGCCGGCGTCAGGCGGGCATTTCCCAGTCGTCCGGGAGGTTCCAGAACGAGCGCATCTCGCCGGCGAACCATTTGCTGAGGGACATGGATTCGCGGTACATGTTTCTGACGGGCTGAATGAAATTTCCGTTCAGCACTTTTTCCCTTTCGCGATCGATCCACTCCCTCGCGGGGAGGGCGCGTTGTTTCCGCCGTTCGCGTGCTTCCCGGCGCGCCGCGGCGGTTTTTTGAGGGTTGACGCGGAAGGCGCCGCCGTCGCGTTCGACGTGAGCGGCGCAGACGAGCTGAGCGCAGCGCTCGGTCACGAATCCGTCGTTGAGGTCTTTTTCGATCCGTTCCGGCGCTCTTTCGAGCGGGTCGCCGCACCCCGCCCCGCCCATGAGGTACGAGAGGTAGAGGTCGCCCTCGGCGAACGGCTCGGGGAGCGTGACCGTTTTTTTGTCGTAGTCCATCCGGGCGTACTCAAGCCCCGTCTCCAGTCCGCGCCCCGCCGCGCCGCCGTCTCTCACGGGATAGGGCTGCCCGCGCGCGCCGAGTTCGAGGACGTTCGTGCCGAAGAGGTTTTTCCTGTAGGGCGCCGCCGGGGGATAGCCGCCGAATATGCCGGAGGTGGCGTGCACTTTGCCGACGCTGATGTTCTGAAGGAGGTAGAACGGCGTCTTCCAGCACATGCGAAGCGCCTCGAAGCCCGAGCCGCCGCGGAATTTGCCCGGACCGGCTGTGTCGGGCTTGATCCTGCGTCCGAGGTAGAGGAACGGCTCGATGAGTTCCCAGACCTCGACGTCGCCCATGTCGCCCTCGGGGTTCCACATGGCGGCGGCGAAGTCCAGTCCGTCCCTGACGACGCCGGCGCCGGCGCCGACGCAGCTCAGCTCGAAGTTGGTCGTCGCGCTCTGCCTGCCGTACTGGTCGGCGCCGCCGCCCTGGAAGGCGTTTCCGGTCAGTCCGTACCCCGAGAGGACTTCCTCGAGAAAGCCCCTCGCGAAGAAGGCGCGCGCGAGGCTTCTGAACATACCCGTGAAACCGGGGATGAGGAAGAACCACGCGATGCCGGTGGCGACCATGTCGTTGTCGGGGTTGGTCCACGTTCCGCGGGGGAAGTTGTGCCTCGTCGCCAGGTATGCGCCGTCGTTGACCTTGTCGTTGTAGAAGATGAGCTGAGAGAGCAGGACCCACACGGCGCCCTGCATCGCGGACGGCGTGCAGTTCATGGAGTGCCAGCCCCAGCGGCTGGCGCCGTCGAAGGAGAGGTGGAAGACGCCGTCGCCGCCGATGGTGATCTCCATCGGGGCGTGCATGAGGTGGTCAACCGCGGCGTGGAGGGGGAGTCTCGGTTCGCCGCTGAACGAGAACTCGGAGAAAGCGGGCGACCTGTAGCGTCCGGGGACGGTCTGGGTTTTCATGTGCTCGATGAAGGAGCGCCTGCCTTCCTCGATCACCTCGCGGATGAACTTCCTGTATGTGTCCAGCCCCTCGTCGCGGACGAGTTCGAGGACGGCTTTTCTGATCATGTGGCAGCCGGCGACGCGCGCCCTCTCGTCGAGCTTCCAGAACATGGGGGTGCGGACGCGCCGCTCGCACCGGCGGACGTGGTCCTGGAACAGGACGTCGTCCGCCCCGCATTTCAGGGCGGGGAGGTCAATGCCGTCCTCGAACCTGTGGGTGGGGCCCACGGGGACGGAGCCGGGCGTGAGGGCGCCGATGTCAATCTCGTGCGTGACGCCGCCCGCCCATCCGATCAGTTCGCCGTCCTGGAAGATGGGGACGATGGTCTGGACGTCGCCGTTGTGGACGTCACCTATGAAGGGGTCGTTGTTGGTGAAGATGTCGCCCGGGGCGATCCCCGGGTTTTCCTCGTAGCCGCTGCGCACCATGTACTTTATCGCGTCGCTCATGGTGTGGACGTGAACGATGATGCCGGTGGAGAGGGCGACTGAATCGCCCTCCGGGGTGTAGAGGGCGAAGCACAGTTCGCCTATTTCCTTCACGATGGGAGAGGCGGAGACGTTCATCGCGGTTTCCCTCGCGTTGACAAGCCCGCCCCTGAGGCGGGAGAAGAGTTTTTCGTACCGGATCGGCTCGCGCTCCTTCAGTTCGAGGCGCTCCAGACCCATGTAGCGCCCCGTGCGGGCGAACATCCGCTCGCTCTCCTCGAGCATCGTTTTGAGTGGGACGCCGCCCCAGCCGATGGGTTTCGATTTCTTTTTCATGGCGTTTCCCCCGGTTCGGTCGCTTCAGCCGTCACTAGTGTCATGTCAACTGTCATATGTCGCGCTGAAAAACGAATATCGAATAACGAACAAGGAATGTCGAATGATGAAGTTTTCCTGCATTTTCCTTCGATATTCCGCGGTTTCTTGTTCGATATTCGACATTCGATTTATCACGCCCTACTGTTCTGTTCGGCGGGGTACGGCGACCCCGCCCTACATATATAATATATAACAGGCTCGAATACGTCGCTTTATGGTTGACGCGGCACTAGAAACGCACGATGCCGTTTACTTTTCTTTTTTCCGCATAAAGTCCATGAACTCCGCCGGCGACAGCACCCGCGCGTTTCCGATGGTTTCAGCCGGGAAATGCCGCTTGTTGCCTGTGACGAGCGCATCCGCTCGCGCCGAAACGGCGGTGTCCACGAAAACCTGATCATCCCTGTCGGGCGTCAGGTGTTCCGCGGGGAGGGCGCCGATTACAACCGCTTCGTCGAGGAGCGCCGTCAGTACTTCGTTCGCGTCTTCGAGGTCGAAGCTCCATTCAGGGCGCGGGATGACGTCCCGGTATTCGACTGCAATCCTTGGGTCAACGCACAAGGTCAGATGTCCTTCCAATATTAATCTCAGTATCTGCGCCGGTGAGCCGCGCGGGGATATAAGCGCGGAAACGAGCACGTTTGTGTCCAGCACGATCTTCATGAGGCGCGGTTTACCTTGTGGTTTTCCCGCGTTTTTTCCCGCGTTTTTTCCCGCGCCTTGACTCTCCGATTGCGGCATCAATCTCGTCCGTGGTGATTGAATCGAGACCTTTTTCGAGTGACGCATCGTGTATCCGCTCAAGTGCAAGCAGCGCGCGCGCTCTGCGCACCGCTCTGATCTCCGTCTCGAGGTTTTCGCCCGTCACCGCGGTCATGATGGCGACGGGTCGTCCATTGGAAGTCAGGACGATTTCGCGTTCCGATTTCAGGTCGCCCCATACCCTGGCGGCTTCGTTTCTGAGTTCCCTGACAGACACGAATTTCATGACGCGCCCCTCCCTGTTGCATTACTGTGTACCAAATTATTCTACATTATAGTGCGCTATTTTTAAACAAACGTAGGACAGGATGCGGCGTTCATGTGAAATATCAGGTGCTCGTCCAGGCGGACGGTTCGTCCCGGGGGAACGGCGAGCGTCGTGGCGGGGCTTTCCACGATGGCTGGACCCGCGATGACGTTGCCCGGACGCAGCCGATCCATCTCGAAGACGGCGGTCTCCAGCCAGCCCCCGTTCCACCAGGTCGGGCGCTGTTTTTTGCGCGCCTCCGCGGGCGGTTCAGCGCCGCCGGGTTCGCGCACGGGGAGCGCGGGTTTTTCGACCTCGACGCCGCCCGCCATCACGGCGGTCGTGAAGAGGAAGCCCAGTTCGGGCGATTTCGCCGCAAGGGTGTAAACCCTGCCGTAGAGGTCCTCGAACGCCCGGACTATGAGGTCCACGTCGCCGGGCGAGGAGATGGCGTCCACGGGGGAGCGCAGTTCGAGATCGTTGAGCTGCCCGAGGTACTGCATTCTGAGGTAGGGGCGGAAGGAAATTTCGTTTTCAGCGAACCCCGACTTCGCGAATTCCGCCGCGACCTTCCGTTTCAGTTCGTCCCACACGGCGTTGATGAGGAAAGCCGCCGTCATCTTGTCGTTGCCGGTCGCTCCGGGATTGAGGGGGAAATCCACGGAGCGGTCGAACCTGTACTCGTAGTCGGCGCAGGCGCAGCCGTATGCGGAGAAGCCCGCCGCCCAGGACGGGATGAGTACGTCCTCGAAGGGGACGCCGAGAGTGAAGCCGCCGACGTGAACGGGACCGCCGCCTCCGTAGGAGATCAGGGTGTACGACACGGGGGAATAGCCGCGCCCCACGACTGCGGCGAGGAGGCGGCTGCGCAGGTTGTCCTCGAGTATCTCGATCACGCCCTCGGCGGCGGCGTGGACGTCCAGTCCCAGCGGTTTCGCCACGCGGTCCGCGATCGCGGCGTGCGCCCTGTCAACGTCGAGCTTGATTTCCCCGCCGAGGAAATAGTCCGGGTTGATGTGTCCGAGCACGACGTGGCAGTCGGTGATGGTGGGGACGTCCAGTCCGCCCCCGCGCCAGCACATGCCGATCCTGCTGCCCGCCGAGTCGGGACCTATCTCGACGCGGTTGTTGGAAGGGTTGACGCGCACGAACGAGCCTGTGCCGGCGCCGATTGAATCCACCTGGACGAGGGGGATGGCGAGGAGGAAGCGCGCCACGTCGGGGTTGGGCTTGACGTGGTATTCGCCGCCGGTGATGAGTGCGATGTCGAAGGAAGTGCCTCCGATGTCGGCGCAGACGACGTTCTTTTTTCCGAGCGCGGCGGCAAGATGCCTTGCGCCGACGACGCCGCCGATGGGACCCGACACGAGCGTGCGCGCGAGTTCCTTCGAGTCAATGCTGATCGTGCCGCCGTGGCTGGACATCACCCGGAGGTCGAACCGCGCGCCCCTGCGGCGGGTTTCGGCTCGGATTTTTTCGAGCTGGACGCGGCTGGGGTCCGCGGCGTACGCCTCCACGAGAAGGGTGTTCAGCCGCGCCGTGTCCCCGCGGATCGGGCAAAGCTCGGAGGAGGTGAAGACCGGCACGTTCCCGCCCGTGATCCTCTGCGCGACGTCCTTCGCCGCCCGTTCGTGCATGGGGTTGCGGTACGAGTGCAGGAAGCAGATGCAGAGGGCTTCGACGCCGAGCGCCGCGAGTTCAGCCGCCGCCCGCTCTACCTCGTCCTCGTAGAGGGGGATGACCTCCCGACCCGCGTAATCAATCCTGCCGCGGACGCCCCGTATCCTCCCGGCGGGGACGAGGGGTTCGTTGTGCACGTGCGTGGCGACGTGCAGCCTGTCCGAGTAGGAGTAGCCTAAATATGTCTGGACTCCTCTTTCGAGGCGCAGGCAATCCTCCTGCCCGGCGGTCACCATGAGTCCGAGCCGCCGTCCTTTTCTCGTGATCAGGCGGTTGATCATCGCCGTGCCCGAGTAGACGCCGGACACGACGCGTGGGAAAGCCGCCTCGAGAGCCGCTGCGCCCCGTCCGCGGAGCGCGTCGGCGCAGGAAGCGGTGAAAGCGACGCTCTCGTCCTCGGGGGTCGTCCGGGCTTTTCCGACGACGAAATCGCCGCGCTCGTCAATGATTATGGTGTCCGTCATGGTCCCGCCTGCGTCTATGGCGAGAACCCTCGGCGTGCGCTCCATAGATGTCCGACGCGTCTGACCTGTCTGACCTGTCCGACAGGTTGTTCAGGCGCCGTCGCTGCGTTTACGGGATGGCTTCTTCCTCGACGAGTGCGAGTCCGCGCGCTTCTCCGCCCCTGTCGTCGGTTACGGTGAAACGCGAGATCATCTTTTCGAGGAGCGCCACCGCCTCGACGAGTTTCTCGGCGCGGCTTCTCACGTCGTTGGAATTCCGGGCGTTGTTCTCCGCGATCGATCCGATGGAGGTCATCTTTTCGACGATCCTGTGGCTCGACTGGGACTGTAGGAGCGTCGCCTCGGTGACCTGCCTGGTGAGGGTCTGCATCTTCTCGGTCTGTGTCCGTATGCGCTCGCCCTCGCCCCTCTGGCGGCTGATGGACTCCTGAATTTCGTGCGCCCTCGTGTTGATGTTTTCCATCGTTATGACCATCTGGTTGCTGCCCTTTTCCTGTTCTTCGATGGCGGTGGTGAGCTGGAGGGAGATGCCGTTGAGCGTCTCGACGGCGCCGGCTATCTGTTTACCGGCTGCCTTCTGCTCGTCGGTGGAGGTTCGCACCTGGTGCGCCATCATTCTGAGTTTTTCGAAAGCGTCCTTGACGCGGATGGTGCTTTCCTGCTGCTGCCGTGCGACGGTGGTGACGCCGCCTGCGGTGTCGGAGACGGTGGACATCATGCGTTTGACCCTGTCGCTCGCGGAAATCTGGCGCGTGGTCGTCTCGTAAGTGTGCTGCGTGAGGCTCGCTGTGCGGTTGACGCTGGTGACGATTCCGGTGAGCGCTTCGCTCGCCTGGTCTGCGAGGTCGGTGCCTTTCTGGACCTCCTTGACGCCCTCGTCCATGGCGCTGACGACCTTTTCGGTTTCCTTCTGGATGCTTCGGACGAGTTTTTCGATGTCCTTGGTCGCCTCGGTGGAACGCTCGGCGAGTTTTTTGATGTTTTGAGCGACGACGTTGAAGCCCCTGCCCTCCTCGCCGGCGCGCGCCGCCTCGATTGCGGCGTTGAGCGCGAGGAGGTTCGTCTGGTCCGCGATCTCGCGTATGGTGCTGACGATGTTTCCGATCTGGGCGGAGCTTTCGCCCAGTTCGCGTATCTTGCGCGCGGTGTCGCTCACTGTGACCTTGATGCCCTTCATTCCCTCGATGGTTTCCTTGATGAGCCTGCCGCCGGACTCTGCGGTCTTGGAGGCTTCCTCGGAGGCGTGCGTGATTTCCTTTGCGTCGGAGGCGACCTCGTTCACCGAGGCGATGAGCGCGTCCACGTCGCCGAAGGCGTCGGTGATGGAGGAGTTCATCGCGGCGTTGTTCGCCGAAAGCTCCTCGATTGAGGCGAGCATTTCGTTCACCGTCGAGAACGCCTCTTCGACCGACTTGTCCATCTCGACGGCGTTCGTAGCGACTTCCTCCACCGAGGCGAGCATTTCCTGTATGGTGGAGGAGGTCTCCTGCACCGCTTCACCCATAACCTTTGCGCTCTTGTGCACCTGCGCCGTGTTCGCCGCCATCTGCGTGATGACCGCCATGGAATTTGAGACCTGGCTCGTGAGGTCGGTGACCGACTCGTCAATTTTAGAGACGGCGTCCACCATGCTTTCGATGGAGTCCGCCGTTTCGGACACCGAGCCGCCCATGCCCTTTGAGTGCTCGGCGATCACGTCAATCGCCGAGGTGAGTTCCTTGATGCTGACGGAGGCGTCGGAGACGGAGTGGGACTGCTCGTCGGTTCCCTTCATGATGGTGTGCGAGAACTGCGAGATGAGCACCGAGCCTTCGTTCACGCGCGAGGTGGACGAGTTGATCTCGTTGAGCATCTCCCTGAGTCCGCCCGCCATTTTCTCGAGGTTTTCGCAGAGGCGCCCGATCTCGCTTTCTTTTCTTACGATCCTGTTCGGCTTGAAGGCGAGGGTTCTGGTGAGGTCGCCTTCGGCGAGTGCGAGAGCGAACTTGACCACTTCGTTGAGCGGGCGCGCGATGCTGTTGCTTATGGCGTTCGAGACCCAGATGGTCAGGGAGAAAGCCACGAAGACGAGCACGACGATGGCGGCGCCGAACCTGACGTCCGCCTCGTGAACCGCGCGTTTCAGCTCCGCCTCCTGCACGGCGTTGTTGTCAATTATCTTCTTTATCAGTTTTTCCATCTCCATGATGTCGTCCGAGAGCTTCGACGCCTCGTCGTACGCCGTTTCCGACTCGTCGGCGTCGTCCGAGTACTTCAGCACCCTGTCGCTCCTCGCCGTGTAGCGTTTGAAAACGTTCGCCAGGTCCTTCATCACCGCCGCGTCCCTCGGGTCCCTTATCGAATCGCTGAGTCCCTCGAGGGACTTTTTCATGTCCTTGCGCGCGATCATGTACTTCTGGTGGGCGTCGGGGGCGACTCCGACGTACTGCGCGAAGGTGTCGTCCAGCGACATGATGAGGGGACCCTGCGAGGTCACGAGGTTCGAGAGGTGCTCCTTGGACTCCCGCGCGTGGTTGGAGACGATGCTCATGAAGAGTTTCTTCTCCGTCTTTTTCCTCTCGTTCCATATCGTCCCGAGCGCGAAGAAGTCTATTATCCCGAGGATCGCGATCAGGTAGATGATCCAGATTCGCAGGCACTTCCTGATGCTTTTTTTGTGCTGCATTTTTCAGCTCATCCCCTTTCAGTCGTCTCCGCCGCGAGCCGTCGCCGCCGGTGTTTTTCACGCGGCGTCCGGCGAACGCTGGCGCCGGGGGTTTTCCCCCGCCGCGCTCACGAGTATTTCGATATCATCTCCTTCGCTATGTTCACGATGCGGTATATGTCCAGTATCGTCAGTATTCCGGCGGGATGCCTGTGTATCCCCATTATGCACTCGGCGCCGAACGCGGAAAGCGAGGGGGGAGGCGGCTGAAGCGACGAGAAATCAATGTCCAGAACGTCGCTCACCCCGTCCACGAGTATCCCCACCATCATGGTGTCCACCTTGAGTATCACCATCGTGCCCTCGCCGCCGTTCTCCGCCGGCGGAAGGTCGAACATCTCCCTGATGCTCACTATGGGGACGAGCGTTCCTCGGAGGTTGACCACTTCGCGCACGAAGCGCGGGGTGTTGGGGACCGGCGTTCCGGGCGCGCTGTCAATCACCGACTGAACGTACTCGACCTTCACGCCGTAGTCCTCCTGCCCGAGGGAGAACCAGAGCACCTTCTGCACGTTGAACTCGGTCTGTATCTGAAGCTCTTCCATCTTCTCCATCATTTTACCGTCATGTCAACGGTCATACGTCGCGCTGAAAAACGAATATCGAATAACGAACAAGGAATGTCGAATGATGAAGTTTTTCCTGAATTTTCCTTCGATATTCCGCGGTTTCTTGTTCGATATTCGACATTCGATTTATCACGCCCTGCTGTTCCGTTCGGCGGGGTACGGCGACCCCGCCCTACAATTATATAACAGGCTCGAATACGTCACTTTATGGTTGACGCGACACTACCTTAATGAAACTGAAAAGTTCATCGCACCGTTCACGCGGCGTTGACGATTCGCTTCAGTACTCTCTCATGTGCTTCTCGACCGCCTGGCGCAGGTCCTCGTCGGAGAAAGGCTTGGCGAGGAACTCGTTTATCCCCACTTCGGCGCCGCGGTCCCGGTCCACGCGCTTTATGTCGGACGTGACCATTATGACGGGGAGGCGGCGCGTGCGCTCGGACGCCCTCATTTTCGCGGCGAACTCGTAGCCGTCCATGCGCGGCATGTTGATGTCGGTGACCACGGCGCTGAATTTTTCCTCGCGGAGCATTTCGAGCGCCTTGAATCCGGAGGAGGCGACCGCGACGCCGTATCCCATGCGCTCGAGCATGTCCCGCTGGGCGAGGCGTCCGGAGAGCGAGTCGTCCACGAGCAGTATTTTCTTCGCGCGCCGGGCTTCCGCCGCGACGCCGGCGCGCCCCGCGCGCTGGGCGATCTGCGAGACCGAGGCGACGATCCCCCCCACGTCTATGATGAGGGCGATGGAGCCGTCGCCGAAGATCGTCGCGCCGACGAGGTGGCGCACGTCCCCTAAAAAATCGCCGAGCGTCTTTATCACCACCTGCTGCTTTTCGATCACCTCGTCCACCACGAGACCCACTTTCACGTCCGCCACGCCCACGATCACCACCGGCAGTCCGCTCGCCTCGTCACGCCGGCTTTCGATCTGGAACACGTCGGACAACCGCACGAGCGGGAGCACCTGGTCGTGGTACCGGAAGACGCTCCGTCCCTCGACGCTCGAAACCTTGTCCGTGGTCAGCAGGTCCGTCGCCTCGATGGGGTCCATGGGGATGACGAACTTCATGCCGCCGGTCTTCACGATCATTGACTGGATGATGGCGAGCGTGAGGGGGAGTTTGAGTTTGAACACCGTGCCTTCGCCCGGCACGGACCTCACCCTCACGGTGCCCTTCAGCTTGTGTATGTTGTCCTTCACCACGTCCATGCCCACGCCCCTGCCCGAAAGGTCGGTGACTTCCTCCTTCGTGCTGAATCCGGGTATGAAGATGAGGTTCAGCGCCTGGCGGTCGTCCATCTGCGCGGCTTCCTCCTCGGAGATCAGGCGCCGCTCGAGCGCCTTGCGCCTGATCCGCTCCGGGTCCATGCCCTTGCCGTCGTCCTCGACCTCCACCACGACCGAGTTGCCCTCGTGGTAAGCCGTGAGGCGTATCATACCGGTCTCGGGCTTGCCCTTCTGCGTCCGCTCCTCGGTGGTTTCGATCCCGTGGTCTATGGCGTTGCGTATGAGGTGCATGAGCGGGTCTTCGATCTCCTCGATGAGCGTCTTGTCGAGTTCGGTCTCTTCGCCTTCCATGACGAAGTCCACTTTTTTACCGAGGCTGCGGGCGATGTCCCTCACCTTGCGCGGGAACTTGCTGAAGACCTGCGATATGGGAAGCATGCGCAGTTTCATGGTCTCGTCCTGAAGGTCGTCTATGACGCGCCCGATGTTGATCCCGTCGTTCTGGAACTCGATGAACAGGGCGTCGAGGTCGGACTTGAGCGCGGCGAGTTCCCCGACGAGCCAGTCGAGGTTCTGCTCGCCGGCGGAGGCGTGTTCGTAGAGTCTGACGACCTGCTCGCGCAGTGCGGCGCGGAGGGACGTGAGCGCGCCCGGCGTGAGGGCGCCGAGGCTTCTGTCAGGCTCCGGCCGGGCGTCCGGCAGGAGCCTTGCGAGAGGCTCGAGGACCTTTTCCGGGGCGACGTCCTCGAAGGCGTGCCCGACAGCCTTTTTCCTGCTGCTCTTGAGGTTTTCTAGCGTCTCGCCCAGCTGGACGATGTGCTGTCTGAGCGCGCGTATTTCCTGCTCCATCTTGTTGTGATTGATGACGAGTTCGGCGATGAGGTTGACGAGGACGTCGAGTTTCTCGGTGTCAACTCTCACGGTCGCCTTCGCCGTCTCGGCTTTTTCCGCTTTGGCGGGGCGCCGCTGCGGGGCGCGCGGGGGTTCTCCCGGACGCGGTTTTTCGCCGGGCGGCGGTTCAGCCGCCGTTTTC
>JBFMFE010000268.1:0-3357 GCA_040752295.1 bacterium
ACTCCAACAGAACCGAGGACTTTTGGGAATCAGCCGTCGGGTGAACATTTCCCCACTTTTATGTCGCAGACCCAATCAGCCGTCGGGTGAACATCTCCCCTTCCCCACTTTTATGTCGCAGACCCTCACGAACCACGGACATTGTCTCACACCCTTTTGATATTCTATAATTCTATGATTCTCTCACGGGGAGTTATATGACCCCATATAGGTTTACGTGAAACATTCTTGCGCCGCGGGCCAGGAGGGCTGGCGGGGGGTATATCCGGAGGAGCGTACTTGAAAAATGAAAAAACGGCGGCAGACGGTTTACCTTGAGTGGGGGCGGCGGGTTCTCGCCGCCGAGGCTGAGGCGGTTCGGGCGGCGGGCGAGGGGCTGGGGAGCGGGTTCGAGGAGTCCGCTCATGCCGTGGCGGGATGCAGGGGCAGGGTGGTGGTGGCGGGACTGGGGAAGTCCGGGCACGTGGGGCGGAAGATCGCCGCGACGCTCAACAGTCTTGGCATTCCAGCGGTGTTTCTCCACGCGGCGGAAGCGCTGCACGGCGACGCCGGGGTTGTCGCGAGGGGGGACGTGCTCGTCGCCGTATCCCACAGCGGCGGCAGCCGCGAACTCGCCGCTCTGATTGAAGTGGTGCGCGGGGAGTGCGCGGCGGTGATAGCGATCACGGCGAACCCGGCGTCGGCGCTCGGAAGAGCGGCGGACCACGTTATAGACACACGCGTAAAGAGGGAGGCGGATCACCTCGATCTCGCTCCGACGGCGAGCAGTACGGCGGCGCTTGCCGTCGGCGACGCCCTCGCGGTCGCCGCCGCCCGCGCGAGGGGATTTTCGGCGCGGGATTTCGCCCGCCTGCACCCCGGCGGCGCGCTGGGGAAAAAGGCGTCGAGAAGAAAAGACTGAACGTCGCGATTCCTCTGTCTGCGCAGACTTCCTTTCCGGGCGGGGCGCGGAGTTTGCGTTCGCCCCGAGGGCGATTTTAAACTATATTCCGTAACGACATGTCCCGCACCATCGAAGCCGTCGTGATCATCGCGGTGCTTTTGCTCCTCCTGTCGTCCATGCTGATTTACCGCGCATCGCCGGCGCCGCCTCTCGACGTCGAGATCGTACCGCTGGAGACCTCAGGCGGGTTCCCGAGTCCGTTCCGCGGTTATAAATCGCTGAACGGCGAATGGACGGTACGCGCCGGGGGCGGCGACCGGACGTGGAGTGTGCCGGTGCCGGGGGTGTGGGACGTCCCTCCGCCGGCGGCTGTGCCGGAGCTTGTTTACACGCGCGGCTTCCGCCTCGCGAAAGAGTGGAAGGGAAAAAACGTGCGTCTGTGTTTCGGCAGGATTTTCGGAAAAGTATCGCCCGTTGTGAACGGACGCAGAGGGGCGGGCGCAAGCGCGTGGGGGCTGCCCGTTTCCCTCGACGTAACGCCTTTCGTGACGTTTGACACCCCCAACCTTCTCGAGTTGCGGGTGGCGCCGCCCGCCGGGGGGCGGTTCCCGCTTAACTTCCGCGGCTGGCGCCCTGAGGCGGGCATCCATGGGGACGTTTTCCTCGAAGCCGTGCCCGGCACCTGGATCGAGAGTCTGAGGATCGACGCGGGCGTGACCGCGGGAGGGGAGGGCAGGCTCGGGCTGCGCGTCCGTTTCGGAGGCGAGGCGCCGGACGGGGCGATGCTGATGGGTCAGGTGAGAGACCCGGAGGGGAAGAGGGCGCTGTCGTTCGAGGAATATCTGCTTCCGGATATGGACGTCTGGGAGAACGGCATGGAGATGAGCTTGACTCTGAAGGGCGCGGTTGAGTGGTCGCCGGAAAGCCCGCGGCTGTACCGGCTGGACCTGGTCCTGGTGCTGCCGGGAGCGATGGACGGAGTTTCGAGCCGGTTCGGGTTCCGGGATTTCCGTGTTTCGGGGAAGGGGTTTGTTCTTAACGGGAAGGAAGTCCGGCTGGACGGCGTGAATTATTACACCGATTCCGGCGCCGCCCCGCGCGCGTCCGTTGAGATCATGAAGAGGGACCTGCTCGCGATCAGAGAGATGGGGTGGAACGCCGTGAGGTTTTTTCCCGCCCCTGTTTCCCGGGAGGCGCTCGATGAATGCGACAGGCTCGGGCTGATGGCTCTGGCGGAACTGCCGACCGGTTTTATCCCGCCGGCGGAACTTTCAAAGAGCGGTGTCGTGTCGTACGTTCAGGGTCAGTTCAAAACGCTCATGGAGGTTTTCGGGAATCATCCGTCGTTCGTGATGGCTGGTATAGGCGGCAGCCTCGACGCGGAAGATTCGCGCGTTCGCACGTTCGTGAAGCGTGTCGCGGATTTTACGGCGCTTGTGGGAGACGTTCCCGTTTACGCGGGCGCGGCGCGCTCGGGGGGAGAGAGGTTCGCCGGAGCGCTTCCGGTGATCGCGGTGAACTGTGTGAGGAGCGCCTCCGGCGCCGGAGGGTTCGCGGAAGCCGGCGCCGTGGACGTTGTGCGCGCAGGTCGGAAAGGGAAACCGGTGGTGGTGATTTCCTACGGCGCCCCTCCCGGCGGCGGGCGATGGACGTCGGGTCGCGGGCGCGCCGCGGAGATAGAGAAGCGCAGGAGTTCGCCCGGGGGCGGGGTATTCGCGGCGGGCAGATTCTTTCATTCCTACGCGGACTATCCCGACATGAGAGCGGTTTTCAGCCCGGTTCCTTACATGAATCTGTCGGGGTTGTTCACGCGGGACCGCCGTGAGAAGCCGGTGTTGTATTACGTCGAATGGGGGAAAAGGCTGCCGGTCGGGGCGTATCCGGCGCCCGGCGCGACCCGCGGGGGGGGGAGTCCGCGCGCCGGCGCCCCGCTCGAGCCTGTAGCGCTCGCGCTCAGCGTGGTGACGGGTTTTATACTTTTGTTCGTCACCGGGGGCGTAAAGCCGGCTGTTTTAGGCGTGTACGAGACCGGCGCCGGCGCCGCTGACGGGCGGGTCGCGGTGCGGAGCGCCGCGGAAGTTCACTGGTGGATGACGCTGCGCGACGGCGCGCGAGGGGGAGGGACTGCGGCGGTCGCGCTGCCCGGAGCAGTGATTTTCATCGGCTGCGCCGCGGCGGTGTCGCTCGCTGCGAGGTTGTCGCTGACGAAGTGGCAGGGCGCCGTGTCGTTCGACGGTGAGTGGGTGACGCCGGTCGTCGGCGTTTTCGGCAGTTCCTGGGGGATGTTTCACGCGGCGCTCGTGTTTACGGCGTTCGCCGTGGGGGTTTCATCGCTTGTGGCGGCGATGATCGTGAGAGCCGGCGCGTTCACGATTGCACCGGCGCTGTGCCGCGCGCTGACGCCGTTTCTGTTCGTCCCCGCCGCCGTGTGGGCGGGCGTGCCCGTTCTCACCGCGTCGGCGCCGTTCTGGGCG
>JBFMFE010000269.1:0-3406 GCA_040752295.1 bacterium
CGCACGCCCGTGAACCGCAACATCGCAATGACCGGCGAGATCACGCTGCGGGGCAAGGTCCTGCCCGTGGGGGGGGTAAAGGAGAAGGTTTTAGCCGCCAGCCGCGCGGGTGTGACCACAGTTCTGCTTCCCCGCGAGAACGAAAAGGATTACCTCGACATACCGGCGCACATACGCTCGAAGCTGAACGTGGTCTTCGTGAGGAGCATTGATGAAGTGATCGGCAAAGCGCTCCTGAGAAATCCCCTTGGAAAAGGAACCGGGAGAAGTGCCCGAAAGAAGAAAGCGGTCTGATTCCGACCGTTTCCCCAGGCGACCCAATCCCGCCGAATACGAGTCCGAATGGTACGCCCGGTGGATCGAGGGCGGCTGCTTTTCCGCCCGCCCGGAGGCTGACGCGCCGCGCTTCACCATCGTGATCCCCCCCCCAAACATCACCGGCTCGCTTCACATGGGGCACGCCCTCAACCTCTGCATACAGGACGCGCTGATACGCTACAGGAAGAGCGCGGGGGCGGATTCGCTCTGGGTTCCGGGCACGGACCACGCCGGCATCGCCACGCAGAACGTGGTGGAGAAGCAGCTGGCGGACGAGGGCACGAGCCGGGCGGAACTGGGCAGGGAGGGCTTCGAGAAGCGGGTCCGGGAGTGGAAGGGCGCGGCGATCGAGCGTATCAACGACCAGATAAGGAAACTCGGATGCGCCGTGGACTGGACGATGGAGCGGTTCACGATGGACGAGCAGTGCAGTCTCGCCGTGCGCACCGCCTTCAAGCGGCTGTTCGACGAGGGTCTGATCTACCGGGACACGCGGATCATCAACTGGTGCCCGCGCTGCCGGACCGCGCTGTCCGACATCGAGGTCGAGCACGCCGAAGAGGAGGGCGCGCTGTACTACATCGCCTATCCTTTGATAGGCGACGAGGGGGCGGTGACGGTGGCGACGACCCGTCCCGAGACGATGCTCGGCGATTCGGCGGTGGCGGTGAACCCCGGAGACGACAGGTACAGGAGCTTCCACGGAAAGAGACTGCTGCTGCCGCTCGTGCGGCGGGAGATACCGCTCATAACGGACGATTACGTTGATATGAGTTTCGGCACCGGCGCCCTCAAGATCACGCCCGCGCACGACCCGTACGACTTCGAGATCGGCAGAAGGCACGGACTGGCGCAGCACCGCATGCTGACCGAGGAGGCGGTCATCACGGGCGATTATCCGCCGTACGCGGGACTTGACAGGTACGAGGCGAGAAAAAGGGTGGTCGAGGACCTCAAGGCTGCGGAACTGCTGAAGAAGCAGGAGCCGTACAGGCATTCGGTGGGGCGGTGCTACAGGTGCGACACCGCGGTCGAGCCGTACCTGAGCCTCCAGTGGTTCGTGAAGACGAAACCTCTGGCGGCGCCGGCGGCGGAGGCGGTGCGCGAGGGGAAGACGCGGTTCCTGCCGGAGAAGTGGACGAAGGTGTATCTCAACTGGCTGGACGACATACGCGACTGGTGCATATCGAGGCAGTTGTGGTGGGGGCACCGCATCCCGGTGTGGACGTGCGGGTCGTGCGGCGCGGTGTCGTCGTCGGTGGAGGACCTCGCGGCGTGTCCCTCGTGTTCGTCCGCGGCGCTCAGTATGGAAGAGGACGTGCTGGACACGTGGTTCAGCTCCGGGCTTTGGCCCCTGTCCACGCTGGGCTGGCCCGCCGGGACGAGGGCGCTGGAGGTTTACTACCCGACGACGGTGCTCGTGACCGGATTCGACATCATATTCTTCTGGGTGGCGAGGATGATGATGTTCGGGCTGAAATTCGGGGGCGACGTGCCGTTCCGCGAGGTGTACATCCACGGAATCGTGCGCGACGCGAAGGGAAAGAAGATGAGCAAATCGTTCGGGAACGTCATTGACCCGATAGACACGATCGGGGTTTACGGCGCCGACGCGCTGCGGTACGCGTTCCTGTCGTCGGCGGGGATGGGGCAGGACGTGTACATCTCCGACGAGAGGTTCAAGGCGGGGCGCAACCTGTGCAACAAGCTGTGGAACTCCGCCCGTTTCATACTGATGGACAGCCCCGGCGCGCCGCCGCTGGAAAAAGCCCTCGAGGACGAGCCGCCCGACCTCGCCGACCGGTGGATTCTCTCCCGCGCCGCAGTCCTGCTCGATGAGACGAAACGGGCGATGGACGGATACCGCATAGACGAGGCGCTGCACAAGGCGTACGCTTTCTTCTGGCACGACTTCTGCGACTGGTACCTCGAGAGCGCGAAGCCGAAGCTGAGAGCCGGGCAGCCGGGGCGGCGCGCACTCACCGCCGCCATCCTCCACCGCCTCATCGCCCTCAACCTCTCCATCCTGCACCCGTTCCTGCCGTTCATCACGGAAGAACTCTGGAAACTCCTTCCCGCCGCCGAAGGGATGCTCGCCGCGGCGCCCTGCCCTTCCCTCTCCTGGGAACCCGACCGCGACGCGGAGGACGCGATGAGCCTGATTCAGGACTTCATACGGAGCGTGCGCGACATCCGCGCGAACCTCAACGCCCCGCCGTCGAAAAAGATCGAGGTGATTGTCCTCACCGGGAGCGGAGAGAAAATACAGACCGTCAAGGCGGGCGAGCCGTACATAGCGGCGCTCGCGGGCGTGGAGCGGATATCGTTCCTCCGGCGCGGGGAAATCGCCGGGAAGCAGACCCTCTCGTCGCTGCTGCCCGGGATGGAAATCCACGTGCGTGTTCCGGAGGGCGCGATGAAGGAAGAGATGCGGCGCCTCGAAAAGAAACGGAGCGCGCTGGCGGCGGAGATGGAGCGGGTGGAGCGGAAACTGGGCGACGAAAATTTTCTTTCGAGGGCGCCGGGGGAAATCGTGAAGAAGGAAAACCAGAGGTTCGCCGCCCTCAAGGAAGACCTTCACAAGATAAGCGAGCGGCTCAACGAGTTGAGCGGGCGGTGACAGAGGGGTCATGACGAACGAGAAACTGCTGAAGGAACGCCTGGGGAAGGCGTACAGGGCGCGGAGAAAGGAAATCGAGCGCCGGCTCGCCGCCCTCCGCCTCCAGGAAAGGGGGCTGGACTCGCGCCGGCGGGCACTCGAGGTCGAGCGCTACTACGTCGAACGCCAGATACAGTCGCTGATGAACGAAATCAAAAACATAGACAGGATGCTGGAGGATTAAACTGGAAGACGAAGGGGGAAAGAAGAGGGACCTGTTCTGGGCGGCGCTGGTCGCCGGGCTTGTCGTGGTGTCCGCTGCCGCCTGGTACGCCGGAAAACTCGGCGGGAACTACCTCGTACAGAGGGAGAGGAGCGGTGTCGCCGCCGGCGGCGCGCAGACCGGCGCGCCGTTCGACGCCGCCCGCGAAGAGGCGGACGAGAGCGAGCGCGCCGCACGGATACGGAAGATGAAACCGATGAAACCCG
>JBFMFE010000270.1:0-28628 GCA_040752295.1 bacterium
CGAAGCGCCTTGGAGTGCGGTGTGTGAACACCGCCTTGACTATCGGAGATGAAGGCGGCGATGGCTCGCCGCAGTCCAGGGAGGCTTCGCCTCTGAAAATACGTTAGCGAATTTATGAAGTGATACAATAAGGATAATCGGCTCGGGAGTCTCTTTTCTTCAGGGGAGAGTAAACAATCAGGAATTATGGCAGCGTTGTTTCCATACGTCAACTTACTTTTGCGAAAATTCGCAACTATTTGCTGATCTGATGCAATGTTAGCGAAAGAGAAAGGAAAAGAGAATGATGAATCTAAAATGAAGAACTCAGAATCTAAAAGGAAAGATTTGAACATCTACATTCTTCATTGGGCGTTCTGCATTCTACATTTCTTTCAAGACCAGACTTCATTTCAGTAAACATTTGCGAAAATTCGATTTTCAGGTTTTTTTCGACAGCCCCCCTGTCCCCTGTTTGTCGTCCCTATTTACCGGAGGTGTTAAAATCGCCGGGTTCAGGCTAACATAAATGGACGGAACTTCTCAACCGTCCGCGGGGCAGACGGCTCGTGAAAACACCGCCGAACGAGAAGATAACGCTTTTCCGCGGGACTGCCGCCGAAATCCACCCTTCCCTCGGAAAGATTCTGTTCATAGACGACCTCGTAAACTACGTCTTCCACGTGCCGTACCCCCCACTCGTCAGTGCGGTCGCCCTCAGGTACAACCTTCGCGAGGCGGTCCGGCGGTACGAACGCGACGCTGGGACGCCGCGGGCGGGCGAACTGATGAGCGAGCATTACTCGGGGAACCGCGAGTACAGCGTTTTCGTGTCCGCGACGTCGAAAGAGGAGGAAGCGGCGTTTTTCGCCGGCAATCCGTCGGGGCAGCACGGGTGGGGTCTCGTCGTGCGTTTCAACTACGAGGGATACTACGAGGAGTACACTCCCGGGGTCAACGTGGGCGGGTACGGCGAGATTTTAGTCGTCGGGGGTGTGAGACCGGAGATGATCGATAAGATAACGCTCATCGGCGCCGGGACGAACGCCCCGTTCACCGTTCATCACATTTACCGGCGTCTTGCGGACGGGTCGGTAAAAAAATTCCTGCCGTCAAACAGCGCCGGATTCGAGCACCTCAACGGGTGGCGGTGGCGCCCCGAGACGATGTTCACGCGCGCGAAATGAGCGCGTTTTCCTCCGTTTTGGGCGGGTTTTCGTCTGATTCGCGGCACTTGTGATTTATTTAACAAATTATTCTTCAACCCGTTGACGCCCCCGCGCACGCCATGATAAAATAGCCCCCGCCATGAACGCTTCTCCGCAACCAAAATCAGTACATATTAAAGCCGGAAAGAAGGTGCGACAATGGCGTTGACCGGGTTGGAAATCTTCAAGCATCTTCCAAAAACAAACTGCGGCGAGTGCGGTTTTCCCACGTGTCTGGCGTTCGCGATGCAGCTCGCGGCGAAAAAGGCGGCGCTCGACAAGTGCCCGTACGTGTCCGACGAGGCAAAGTCGGCGCTGGACGCCGCCGCTGCGCCCCCGATAAGGCTCATAACGGTGGGCGTGAAAAAGCCGTTCCAGACGGGCAACGAGACCGTGATGTTCCGCCACGAGGAGACCTTCCACCGCCCCACGGGCATCGCCGTCACGGTGTCGGACGCGGCGCCGGAAGACGAAATCGCGGCGAGAGCCGGGCGCATCGCCGGGCTTTCCTTCGAGCGCGTCGGGATGCAGATCGGCGTGAACCTGACGGCGGTCAGAAACGACAGCGGCGATCCCGCAAAGTTCGCCGCCGCCGTGAAAAAAGTGATGGAGGTTTCGCAGCTGCCCATCGTGCTCACCGCCGGAGATCCCGCGGCGATGGAACGGGCGCTGGAGGTCTGCAAGGAAGACAAGCCGCTGATTCACGGGGCGACGGCGGCGACGCTGGACGCGATGTGCGCGCTGGCGAAGGCGAGTTCGTGCCCTCTCACCGTGTCTGGGGGCAGCCTCGACGACCTCGCGGCCCTCGCCCGCGACGCGGCGGCGAAAGGCGTGCAGGACGTCGTCCTCGACCCCGGACCGCGGGGGATGAACGAACTGCTGCGCGACGTCACGCAGTCGCGCAGGCTTGCGCTCAAGAAGAACTACCGCCCGCTGGGGTACCCGTTCATAATCACCGCCGCCGAATCCGACCCGGTGATGGAGATGGTCGAGGTCGGCGTGTTCATCGCGAAGTACGGCGGCATCGTCGTGACGAACGCAATCGAAAAATGGCAGATGCTCCCGCTTCTGACGCTGCGCCAGAACGTTTTCACCGACCCGCGCAAGCCGATCATGGTGGAGCCGAAGCTCAACAAGGTGGGCGAGCCGGGACGCGACGCTCCGGTGCTGGTCACGACCAACTTCTCGCTCACCTACTTCGTCGTCGAGGGCGAGGTCGAGGCGAGCAAGGTGCCGTCGTACCTGATCAGCGTGGACACTGAGGGGCTGTCCGTTCTCACGGCGTGGGCGGCGGAGAAATTCACGCCCGAATCCATCAAAAAGGCGCTCGAAAGCTCCGGCGTCAGTGATCTCGTTGATCACAAAAAGTTCGTCATCCCCGGCTACGTGGCGGTCATGAGCGGCGAACTCGAGGAGGAGACCGGGCGCGAGGTGCTCGTCGGACCGCGCGAGGCGTCGGGGATTTCGACGTACCTCAAGACCGTGTGGAAGGCGTGACGACCGCGCAGGACGGGCGCAGGACTTCGGACTTCAGCCCGATGCCCGCGAGCTTGAAGCCCGGCGGAAAGGAGACGTTTCGATGGCAGTGGAACCTGTAAGGGATAAATGGAAAAACCCGATAACCGAGGTGACGATAGGGGCGTTAAAGGAGGAGGGAGGCACGCGGGCGTCGGTGGTCAGGATCGGCGGCGAGACGACCATGCCGTTTCTGCACGACGACGGCGGGATGCCGCACGAGCCGGTCGTGGCGATGGAGGTGTGGGATATCGAACCGACGGAAATGGCTGACGAACTGCGCAAATACTATTCCGACGTGTACACCGACCCCGCGGCGTGGGCGAAGAAGTGCGTCGAGCAGTACGGCGCCGCGATGATCTGCCTGCGCCTGATGGGGACCCACCCCGACTGGGGCGACAGGGACGCCGCACACGCAAGGGGCGCGGTCAGAAAGGTGCTCGACGCCGTGGGTGTCCCGCTGATCATACTGGGCTGCGGTCAGGCGGAGAAGGACAACGCGGTGCTTCCCCAGGTGAGCCAGGAGGCGAAGGGAGAGCGGTGTCTCATCGGGGACATAACCGAGGGCAACTCCAAGACCATCGTCGCGTCCGCTATCGCGGACGGTCACAACGTGATATGCGAGGCGCCGCTGGACATAAACATAGCGAAGCAGGTGTGCATACTGGCGACGGACATGGGGATCGGGCTTGACAGGCTGGTGGCGTTCCACACAAACGGCGGGCTGGGGTACGGGCTGGAGTACGCCTACTCGATCATGGAGCGGTCCCGCCTCGCCGGACTGGGAGGCGACAAGATGCTGGCGACGCCCATCATAGCCGTCATGAGCACGGAGACGTGGCGCTGCAAGGAAGCCAAGGCGCCGGAATCGGAGTTTCCCCACTGGGGGGACACGTCCAGGCGCGGCATCGCGTGGGAGGCGCTTGGGGCAACGACCTACCTTCTGGGCGGCACGGACGTACTTGTGATGTGGCACCCCGAAGCCGTGAAAACCGCGAAAGCGTTCATCGAAAAGATGATGAAAAAGTGACGCGGGCGCGCGGGAGACTCCGCGGGCGCGCCCGGGACCCCGCGCCCCCCGCCGGGACGCGGAATCCACCAACGGGAGGCACACTGAAATGATCGCGATCGGAGAACGCATCAACGGGATGTTCACCGACATCAAGAACGCGATAGCCGAAAAGGACGGCGAGCCGGTGAAGCGGTGGGCGCTGCGGCAGCTCGAAGCGGGCGCGGATTACCTGGACGTCAACGTCGGAACCGCGTCGAAGACCCCTGCCGACGCCGTGAAGTGGCTCGTGGAGCGCGTCGCCGAAGCCGCCCCGAACGCGGCGGTGGCGATTGACAGCCCAAAGCACGAGGTGATGAAAGCCGGTCTCCAGGCGTGCCGGGACAGCGGCATCGCGAAGACGATGATCAACTCCACGACCGGACAGAGGGAAAAACTGGAAGTCAACTTCGGGCTTGCGAAGGAATACGGCGCGAGCGTCATCTGCCTCACGATGGACCAGAGGGGGATACCCAACGACGTGGACTACAGGGTCGAAGCCGCGGCGAACATCATGGCGGCGGCGATGGAGTTCGAACTCCCCACCGAGAGCATACTCCTCGACCCGATAGCCATGCCGGTGAAGCACGCCCAGGAGAAGATAGGCTTCATATTCGAGGCGATCAGGCAGTTCACGCTGATATGCAGTCCGCCGCCTCACATCGTGGTGGGGTTGAGCAACACGGGGCAGGGTACGACGCAGAAGGAATTAGTGAACCGGACGTTTCTGGTGATGGCGATACTGAACGGTCTTGACGCCGCCATACTCGACGTGTGCGACGCCGAACTGATGCACGCCGCCATCACGGCGGAACTCATCCTGAACAAACAGGTTTACAGCGACGACTTCATAAAGGCGTACATGTCGAGGGCGCGGTGAGCGCCGCGCGCGGGACATGCTTTCGAAAAAGGAACTGAGGGCGCGGATGGCTTCATTGCGGGACTCAGTTCCCCCGGCGGAGAGAAGGGCGAAGAGCCGCGCGATAGCGGACCGTCTGTTCGGGAACGCGCCCTTCGCCGCCGCGGGCGGCGTCATGTTCTACGCCTCGTTCAGGAGCGAGGTCGAGACGGGCGGGATGATCGAGCGGGCGCTGTCGGAAGGGAGGCGCGTGGGGCTGCCGAAAGTGGACCGCGTGCGCGGGCGGCTGGACGTCTTCGAGATAGAAGACCCCGCCGCGGACCTCGAACCCGGCGCGTGGGGGATTTCCGAGCCTTCAGGGGCGAGATGCCGCCGGATGCCACTCGATGAACTCGAGGCGGTGGTCTGTCCGGGGCTGGCGTTCGACGCGCGGGGCAACCGCCTGGGCTGGGGCGGGGGGTACTACGATTCGCTCTTTCGCGAACTCGGAGAGCGGGCGCGGCGGATAGCGGTCGCGTTCGACCTCCAGGTGATCGAATCGGTGCCCGCCGGTGAAGGGGATGAGCGGGTGGACGCGATAATCACCGAGAGCGGGACGATTGAGGGATGAAAGCGCGAACCGAAAAGGCGTCGGCATAGAGGAAATGAGGAAACCCGGAAAAACGAACAGGGAGGTGGTGACGGGATGGCGGCGCAATTGATAGACGGGAAGGCCATATCCGCGGCTGTGAAGGCGGACGTGGCGAAGGAAGTGGGCGAGTTCGCAAAGAAGTACGGTTTCACTCCCGGGCTTGCGGTGGTGCTCGTGGGCGAGAACCCGGCGTCGCAGGTTTACGTCCGCAACAAGAAGAAGGCGTGCTCGGAATGCGGGATACGCTCCATCGAGCACACGCTTCCGGAGACGGCGACGCAGGGCGAGTTGATGAAACTCGTGCGCGAGCTGAACGCGCGCGACGACGTCCACGGGATACTCGTTCAGCTGCCGCTCCCGAAGGGGCTGGACGAGAACGAGGTGCTGCTCGCGATCGATCCGTCGAAGGACGTGGACGGGTTCCACCCGGTGAACGTCGGGAAGTTCCTCACGATCAAGTTCTACGAGGACATCATGAACATGGACCTGTTCCTGCCCTGCACGCCGTACGGGTGCATGGAACTGCTGGACCGCACGGGTGTGGACGTGAACGGCAGGAACGCGGTCGTGATCGGGCGCAGCAACATCGTTGGCAAGCCGGTGGCGATGCTGCTGATGTCCAAGAACGCGACGGTGACGGTGTGTCACTCGCGCACGCGGGACCTTCCCGGCGTCGTTCGCGGCGCGGACGTTGTGGTGGCGGCGATAGGCAGGGCGGAGTACGTCAAGGGGGACTGGATCAGGGAAGGGGCGGTCGTCATAGACGTCGGGGTCAACAGGACAGAGCAGGGGCTGAAGGGGGACGTCGAGTTCGAGGCGGCAAGCGAGCGCGCGTCGCACATAACGCCCGTTCCCGGCGGGGTGGGTCCGATGACCATCGCCATGCTGATGAAGAACACGCTCAAGGCGGCGAGGGACAGGGTGAAGTGAGGGCGGGCTACATCATGTTTTCGGGGAAGACGTCCGGGTGAATCAGCCGCCGTTCTTTGGGGGTGAGCGAATCCAGCCCCCTGCGGGCGACGTCTAAAAGCGTCTTGAGCGAGGACGACCTCAGGCACAGGAACCAGCGGTACCTGTTGTGCAGTTTGAAGATGGGCGCTTCGGCGGGACCGAGCGCGTCGAGGAAGTGGGTTGTTTCGGTCTGCTCCACGATGCGTGAGAGCAGGGCGGCGAAGCGCACCGCCGTGTCGCGCGCCTCCGCCTGGTCCTCGGATGCGATGATGAAATTGACGAGCATCGAGAACGGCGGGAAGCGGGATTTGCGCCTGACCTCAATTTCGTAATCATAAAATGCGTTGTAGTCGTGGTCGCGCGCGGCGACGATGGGGGGATGGAGCGGCGCGTAGGTCTGAATCACGGCGCGTCCCGGAGCGCGCCCGCGCCCGGCTCTTCCGGCGACCTGCGTGAGCAGGTGAAAGGTGCGCTCCGAGGAGCGGAAATCGGGCATGTTGATAATGCTGTCCGCGGACACGACGCCGACGAACGTGACGCCGGGGAAGTCGAAGCCCTTGGCGATCATCTGTGTGCCGACAAGCACGTCAATCTCACCCCTCTCGCATTCGCCGATGATCCTGCTGTACTCGCCCTTGCGCGAGGTGGTGTCGCGGTCCATGCGCTCTATCCGCGCGTCGGAGAAGAAACGGCTGAGCTGCCTGAAGACTTTTTCCGTTCCGAACCCCACCGGGCTGACGGCGCGGCTGTTGCACGCCGGGCATCGCTCCGGCACGGCAGCCGCCGCGCCGCAGTAATGGCACTTCAGCGCGTTTTCCGCCTTGTGGTACTTCATGGGCACGGCGCAGGCGCCGCACCTCGTAGAGGCGCCGCACCGGAAGCACTGCACGTACCAGGCATAGCCGCGGTGGTTGAGGAACACGAGGCTCTGGTGTTTTTCCTCGAGGGTGCGCATCAGTTCGCGCAGCATCCGCGGGCTGAAGACCGAGGTGGTCCTCTTTCCGGGCAGGTTCCGCATGTCAACGATGGATATTTCGGGCATGGGGCTTTCGCCGATGCGTTCGGGCAGGTGGAGGCATTGCGCGCGTCCGGTGCGCGTCATGTGGAACGTCTCGATGGAGGGCGTGGCGCTGCCGAGGACGACGGGGCAGTTCAGGAGCCGCGCCCTGTGAACGGCGGCGTACCTTCCGTGGTATCTCGGGGCGCTTTCCTGCTTGTAGGCGGACTCCTGTTCCTCGTCCACGATGATCAGTCCGATGTTTTCGAGCGGGGCGAGCACCGCCGAGCGCGCGCCCACGAGTATGCTTACCGACCCCGAGGCGATGCACTCCCACTCGTAGAGCCTTTCCGTCAGCGACAGCGCGCTGTGCCACACGGCGATTCTTTTTGAGAAGCGGCGCAGGAAGCGGGAGATTATCTGCGTTCCCATGGCGATTTCGGGGACGAGTATGAGGACGCGTTTTCCGGCGGCGATGGCGGCGGCGGCGAGGTGCATGTATATCTCGGTTTTGCCGCTGCCCGTGACGCCGTGGAGAAGGTACACCTGGTGTCGGGATTCCGTGATGTCCGGGACGACGACGTCGAATGCCTTCTTCTGGTCGGGGAACAGCGGGGGCGGCGTCTCGACGACTCGTGAGACGCCGGCGGGGTAGATGGATTTGGGAAGGTAGTCCACCGCCACCCAGCCGTCCCTCTCGAGCGCACCGGCGGTCGCCGCGGAGACGCCTGCTTTTTTCAGGAGTTGTTCCATGGAAAGCGCGCCGCCGGACTCGAAAAGCGTCTCGAGCGCTTTGCGTTTCGACTTCGCCCGACGGAGCGCGGCGAAGCCGTTCGCGCTCTTCTCCTCGATCGCCCTGTCGGTGAGCGAGACGTTCTTGTAGAGCATCGTTTTGCGCTTGAGCTGCATGAACGACGACCTGTCAATGCCGTACCTTTTCAGGCGTTTCTGGAAGGGGAAGACCGATTCGAAGACCTGGTTGACGGGGCACAGAAAGACTCTCGAAATCCAGTGGCAGAGCCGCACGAGATCGGGTGGAAGCGACCGGAAATCGCCGACGAGACCCTCGACTTCCTTCGGGAAGGGCACGCGTGGCGCCTCGGCGAGGCGGGTGACGATGCCGAAGATTTTTCTGTTGCGGAACGGCACGATGACCATCGCGCCGGGGCGCACGCCGTCGGCGAGCGCGGCGGGCACGGCGTAGTCGTATTCCTTGTCAACGGGCACCAGAAGCGGAGAGACAGAAGCGAACCTTTTCGCGCGGGGGCGCTCGGGGTGAGCCGGTTTCGGGGCGTTTTCTCCGGCGGTCGTTTTATCGGGGGGCATGGCGGAGGCGGGACGCCGGACCTTCCGGGCGCGGCGGGCGGAACCCGTCAGTATCCGCAGTTTTCGTGGAACGCCCTGTACATCGCCTCGATGTTTTCAGGCGGGGCTTCGCACTGTATGTTGTGAACCTGGTTGAAGACGAATCCGCCGCCGGGGGCGAGGTCGGCGATGCGCCGCTTCACTTCGTCTTCGACCTGCCGCGGCGTGCCGAACGGCAGCACCTTCTGCGTGTCGCACCCGCCGCCCCAGAACACAAGCTCCGATCCGAACTCTTTTTTCAGGGCGGCGGTGTCCATTTTTTCCGCGGAGACCTGCACGGGGTTGAGTATGTCGAGTCCAATCTCTATGAGGTCGGGGATGAGGTCGTGAACCGATCCGCATGAGTGGAGGAAAATCTTCGCGTCCGTTCTGGACTTGATGTGCCGGTACAGGCGCGCGTGGTGCGGCTTGACGAGCCGGCGGTACATCTCGACCGATATCTGTGGTCCCCTCTGGCTGCCGAGGTCGTCGGCGAGCTGGACGACGTCAATGCAGTGTCCGACGGCGGCGATGAACTCGTCGAACTCCTCGATGAAGACGTCCGTGAGCGTGCCCATAAGGTGGGAGGCGAAGCCGGGGTCGAGGACGAGGTCGGAATAGAAGTTCTCGAATCCGCGGATGTACTGTGCGCCGGCGAAGATGTGCCCGCTGAAGCACATCACGAGGGACCGGTCCGTCTCGCGCCGCAGACGTTCAGCCCGCGCGCGCACCGAGTCGAACTTCTCGTCGTAGTAAAACGGTCTGTCGGCGATCTTGATGAAGTCCCTGTAGGCGTCAACCGCGCGCGGTGAGTCAATCTCGCGGATGAGCGGTCCGACTATGGTGAAGTGGAAACTCTCCGGGCTGCGTCTCAGTATGACGTCGTTGTTGAGGGGGTTGACGATGATTTCGCCGCCCTCGCCGTCGTCGCGCGGCAGCCACATTTCGGGCAGGAGGCACGGCGAGCCGTCGGGAAGCGCGGCGTCCCGCCAGTTGACCGGCTCGACGCCGACGGGGAGAAAGTCGGCGCCGATGTCATCGAGAAGGTCGGATTCGACGCGCGCGACCTGCTGGACGGGGTCGAATATCCGGGTCTCGCCCGGCGGAAGCCCGAGGCGGGCGCGGAACCGGTTGTACGCCACGCCCATTATTCCGGTGGCGTGCGTGCCGCCGAGGTCGAGCGGGACGCGGTCCGGCTCCTTGTGATCAAGCGCCGCGGCGACGCGTTCCCTGGATGTCACGCTCCGCCTCCTTCCTCATACGACGGCGAAAAAAAACCGGCTCCGCGCCCGACGTTCATCGTTCTATATTCTTCCCGAATTATCCACGGCGCGTGGACAATCGGGTCAATTCTTGTTCCCGTCCGCTTTTTTCTTCATCTTCTCGACGTTTTCGCCGGTCAGCGGGACGAAGAGCACCTCTGTGATGACGCGCCTCGTTATCTTCCCGTTCATCTTCCCGGCGAGGACGAGCTTCTGGGGGTAGTCCTCGCCCACGGGTATGACGAGCCGCCCGCCGTCGGCGAGCTGTTCGAGAAGCGGCTCCGGGATGTCGGGGGGCGCGGCGGTCACGACGATGACGTCGAAGGGCGCCTTTTCGGGCAGACCGAGGAACCCGTCGCCGATTATGACGTGGACGTTGTCGTATCCGAGCCGCTTGAGGTCCTTCTCTGCCCTTCTGCCGAGCCGGGGGATGATTTCGATGGTATAGACCTCCTCGCACAGTTCGGACAGCACCGCCGCCTGGTAGCCCGAGCCGGTTCCTATTTCGAGCGCCCTGTCGCCGGGTTTCACCCTCACCGCCTGGGTCATTAGGGCGACGATGTACGGCTGGGAGATGGTCTGCCCGTATCCGATGGGGAGGGGACCGTCGTCGTACGCGCGGCTGCGTACGTTTTCGGGGACGAACTCGTGGCGCGGCGTTTTGAGCATCGCGGCGAGCACCCTGCGGTCGCTTATGCCGCGCGCCCTGATCTGGGTTTCCACCATCGCCTTCCGGCGCGCCTCGCAGCCGGCGTCGCCGGTGTCACCGGAAGCGCAGCCCGAAGAGAGCCACGTCAGCATCATCACCGCCATGAGCGCGAACGTTTTCATCGCCGCCGTCCCCGGAGCAGGGGAGCATCCGCACTTTCCTGTATTTTAACCGTGTCGCGTCCCGGGTCGAAGGGTCAGGGCTGCCTCGGGCGGATGCCCGAGGTTATGGCGAACTCCGTCTTTATAACGGGGCAGTAGGTGACGTAGAACCTTGCGACGGCGAAGTATTTTCCCTCGGGCACGGGGGAGCCGGCGTTGTCCCTCATGTCCCACGCGGCGCCGTACTCGTAGCGCGTCCTGTAGCCCTCCGGGGCGCGGAAAAGCCCCTCGGGCGTGCAGCCGTAGTCGCGGAAGGTCTTCACGAGTCTCTGATTCGCGTCGTATATGTAGAGGTCGAGACAGACTTCGAGGGGATATCTCCCCGCGCGCGGCCCGGTCGCCGCCGAGAACGCGACGAGGACGGGTTCGCCCGGCGCGTACTCTTTGCAGTCCGTCGAGAGCGTCACGTGACTCAGCCCGTCCATCCACACCGTTTCGTTCGGCGCGTCCGGGTCGCAGGCGTTCATTTCCACGGGCGCCCACACTTCGATACCGACCGTGTTGCTCTTCAGCCCGTCGTAGGACGCCTGAACCACCGTCCGTCCCGGGGCAAGCCCCACGAACGTCCCCGCGCTCACGCTTCCAGCCGCCGGGTCGCTCACGCTCCACGCGGCGGCGTCTGTCACGTCCGTGACCCTGAAGTCCGAATCGTCGCAGAGTGGATAGTCGCCGAAGTAAACGCAATTGGCGGTTTCGCCTTCTTCGACCGGCTCGTAAAGCAGCGCCGTCAGTTTCGTGCGCGAGCCTTTCTCGACGACGACTTTGCGGTTGGACAGCTCAATCACGAGGAACTTTTTGAGCGGGTCCGCGCCGACGGTCACCCAGGCGCGCTCGGAATAAACGCCGTCCCTGTACGCCCTCACCGATACGATGCCCGCGGCAAGCCCTGCGACGCTTCCGTCCGCCTCGACTTTGAGTATGGACGGGTCGGAAACTTCCCACGCCACTTCGCTCCCTTCCAGACGTTCACGGTTCCCGTCGTTGTATGACGCGCCGACGTAAAAATTTCCTTCCTCCCCCCTGTCGAGATAGAAACCGGTGTAGCAATACTCGACTTCATAGGGGCATGGAAGCTCACGGGGGACGCCGTCCGAGTGGACAACGAGCCAGATGAGTTGTTTCTGAACGACGAGGAGGGTGATCGCGCTGCTTTCGACTCCCTCGTAAACGGCGGAGATGGAAACGGCGCCGATGGAGGTCGGAACGAACTCGACGACCTTTTTGACGGTGTAGCCGTAGTAGTTCGAGTCTCGCTTTTCCACGACCTGAACGTAGCCCATGGCGGGGTCGGAGACGCGCCATTGGGCGGAGTCCGAGACGGTTTCGCGCCTTCCGGACGAGTACCGCGCCTTCGCCTTGAGGACGGCGTGCTTGTGTATCTCGAAAGAGTAATCGTTCGCGTAGATTTCCAACTCAACCACGCGGTCTTCTTCGATGACGGTTATCGCGACGGTGTTGCTTTTCAGGTCTCCGAGGACGGCGGAAATCTGCGCCACCCCGGCGGCTGCGGCGATGAAACCGCCGTTTTCGATCTTTCCGGCGGCGCCCGAGACGTTCCACTCCACTTCAGCCGTCACGTTCGCGCGCGCGCCGGAGAGCCGGACCAGCTCCGCCGTAAGCGCCGCTTTCCCGCCGACGGGCACCTCGTACCGCAAGGCGTTCAGCGAGAGCCTCGCGGGGGGATCAACGACCTGGACTTCGATCCCGTTGCTTTCCTTCCCGTTGTGAACGGCGTGGACGGTCGCGACGCCCTCGCCGACGGCTTTGAACGTCCCGGCTGCCGCCTGACCAAGCACGCTCCCGTCGTCCGCCGACCACACGGCGCCGCCCGTCACGTCCATCGTCTGCCCCCCGAGCGCGCAGGACGCCGTGAAGGACACCGTCGCCCCCCAGGTCACCGCTCCCTCTCCGTCGCGCCTTATCGTAAGCTCATCGCACGGCGCCTTCGTCCCGCAGGTCAGCACGGCGCCCTCGCGGGCGTAAACCCAGTACCCCCGCCACGGCTTCATCCGGTCGTCCTTCGAAAGCTGGACGAACCTGTTCCCGCGGTGCTCGTAAATCGCGTCGGAGAACGAATCCGCGCCGCTCCCGAACGCCTCGATGAAGGTTATCGCCTCGTGGAACGGATTCCCGATGAGATTCCAGCCGGGTTCGAGTTTCACGACGACCGGCGAGTCGTCCTCGCCGCGCCCGCACACGTAGCTGACGTTCAGCACGGCGTTCACGTTCACCGCGTAGCCGCGACCGCGCTTCATTTCCTCGACCCCTTCGTAATCCTCTCCGTTCCACCCGTAGACGAGCACGCCGCCGGAGCCGAGCGCCTGCCTCAGCTCGCTCAGCGACACGTCGCAGGGGACCGCCACGAGGTTCCAGCCCCTGCGCAGTTCGGGAGGCTCGCCCTCGGCTGCGCGTGCGGTCCGCGCGCACGGCTGCATCGCGGCGAAAACAGCCGAAAGAGCGAACGCCGCCGCCGTAATCCTTCGTTTTTTCACTGGAATTCACCCCCGCCGCCCGTTCTCAAGGGCGTCCCGTCGCGACTCGCGCGCGTAAAATTCCCGCGTTCGCCGAACCGATGGAAATATTCTACCACGAAAACGCGCCGCCCAAACGCCGCGGGCGGAAAATATTCCGTCAGCCGCACACGAAAAACCGGCGGTGGATATAATGCGCCGCGGTTCTTAAAATGATCGTTGCCGCGCAGCGGGACCACGACGGTTCCGCGAAGGCTGCCGCCGAACGGGCGCGCGCGGAAAAGCCCGGTCGAAATACCTGACGAAGGGGAGCGTGAGATGCCGCCGAAAATCAACCACGAGAAGTGCAACGGAGACGGCGAATGCCACGAGGTGTGCCCGGTGGACCCGAACGTGTTCGAGGTCCGGGACGGGAAGGCGTACGTGGTACACGCCGAAGAGTGCATCGAGTGCGGGGCGTGCGAGAGCGCCTGCCCCACAGAGGCGATCACACTCGAGGAACCGTAAGACGGGCGCAGCCCCGCCGCCGCGGGTCTCATTTGATCAGAAGTCCCGGGGTTTTGCGAAGATTTCCCTCACCTTGAGGTCGAAGAACCTGTTCGAGCTGTTCGCCCTCACGAGGGCGCACGTGTCCGCGCCCCTTGCCGTGCCGGCGACGCAGATGACGTCTCCGAAGGGGACAAGCCCCGCGTCGGACGCCATCGCGGCTATCTCCACGCACACCTTGATCCCCTCGCCGAAAATCCTCAGCGTGGCGGCGACGATCTGCTCGTGCGAGAAGTTGCCGCACATCTGCCTGACCGCGCATCCCAGCCCGCGCAGCGCCATCGTGCCGGTGTGAACGACGCCGCCGAGGCGTTCTATCTCCGCGCGCGCGGCGGGGTCCATTTCGTTCGGCGCCTCGCCCTTGAAGCCCGTGTTGTGCGTCACGACGACCACCCTGACGCCCGTTCCCGCGAAGAGTTTCGCGGCACGCACTCCGGTGTCGCCGCCCGTGGAAGCGACCACGACGTGCGAGACGCCCCGCCCGACGGCTTCCTTTTTCGCGATCTCGAGCGTGCGGTCGGTGAAACCCGGTCCCTTGCCTTCAAAATACATCCCGCGCCTCCTTTCCGGGTGCGGGGCAGCCGCACGGGCTGCCCCTGCCGTCCACCCTGCGGCGCGAACCGCGCGGGTTCACGCCGCGCCGGGACGGCGGATCATGTAATCGCAGCAGAGTATGCCCGCGGCGACGGCGACGTTGAGCGACTCGGCGCCGCCGAAAAGCGGCACCGTCACCGCGCCGTCGCACAACTTGAGGAGTTCCTTCGAGACGCCCGACGCTTCGTTTCCGAACGCGAACAGCACCGGCGGCGGGGGGGGCGTCCATCTGTCCATGCGCTTCCCCCCGCGCGGCAGGGCGGCGAAACACTTCCCCCCGCTCCTGCGGAAGTGCCCGATCACGGCGGCTGGGTCGCTGTCGGGATGGATGGGAAGGAACAACACGGCGCCCATCGAGGTCTGGACCGCGGCGGGGTTGAAAGGGTCCACCGAGCCGCGGGTGAGAAAGACGGCGCCTGCGCCTGCGGCGAGCGCGGTGCGGAAGAGCAGCCCCGCGTTGCGGGGGTCGCCGAGGCGCTCCATGAGAATCCCAAGCCCCGCCGCCGGCGTTTCGCTCCACGCGCGCGGCGGCGGCGCCGCCACTTCCGCCGCGATGCCCTGGGGCGTTTCGCGGGTCGTGAGTCCGTCAAAGACCCTGGCGCTCACGGTGACGACCGCCGCGCCGGCTGCTCCTGCGGTCTTCAGAATCCGCCGGGCGCGGGCGGTTCCCGCGACGTCGTCCCTGGCGACGAGCGTCTTCACGCGGCAGGGTGAGCGGAGGGCGTCCTCGACGATTGAAAATCCCTCGACGAGGAAGGAGTCGTGTTTTTTCCGTCCCTTGCGCGCGTGGAGCGCCGCCAGCCGCGCCGCGTGTGGATTGCGGGGGCTTGTGACGATGACGGCTGACATTCCCTGGTGGAGATAAAGCCGCAGGCGCCGGGGGCGCTACGCGCGGCGCGCTGTCATGCCGGACGGCTTCTGGCGATTTCGACGAGGCGCTGGAACGCCGCGGGCTGGTGTATCGCCATCTCGGAGAGCGATTTTCTGTTGATCGCGACGCCCGCCTTTTTGAGTCCTTCGATGAACCTGCCGTATGTCATGCCGTGGTTTCTGACCGCGGCGCTGATGCGTGCGATCCAGAGTCGGCGGAAGTCCCTCTTTCTGTTCCGGCGGTCGCGGTACGCGTAGGCGCGGGCGTGCATGACGGCTTCGCGGGCGTTCTTGTAGTGGCGGCTCCGCGTGCCGCGGTAGCCTTTCGCCGCCTTCATCACGGGTTTGACGTGGCGTTTTGCGGTCTTTCCCCGTTTTACGCGGGTCATGCTGTTTTCCTCCAGTCGGGTTCAGGGGCGCGCGGACCTGATGTTTCTCAGGTTCGCCCCGGTGATCTCCGATTTATGCTTGAGCCTTCTCTTTCTTTTCTTCGTCTTCCCGTACAGAAGGTGACTCATGCCGGAGCGCTTGTGGACGATCTTTCCGCCGCCCGTTTTCCTGAAGCGTTTCGCCGCTCCCCTGTGTGTTTTCATTTTCGGCATGAGCCGATCACCTCTTTTTCGAAGGCGACAGGATCATGACCATGATCCTTCCTTCCTGCCTGGGGTCGCGTTCGATGGTGGAATATTCCTTGTGTGCGTCCGCGAGCCGCATGAGCAGGTCGCGTCCGCGCTCGGTGAAGTCCATCTCCCTTCCGCGGAAGATGATGGTCGCCTTGACCTTGTTGCCGGTCTTGAGGAACCTCTCGACGTGCCTGGACTTGAACTGGAAGTCGTGCTCGCCGATCTTGGGTCTGAGCTTGATCTCCTTGAGTTCCGCCGCATGGGTTTTGGACTTTCTGCTCTTTTTCTTTTTCTCGAAGAGGTACTTTCCGTAATCAACTATCCTGCATACTGGGGGGTCGGCGTCCGGCGCCACCTCGACGAGGTCAAGCTCGAACTCCTCCGCTTTTTTAAGGGCTTCCCGGATAGGCAGTATCCCGAACTGCTCGTTCTCGGGACCGATCAACCTGACGTTCTGGGCGCGGATCTGCTCGTTGATCCACGTCCTCTTCGTCCTTCCGTAATCCTTGCCGTAGTATCTTTTTTTCAAACGGTCGGGTTCTTTTCCTCCCTTTCCAGAACCTGCCGCGGGAAATATAGCACAGCGCCGTCCGGCGCGTCAACCGGTCAATCGAAGCGTTCGAGCCGCTCCCTCGCCAGCCCGGCGAACGACTCGTGCGTCATGCTTCCGAGGTCTCCTTCCTTCCGGCAGCGCACCGACAGCGTTCCCGCGGCGGCTTCCCTGTCGCCGATCACCACCATGTACGGTATTTTCATGAGCTGCGCGCTCCGTATCTTCGCGCCGATGGTGTCGCTCCGCTCGTCCGCGTACCCCCTGAAGCCCTCGCTCAGGAGCCGGCGGCACACCTCGCGGGAATATCGAAGATGTTTTTCGGATATGGGCAGGACGACGAACTGTTCGGGCGAGACCCAGAGGGGGAAGGCGCCGGCGTAGTGCTCGATGAGGATTCCCATGAAGCGCTCGAACGAGCCGAAAATCGCGCGGTGGATCATGACGGGTGTGCGGCGCCCGCCGTCGCCGGCGACGTATTCCATGCCGAACCTCTCTGGCAGGTTGAAGTCAACCTGCACGGTCGGACCCTGCCACAGGCGTCCGATGGCGTCGCGGAGTTTGAAGTCTATTTTCGGACCGTAGAACACGCCCTCGCCGGGGTCGAGGTCGTAGGGCAGCCCCGTTTTTTCGAGGGCTTTCTCGAGCGCGGCGGTCGCGGCATCCCAGTTGTCGTCCGAGCCGACCGACTTTTCGGGTCGCGTGCTGAGGCGCAGTTCATATCCGAAACCGAACTTCGACAGTATGAAGCGCGTGAGGTCGAGTATCGCCGACATTTCGTCGAGGAGCTGCCCGCGGGCGCAGAAGACGTGCGCGTCGTCCTGGGTGAAGCCGCGCACTCTGAGCATCCCGTGAAGCACGCCGGATTTCTCGTGTCTGTACACCGTCCCCATCTCGGCGTAGCGTATGGGGAGGTCGCGGTAGCTGCGCGTGCGCGTCTTGTAGATGAGAATGTGTCCGGGGCAGTTCATGGGCTTGACGCCGTATTCGTCCTCGTCAATGCGCGTGAAGTACATGGGGTACTGCATCTGGTAGTGCCCGGAGGTCTTCCAGAGGTCGGCTTTGACGAGGTGTGGGGTATAGAGAAGCTGGTAGCCCCGCTCGCGGTGGAGCTTTTTCCAGAAGTCCTCGATGATTTCCCTCACGACGGCGCCGCGCGGGTGCCAGTATATAAGTCCCGGACCCGCCTCCTGGTGATGGATGCTGAAGAGGTCGAGTTCGACGCCGAGCCTTCTGTGGTCGCGCTTTTCGGCTTCCCTCAGTCGGGCGAGGTAATCGTCGAGCTGGTCCTTATCGGGGAACGCGGCGCCGTAGATGCGCTGGAGCATGACGTTTTTCTCGTCGCCGCGCCAGTAGGCGCCCGCGACCTTGAGCAGCTTGAACGCCTTCACCATGCCCGTGTGCTCCACGTGGGGACCGGCGCAGAGGTCCACGAAGTCGTCGTGGCGGTAAAAGCTTATGGTTTTGCCGCGGAGGTCTTCGAGGAGTTCGAGCTTGAACGTCTCCGCGTTTTTTTCGAGAAGGCTCCTGGCGTCCTCGTAGGGCAGTTCGAAGCGCTCGAACCTCGACCGCTTCTTCACGGATTTCTTCATTTCCTTCTCGATTTTTTCGAGGTCTTCCGGCGTGAAGGGTTTGTCCGTGAGAAAATCGTAGTAGAAACCGTCCTCGATGGGCGGACCGATGGCGAGCTTCACGCCGGGAAACAACTTTCTTACCGCTTCCGCCATGATGTGCGAGGCGGAGTGACGGAGGGCGTCGAGTCGTTCCTTGTCGTCCATTTCACCGTCTGCGAAGTCCGCGCTCGGACCCGCTCGTCAAAAAATTCGCCTGCCGCGGCAGGCGTGTGGGTGGTACAGGACTCGAACCTGTGACCTTCTGCACGTCAAGCAGACGTTCTCCCTCTGAACTAACCACCCGAGGCAAGGCGACGGGCGGATTCGAACCGCCGAATCGAGGTTTTGCAGACCTCTGCCTTAGCCAGCTTGGCTACGTCGCCGATTTCAAAAAATCGCTTGAGCCTTATGGTTTTTCCGCACATTCCCTTCAGCCCGCATCCACCCGAATCCGCATCACCGGACGCTGCCGCCGCCTCACTCTGAAAATATGATAGCGTTTTTGCCGGGAATGTCAACCTTGAAGCCGGGTTCAGGCAGCAAAAATCACATGGAACCCGCGCGTCACGTTCCGCGCACGGCGCCGCCCCAGCCCTTCAGAAGCTCCTCAAGCCCCCCGCCCTTCGCCGGCGCGCCGCCCAGCGCCCTGTGAACGTACCGGGCGATGACGTCCGCTTCGATGTTCACCGCGCCGCCGGGCTTCATGCCGCGAATCGTCGTGTTCTCCCACGTGTGGGGAATGATGTACGCCTCGAAGGCGCTGCCGGCGACGCCGCCCACGGTGAGGCTGACGCCGTCAACGGCGACGCTCCCCCTGGGAGCGATGAACGGGTCGAGGTCGGGCGGGAATTCTATTTTAAGGACCCGCTGATTCCTTTCGTGTCTTATTTCCGCCACTCTGCCCACTCCGTCAACGTGTCCCGTAACGAAATGACCGCCGAGCGGCCTGGACATTGTGAGGGACGTTTCCAGGTTGACCCTGTCGCCCGGAGCGAGGTTCTTCAGGGTGGTACGCCGCCGGGTCTCCCCTCCGACGTCCATCCATACGGCGCCGCCCCGGAAGGATGCGACCGTGAGGCAGACGCCCGAGACGCAGAGGCTGTCGCCCGGCTTCAGACCGTCGGCGAGCGCGCCGGCGTCAACGAGGAGACCGGGCGAGCCGCCCGCGCTCGAGACCCGCAGAACCGTTCCGACACGCTCGATTATTCCTGTGAACATGCCCCCGCGCGCCCCCCTTTCCTCACTCGAAACCCGTAACCCCGGTTCACGATTTCATAAAAATATGGGGCGCGTCTCCAATTTTGCACCGATCATATCGCGAAATTGAGCGCCTCGTCAATCGGCAGACCCGCCTGCCGCGTCATGTCTGCGTGCCTGTCCGCCGTGCCACCTGTCTGCGTGCAACGCACAGGCAGAACGGCACAGTCATGCGAACACTCACCGGCAGCCGCGGCAGGCCTGCCTCCACAATTGAGATAAACCGCGGTGAAAAAAAACTGTCGGTACGAAAGCAGCAAAACTTTAACGCCCAACCTGCAAAGCCAGGGTCTCAAGGGTTACTTTTTTGAATACATCTCTGCTTCCGAACCGTTTAACGGCATCGAGAATTTCGATGCCGGCGATTTTTCCGTCTTCGTCATAATCCACGGCAATGCCTTCGGCAACGTGCTTTGATATCACTTCGGCTTCGATAAAACGGATATATAGGGCATCCACTTCGGAATCGTAGGTTATTCTCATCGCCGAAACCCCCATGATGTCCCCAATCCCACAATGTCAATTATACCATAACGCGATCTGAGTTCCAATTTGGAGCCGATTCCCGACTTAAGGTGTTCAAAAACTGCGGTCAAACGGGAGAACGGACCGGAGCTTGAAAACTGAAAATTTGCCACCCGACTCCTTTGAAAACCTTCCGGCTCGTCTCCAACTGTTGACTCCGGTGCAAAAAGTCTCTTTTTCAGGTCGTTCGTTATTAGGCGGTTTGAAAAACGGCTTAACAAAATTATTTTTTGCGGGTGGGACACCCGCCCGCCTGCGTGCCTGTCCACCGCCTGTATCCCTGCCGATTCATCAATCGGCGGGCACAACAGTGATTGTATGCCTCTCCCGGGCAGGGTCCGTGAAGACGCTGAGAATTTCCACGTCCTCGTCCCACCGACTTTTCCAGGTACCCTCCGGATCGCTTACCGTCAGTACCCAACCTTCCGGGAAACGGCGCCTGGCCGGGATGTAGATTTCCGTCGGACCGATGACCCCGGATTTCGTTTCGAACTCTAAAAAAAACCTGCGGGACGCCGGATCATAACAGTATGACAGCGGACGCCCCGCAATCCGTCGCGGAAAGACGCGGAGCATGCCTTCTTCGCTCTCCAGAAAAGCGCCTTCGTAAGAGTATTGCGCCCATCCTGCCATCATGTCATCGAGAAAATTCAGAAGGTCGTTCATGTACGCATCGCCGCCGGACCAGATGTTCCACTCGCCGATGACTAGGGGAGTCTTCAGGACTTCCACCTCGTTCCGCCGGTTCTCAGTCCATGCATCGAAGTCTCCCGCGCCGGTCTTATACTTGCCATCCAACACTGACTGGAGGTAGATATGCGGGGAATAAACAAGGCGTTGTGGTCCGGACCGCGGGTCCGCCAACGGCGGGATGTATGATGGCAAACCCTGGTTGACAAGCCCGGCGCGCGGTTCAAAAAAAATCCACGAATCGTTGTCCACCGCGCGAATGGCGTCAATCATGCGCCGGATAAACCCGTGCATCTTCGTTTTGTCGAATTTCTCCTCACGAAACATGTCCGCGCCGTGCCACGGCTCATTCATGAGATCGTAGCCGAGAACGGCGGGATGATCCTTGAACCTTCCAGCCACGTGCGCCCACGTCGCGGCGTAGTGGTCCTGAAGCTCCGGATGATCGCCGGCGTAATCGAAAAATGCGTCGAAAGCGCGAGTCAGATCCGGCGACGTGTAAAGCCTTTCCCAACCGGACCGGCAATATTCCGAGTTGTTCGGAAGCCCATCGGTGACAGTCGCCCAATCAGGCGCGCCGTTGTAAATCTCCACCGGGAAACAGGAATTGAGGGACGGCCCCCAAAGGTCCTGGTGCATGTCCAGAACCACGTGGATTCCGGCTTCGGCGAACCAGTCCATCCGCTTCGCGACCTCGTTTAGATAATCGTCGTCGTAGACGCCCGGTTCCGGCTCGACCATGCTCCAGAAAATCAGGTAACGAACGAAATTGAAACCCCAGTCCCGCGACAGCCCGATCACGTCCTCGCGCGTCACCCACGGGTGTCCGTCGCGTTTGGAAGAATTGGATATGCTCGTGCCGTGCAGGATCAGCGCGCGGCCCTGCTCATCGCAAATGAACCGCTGGTCCTTATCTTCATTACCACCCTTGTTGGCGGCTTCGATTCCGAACGCAAAGTTCGAAAGGGCTGCCAAAGCCAAAATCTGCGCCGTAACAGCCAATGAAACGACAAACCGGCTCATAGCGGTAATAGAATTATAATTGACATAAAGAAACATTCGCTTTTACACTAATCGATCCGATAACCGCAATTGATAGACGGTTATTTCGTTGGTTTTTCCCTTTACGGCAACCCTGAACGGTTCTTCAAAATGGAAATTGTTTTGGCTCGTCTCCAATTGTTGTACCGATCGTAGCGCAAAATTAAGCGCTTCGTCAATGGGCAGACCTCCGCAATTGAGATAAACCGCTGTCAAAAAACACCTGTCGGTACGAAAACCGCGGGAGCGGCGGCAGAGCGACTTTATCTTGTTGTTCATCCCCTCGAGGGCGCCGTTTGAGATGCGGCTCCTTGTACAGGCGAGGATGCCGTCTTTGTGGTCGCGCACGAGACGGTCGAACTCTTTCATCGGCTCGATCCGGCTGTGCGACGCCCGCCACTGCCGCCGCTCAAGGCGCTTGCGCGCCCAGCCTTCATGCTCGTAGCCCCGGAACTTCCGGAAGCGGATCGAAGACCCTTGACAGCACGACCGCGAGTCATATAATCAGCTCATGCCGATGGTTGAATCTCACATAAAGGAGCCTCCCCAATACTCCATTTCAAGGGGAACCAAAACTGGTATTGTATTTTTTGCCTGTCAGGAAGATTTGGGCACACGTTTTTAGTAGAAGTCATACACGACACAAGAATAAAGAGGGGAATCCACAATGAAAGTTTTCGTAAAAGGCTTAAACGCTTGTCTGCAAAGAAGATTTGACGTTGACAGATACAAGAGATACGTGATGGATTGCGGGCATGAATTAGTGAACGAGCCGGATATTGCGGACATGATCTTACTGTGGACCTGTTCGTTTCGGCAGGACTTTTGCGATAACAGCCTCAGCTTTGTCGACAAATATGCCGAGAGGTTCGGAGAAGACAAAATCGTACTTTGCGGTTGCCTCCCGGCAATCAATAAAGAGATTTTAAACGAGAGGTACTCGGGGAGATATTTTAAATGGAGCGAGGAGGAAAAGGGGCTGGAGGAGACGTTTGTCAAACCGGGTTCCAAAAAGCCTGACATACTAAGAACCGTTGCGGAGGGGAATATCACAACCGATATACACAAATACAGGGACGAGAACCCCGACAAAAACTCCTCGTACTACGATCAATTCATCAAGTTATACATATCCGAGGGGTGTCCTTACGAATGTTCATTTTGCGCGGAAAAGCTCGCCTTCCCGCCATACCGAAGCTTCCCGATGGAACATATCCTGAATGAATGCCGCGAGATACTGAAGAATTCCAACACAAAGAAAGTCGTCTTTATCGCCGACAGCGTTGGAAGTTACGGCCTGGACATCGGTTCCTCTCTTGAAGAACTCATCACGTCGATTCTGGGAATCGAGGATGGAGTAACAATAGGCCTTATGAACGTACACCCTGTCGATTTTCTTGAGTACAAGGACTATCTCGCCGGCCTGATAAAAACAAAAAAACTGATCCATTTGAGCGTCCCGATCCAATCCGCAACGGACAGAATACTTAAATTAATGAACAGACCTTACAATAAGGCGCATTTGGAAGAAATATTCGGAACCTTGAGAGAACTCGATTTCAAAGAACTTGAAACGCACCAAATCGTGGGGATTCCCTCCGAAACTTTTGAGGAATTCATGGAAACGGTGGAGTTTTTTATACGCTACAAGCCCAAATATGTTATGGCAAGCGGCTACATGGAAAGCTCATTTATGGAATCTTCCAAGCTGAAGGGCAAATTGAGCAACGAAGAAATCGCCCGGAGGCTTGTGATTGTGGCGGACGAGTTGAACAGGAACAACATCATATGCAACTATGACAATTGTAAGTATTTTAAGGATACAATCCGGAGAATTTCCTCACTAACGTGAAGTATTTTGAAAAACCCATCCAATAAGGTGCGGACAACATGGGCAAACGAAAGAAAGAAAAAAAGGTCAGCACGGTAAAAGACCGCCTCTTCAAAGAAAGATTTTCTGCAAATCTGGCCGTTGACAAAGAATACGGAAACATATTGCTTGGTCACATGGACGAACCCGAGAAAATTGCGCAGAATATACTGCTTTATATAAAAAGAATCAAGTTAACACGATTACTCACGTATTACGAGTTGTTCAAACCTACTATAGATCTGCCTGGCGACATAGTAGAGCTGGGTGTTTTTAGAGGAGAAAGCTTGCTGACCTTTGCCAGAATGCTCGAATGCTTTTCTATGGGCGACAGGAACAAGATGGTCTACGGTTTTGATCATTTCAAAGGACTGCAGGATTTCTCTAAAGAAGACGGAAAAAGCTACAAAGAAGTGGGGAAAAACGTCGGCGGCTGGTGTGGTGGCGACTATTATCAGGAGTTGAAACGTCTGATAGAATTGTTCGATGCAGATCGCTTCGTGCCGTTGAAACAACGCATCGTTTTAGTTGAGGGAGACGTGAAAGACACGGTTCCTCAATTCGTTAGAGACAATTCCGGAATCAGAATTTCGCTGCTTCATTTCGATCTCGATTTGTATGAGCCGACAAAAGTAGGACTCGAACACCTATACGACAAAGTCGTTCCCGGCGGGGTGATTATATTCGACGAGTATAGTTTCCGCCAGTTTGCCGGCGAAACGATTGCCGCCGATGAGTTCTTTAAGAAGAGAAACTTGAAGCCGAAGCTTAGCAAATTTCCATGGTTCTCGAATCCAGGCGCGTATTTTTTCAAAGAATAAACAAATTCACTACAATCAAATCGGAAGAACAATAATCACTACGCAAGATCGTTCTCAGTTATTTTATATGGTTTTCAATTTGAGACCGAATTATTCATGCTTCACGAATAATTCGGGTTAAATCAAGCCCGGTTCCGCTGAAGATATGTTACAGAAATCCCGGTCCTTTAAATCACATGAGCGCCGCAAGCGCCGCGCGGTCGAAGTAGACCTCGTTTCTCTTGATCCGGTCGTTCTCGACGAGGATGAGGTCCATGCCCTCAATCTCCACCGTCTTCTCTCCGTCCGCTTTTCGTATCGAGGCGCGCCACAGGAACGCGCCCCCCCTCTTCCCCCTCGAACAGGTGCGCTTCCCTGAGCGACCAGCGCATGTTCCACGCCGCGAACAGCTTCGTGAGGTAGCGCCGCATGTCGCCGGGGTCCGTTATCTCGCCGCGCGTGTTGGGGTCGCGGTAAACGAGGTCGTCGGCGTACGCGGCGACGACTCGCTCAACTTCCTGCGAGTTCCAGGCGTCGAGAAACCTTTCGGCAAGCCCGTTCATCTGCGCTTCATCCACTTCTGATCACCCCTTGGCGTAATTTCGATTTAGCCGCGGATCACGCGGTTTTTCAGCCGTTTCCTTCGCTATTAGCGCCGCACCTATCGCGCCGGCTATCTGCGGCTCGTCCGGCACGTTCAGTTTCGCGCCGAGCTTCTTCTGGAGCGTCTCGACGATGCCGCGGTTCTTCGCCACGCCTCCCGTGATGGTCACCTCTTCCTCTTTCCCGAGCCGGTCAACCATCCCCACTATCCGGCTGCATATCGCGTTGTGGATGCCGTTTATGATGTCCTCCTTCGGCGTCGCCTCCGCCACCAGCGAGATGACCTCCGACTCCGCGAACACCGTGCACATGCTGCTGATCGCAATGTCGTTTTTCGAGTTCAGCGACATCTCCCCCATCTCGTCAAGCTCGATTTCGAGCGCGCGCGCCATCACTTCCAGAAATCTCCCGGTGCCCGCCGCGCACTTGTCGTTCATAACGAAGTCGGCCACCTTTCCGCCGCCGCCTAATTTGATGACCTTGCTGTCCTGACCGCCGATGTCTATGACGGTCCTCGTCTCCGGAAAAAGCCGGAACGCTCCGCGGCCGTGGCAGGTGATCTCGGTCACAGCCCTCCCGGCAAAGGGCACGCTGACGCGACCGTAGCCGGTTGCGACGATGAATTTCAAATCGCCCTCCGTAATACCCGCCTTCTCAAGCGTCTCGTCGAAGCATTTCCTCGCCGCGACCCTGCTGTTCGCGCCGGTGTGGATGATGTTGTACGCGACGATCTTTTCGCTCCCGTCAACGATCACCATGTCCACGGTGAGCGAGCCGATGTCTATTCCGCCGAAGAACATTTTACCCCCCGAAAGTTCAAAGCCCTGACCGTTCGGGATACAAAGGGCTTCGCGCACCCGGACGGGTTCCTCTGCCCGGGCCGGCGGCCCGAAGTCCGGCGACCGGTTTCACAGCATCTCCATGAACGCCTCGAGCCGCGTCCGCAACTGGCCTTCGGAGTAATTACGCTCGTCCACGCAGTCAACGTCGAGGTGAATGACGGGCACGCCGACCTCCGCCAACGCGTCCCTGAACAGGTTCCTCGCCCCCCCGCTCTGCCGGCAGCCCCAGTGCGACGGGTTGATCGCGCCGTCTATCCCGTACTCAACGGCAAGCTTCGCCATCATCGCCGCGCGCCGCCCCGCGGGACCGGTGAACGGATGGGTTATCTGGCGGACCGCGAGCGCCCGCAGCGGGTCCCTGTCGTCCATTTCCTCCCAGTGAATGTAGTTCAGCTCGTCGAGCACCACGTTCGCCTTGAAATCTCTCTCCAGCATCTCGATCAGCCCGTTTCTGAACTGGATACGGTTCTGTATCCAGAGCAGGCGGTGCTTTTCGCCCGGAAGCCCCGCGATGCCTTTCTCCACGCGCTCCCTGAATTCGTCGCGGAAGAGTTTCGACACCTCCACCCCTTCCTTCGTGCCGGAGATCAGGACGTATATGATGAAGTTTTTCAGGTCGTTCGAGTTGTTCGGCGCCGGCACGTTCTTGCAGAGTTCAAGCGCCTCCGTCATGTACCTGCACCCCTCGTTGCCGAACCTGACGGCTTCCCGTAGCTTGTCTACGTCGAGCTTCCTGCCGGTCCGCTCGGTGATGAAATCTATCATCCGCCGGAACTGGGCGACCATGTAGCCGATGGATTCCTCCGTCACTTCGTACGGGACGGTGATGATGAAGGTGTCCTTACCGTAGAGGTCGCCTATTCTCCTGACCGCTTTCGCGCCGCCGTCGCACGGGCAGGTCGCCCCGATGAGCAGGTCCGGCTCCGGCATCATGCCCGCCATTGCCGCGCCGATGGACGTCCTGTGGTACGCGCAGCCGTCGGTGGAGTAGCCCGCGCCCTCCGCCTTTTCGAAGTACGGCCTCGCGATGCCGGCGCCGGCGAGCATCGCGCCCACGAACTCCACGAAAATCGCCGCCACGCCCATCGAGTTGAGTATCTCGAACGGCACGAAGACCGTCGTCCAGGCGGACGACCACCCGGGGTCGAACATTCTCTCGCCTATACGCCCCACCTCGAGTATGAACCGCCGCCGCGCGGTCTCCTTTTCTTCGAGCTTCTTCCTGAGCCCCTCGACGAGATCGTGAAAATACGTTTCCATCATGGTCATGCCCGTCGTCACCGCCGGCTTCACAGTATTTCAGCGAAAGCCTCGAGCCTCGTTTTCATCTGCCCGAAGCCGCCCAGAGTGCAGTCGCCCTCGATGAACAGCGTTTTCAACCCCGCCTCTTCGATGGACTTCTTCAGATTGGGAGCGTCGTACTGGTACGTGTCGCAGAATTTGAGCGTGTGGTGAATCACACCTGCGGCGCCGAATTCCTTCGCCTTTTCGATTATCCGACTTATCCTTTCCTCGATCACCATCATCCGCGCGCAGGCGGGTCTGAAAAGATAAGCCCGGGCGAGGTCGCCGAAAGGGTCGCCGGAATCTTCCATCGGCATCTCGAAGAACCTCCCCCCCGTGCACGTGTCGTCGTAGACCACGTCGAACCCGCAACCCTCGATGAACTCCGTGATTTCCGGGCTGTGGATCATGTTCCCGGCGAGCAGTACGCGCCGTCCGCCGTCGGGCGGGGGAGGGAAGGCGGCCTTCTTTCCGTTTAAGACGCTTTCGGCTCTTTCGCTCCAGATTTCCGGCGGTGTGGTGTAGATCTGCCAACCGAGCCGCATCATCTCCGTTCCCGATATGCGCGGCGGGCTTTCCTTCCTCAAATCGTTCAATTCGGCATACAAATCGCGGGATTTTTCGTATTTTTCGATGGAATCGCCCAGCGCTTCGCCGGTGATTTCCGCCCCGAAACACTTCTCAATCGCTCTTTTCAGGTTTCCCAGCTCCCTCCCGAAGTAGGCGACGTCCCCGTCGCTTCTGCCGCGGGGCAGGTCAATGAGGTGATTGAATCCGAGGTTGACGTAGCTCCCGAAAACGTCGCGCAGCCGCCGCATCGCGTCGCAGGAATTGACGAACACCACGCCCTCGAGATGTCCGCAGCCGCCGTCCAGCGCCGCGTCCAGCACCGAACGGACGTATGGGCAGAGGTTGGGATGCATGTACGAGTCGGCCTTCCTGATCGCCCCCCCGTGCCCGAACACGCGCACCGGCAGCATGCCCGCCGCATGCAGGATTTCAATCGGCGTGTAGCTGCACAGCCATCCAGCCTTCGGCAGGCTCTCCATCTTTTCCGCTTCCTCTTCGTTCATAAGGTCTTCATCCGTTTAATCGCCCATCTTTCCCGTCCCCGGCTTCATTAAAGTCCGTTTTCCGCGCCCCGTTCTCATCCTGGCCCTTTCCATACCGACACGCGCCGCCGGCTTTATGTTCATCGTAACGTTTGAGTTCCTCCAGAAAATCCTCAAGCCAGTCGAGCCTCGCCTCCTGGTTGCGGATGCCGTATTCGAGTATCTTCACCCGCAGTGGGTCCACCCCGATTTTGATCATCGTATCGCGCGCCCCCTTGAAATCGGCGATGGTGTCGCTCACGATCCCCTTCTGCCTTTCCACCTTCCCAATCGCCTTGTCCCTGTCGAGGTGCCTTATGAAGTTGCAGCGGATGAAAAAGGCGTCCTTCCTCACGAAATCGTAGCGGAAAGAGCGTTCCTCGCCCTCGGAACTTTCCAGCCATCCGACCATCTGCCGGACGCCCTCTTCCGTGATGAAGTACTTGTGGCGGTTGGGGGTCCCCTCCTGCTGGACGACCTCCTTGCGCACAAGCCCGTCCCTCTCAAGCCTGCCCAGCGTGGGGTAAAGCTGACCGTCGTTGATTCCAAAATCGGAGAAAAGCTTCTTAAACACCGATTTTCGCGGAATGTGAAGCCGTCATAATCGGACTTAAGTTTTTTCACCTTTTTTCCCGTGTATTCCTCCTGATGCGCCAAAAATAGTTTGGCTGCCATTTGAAGGTTATATTTGCAC